>JBJHBG010000014.1:3607-54131 GCA_050485385.1 Geminicoccaceae bacterium | reverse complement strand
GTATAAGAGACAGGGCCGCGCCAGCGCGAACCGCTTGGGCCCCTGGCGCGCCTCGCCGTCGGCCCGCTCGGCGCCGCCGTGCGGCCGCGGCTCGGCGACGCGAACGGCGATGCTGCGCCCACCCAGATCGGCGCCGTTCAAGGCCTCGGCCGCCGTCACGCAATGCTCTTCGGTTTCCATCATCACGAAGCCGAAACCCCGGCTGCGCCCGGTCTCCCGGTCGTAGATGATCTTGATCTCCTCGACCTCGCCGAACGGCGCGAACAACTCGCGCAAGCTTTCTTCGCCGGTCGAGTAGGGGAAGTTGGCGACGAACAATTTCCGGCTCATACGATCCGCCCCCGATAACGACGGGCATCGCCCGCAGCCCATCACACGACGTATCCTCCAACCTACACCGGAAGAACGGGCTTGACGAGCGGGCACACGTCCAGGTCGGACAAAAACCGGGCTCCTAAACCAGATTGGGCTGCTTGTCGGGCGATGGGCCACCGATGTCGGCGCCGCTCTCCGCGAGGCCGACCGGCTCGCCGGGCGATCGCTCGACGGCGGCTTCCTGGGCCAGCGCGGTGCCGACGGGACTGGCTCGGGGCACCGGCAGGGTGGGACCCTGCTCGTCCAGCGGCACCGCGGCTCGCCTAAACGTACGGTAGAAACCGAACAGCCCGAGGGCGACGTAGACCGCGCCCACGAACAGGGCGAAGCCGACGGGGCCGAGCCCGGTCATCGCCAAGCCGACGGCGAACGGTCCCAAAGCCGCGCCGCAGCCGTTCACCATCATGAGACCGCCGGCGGCCGCCACCATGCCGCCCGTGTCGAGATGGTCGTTGGTGTGGGCGACGCTCACCGAGTAGAGCGGAAAGGCGACGAACACCGTGACGACGAGCAGGGCGAGCGTGCCGAGGCCGTCGGCCGCGACCGCGCCGAGACCTGCGGCGCCCGCCGAGAACGCCGCGACGATGATGACCAGCCGGCGATCGAACCGGTCGGCGAGGTAACCTACCGGGAACTGGCCGAGCATCGCCGCCATCATCAGGGCGAACATGAAGACGGCGACGCCACCGATCGTCAGGCCGAGTTGGCTGGCGAAGACCGCCCCCATGCCGAACACGGCGCCGCCCGTGAGCCCGGCGGCGAACGTGCCGACGATCCCCAAGGGCGACGTCCGGTAGAGCCCCGGAAGATCGATGCGCTGGACCGGCGGGATCGCCGGCGCCGGGCCGCTGGTCAGGAGCATCGGCACCACGGCGACCGAGACCAGCACCGACACGGCGGTAAAGAGGACGAAGCTGCCGGGATCGGCGAGGCCCAGGAGAAGCTGGCCCGCACCCATGCCGCCGAAGACGACGAACATGTAGAAACCGAGCACCTTGGCGCGGTCGGCGTTCCTGGTCTGCCCGTTGAGCCAGCTCTCGGCGACGATGAACAGGGTCGCGAACGAGAAGCCGGAGATCAGCCGCATGACGCCCCAGAGAACCGGCTGCAGAAACACGGCATGCAGCAGCACCGCCGCCGAGGCGAGGGCCGAAAAGGCGGCGAAGACGCGGATGTGACCGACCCGCGCGATCAGCACGGGAGCCCTGACCGCGCCGATCAGATAGCCCGCGTAGAAGATCGACATGACGAGGCCGGTGACGGCCGTCGGAAAGCCCTCGATGTCGGCGCGCAGCCCGAGCAACGTCCCCTGCAGGCCGTTGCCGAGCATCAAGAGCGCGAGCCCCAGGAACAGGGGCCAGCTCGCGCGGACGGTCTGGACCATGCGGCCGATCCCGATCGTGGCAGGCGTGGGCGCTATGCCCGCCGCTCAGACGTTGAGCAAGAGGTGTTCGCGCTCCCAACTCGAGATGACCGTCTGATAGGCCTCGTGCTCGGCCTCGCGCACGGCGAGCAGCACCTCGACGAAGCGCTCGCCCAAGACCTCCTTCAAGGGCCTACAGGCGTTCAGCTTGGCGAGGCCCTCGGGCATCTGCCGCGGCAGGGTCTGCGCCCGGCGATAGGCGCTGCCCTCCAACGGATCGGTCGGCTCCAGGTCGTCGACCATGCCGAGATAGCCGCAGGCCAACGAAGCGGCCATGGCGAGGTACGGGTTGACGTCGGCGCCGGCGACGCGGTTCTCCACCCGCCGGCTCTCCGGCGCGCTCTCCGGCACCCTGAGGCCCACGGTCCGGTTCTCCCAGCCCCAATGGGTGTTGATCGGCGCGTCGGAATAGCGGCGCAGGCGGCGGTAGGAGTTCACCGTCGGCGCCATCAGCGGCATCGCCGCCGGCAGGTAGCGCTGGAGACCCGCGATGTGGGCGAGGAACAGCGGCGAATAGGCGCTGTCCCGACCGGCGAACAGGCTGTGGCCGCCGTCCAGGGCATAGAGGCTCTGATGCAGATGCATCGACGAGCCGGGCTCCCGCTCCATCGGCTTCGCCATGAAGGTGGCGTAGATGCCGTGCTTCAGAGCGGCCTGCCGCAACGTTCGCTTGAACAGGAACACCTGATCGGCGAGTTCGAGCGGGTCGCCGTGGTTGAAGTTGATCTCCATCTGCGCGACGCCGCTCTCGTGGGTCAGCGTATCGACGTCGATGACCTGCGCCTCGCACCAGTCGTAGACGTCCTCGAAGATCGGATCGAACTCGTTGGTCGCCTCGATGCCGTAGGCCTGCCGCCCGGTCTCGGCGCGCCTGGACCGGCCGACCGGTGGCTGCAGCGGATAGTCCGGGTCCTCGTTGACCTGCGTCAGATAGAACTCGAGTTCGGGCGCCACCACCGGTCGCCAGCCCTTCGCGGCGTAGAGCGCCAGCACCCGCTTCAGAACCTGGCGCGCGGCGATCTCGTTGGGCTCGCCCTGATGGTCGGTGCAGTCGCAGATGACTTGCGCCGTAGGTTCGTCGTACCAGGGCACGAGGCGGATCGTCGTCGCGTCCGGCACCATGCGGATGTCGCGCACGACCGGGTCGACCACCGACCACACCGTCTCCGGGTAGTCGCCGGTCACGGTCTGAACCAGCACGCTCTCCGGCAGTCGGAGCGAGCCGTCACCCTTGCCGCGCAGGAACTTCTCCGCCGGCAGGATCTTGCCGCGGGCGATGCCCGAAATGTCGGAGACCAGACACTCGATCTCGGTGATCCGATGCTCGCGGATCCAGCTATCGACCGACACGAGCGACCTGCCGGGCCAAGGCCCGCTCGCGGCACGCCTCGCCGAACGCCCTGAACAGCAGGGTCGAAGTGCGGCTCGCGAGCGGCTTGAACTCGGGATGCCACTGCACGCCCAGGGCGAAGGTCCTGGCGTCGGCCACGCGCACCGCCTCGACGGTGCCGTCCTCCGCCACCGCCTCGACGACGAGGTTCGGGGCAAGGCGGTCGAGCCCCTGGCCGTGCAACGAGTTCACCCCGACGGTCTCGGCGCCGAGCAGGCCGGCCAGATAACCGCCGGGCGTGAGGCGGATCGGATGGCGGTCCTCGTAGCGCTCCACCGGCGCCCGCGACTTGTCGGAGCGGTGGTCGAAGCGGCCTTCCACCCGGTGCAACTCCTGGTGCAGGCTGCCGCCGAGCGCCACGTTCAGCTCCTGGATGCCGCGGCAGACGGCGAACAGCGGCATGTCCAGGGCAAGGGCACGGCGGATCAGCGCGAGCGTGGTCGCGTCGCGGTCGGGATCCGTCTTGTTGTTCAGGGGCTCCGGACCGCCGGCGTAGTGGCGCGGTTCCACGTTGGAGGGGCTGCCGGTGAGGAACAGGCCGTCGAGCCGGCCGAGCACGAGGTCGACGTCGAGCCGTGCGCCGAGCGCTGGCACGAGGAACGGCAACGCCCCCGCCGCATCGGTGATGGCGGTGATGTACTTCTCGCCCGTGCTGTGCGTCGGGAAATTGCCGTCGGTCTTGCGGCAGCACGAGATACCGACCGCCGCGATGGGCGGCGAGACCGGCCGTTCGACGGGTTCTGCGTCCATGACGGTGTTGGACCGCGAGGCACCCTCGTCTGTCAAGCGCGGCGCCGCGCCGACGGACGGTGCGGGCGGCGGGTCGCTGCCATGCCGCCGCCCGCGGTCGTCATCGACGTGTCAGGCGGCCTCGCCCTTCGCGTCGATCACCCTGCCGGCCGGCTTGGTCGGCCGTTCGTTGCCGATCGCCACCTTGCGCGGTTGCATCGCCTCCGGCACCTCGCGCACCAACTCGACGGTCAGCATGCCGTGGTCGAGGCGCGCACCCCGGACGTGGACATGGTCGGCAAGCTGGAACTTGTGCTCGAAGGCACGCTGCGCGATGCCGCGATGCAGGTATTCGACCTTCTCGTCGTCGCGCTTCTGCGCCTGGCCGCGCACCACCAGCATGTTCTGGTGCTGGGTGATGTCGAGGTCGGCCTCGCCGAAACCGGCGACCGCGATCTCGATCCGGTACTGGTCGGCCGCGGATTTCACGATGTTGTAGGGGGGATAGGAGGCCTGGGCGTTCTCGCGGAACGCGGTGTCCAGGAGCTTGTCGAGGGCATCGAAGCCGACGCTGGAACGGAACAGCGGGCTGAGGTCCATGGTACGCATGATCGGTTCTCCATTTCGAGCAACCAACGGGACGTGGACCCGATGCGGCATCCACGAGCGTCAGGTAGGAAACCGGGCCGCCGTCTTCAAGCGGTCTGCGGGCGGAGAACGAAAAGGCCGGCCGCCGCCAGTCGGCGGTAGCGCCAGCCGAGCCACAGGCCGCGCACGGCGAGGAACGCGATCAGCGCCAGCCACAGGCCGTGATTGCCCAACGCGGCGGCGAGCGGCAGGGCCGCGGTGAAGAACACGGCGGTGGCGAGGATGCTGCCGTTCCGCAGCTCGCGCGTCTGCGTGGCACCGGAGAAGACGCCGTCGAAGAGATAGGCCCAGGCGCCGAGCAGCGGGGCGACGATCACGTAGACCAGAAACGTCGCGGCCGCCGCGCGCACCGCGTCGATGCCGGTGAGGGTCGCGATCAGGACTCCGCCGCCGGCGGCGAAGGCCAGGGCAATCAGCACGGCGAAGCCCATCGACCAGAAGGCGCCGGCACGGAAGGCCTCGTCCAGTTCGGGCTGCGAGCGGCGGCCGACGGCACGGCCGACCAGCGCCTCGGCGGCGAAGGCGAAACCGTCGAGGGCATAGGCCTGGAGCATGATCATGTTGAAGAGGACGGCATTGGCCGCGAGCAGCACCTCGCCCTGGCGCGCGCTGAGGGCGACGAAGCCGAGGAAGACCGCCTCCAGGAAGAGGGTGCGGACGATGAGGTCGCCGTTCACCTGGAACAGTCGGCGGAACCGCTCGCCTGCCTTGACGACGGCGAGATCGAAGCCGCCCGGCAGCCGCCGCCAGCGGCGCCAGGCAAGCGCGAGGCCGAGACCGAGCCCGGCATATTCGGCGATCACGGTGGCGATGGCGACGCCCGCCACCCCCCAGCCGAAGCCGAAGACGAACAGGACGTCGAGGGCGGCGTTGAGCGCGTTGGCGGCGACCAGCAGCACGAACTGGCTGCGCGTGTCCTGGTTGCCGAGCAGCCAGCCGAGGACGACGAAGGTGGCGAGCGCTGCCGGCGCGCTCAGGAGCCGCCAGCCGACATAGACCCGGAACTCGGCGCCGACCGCGTCGGTCGGCTGGAACCCGTGGAGGGCCAAGTCGACGATGGGCCCGCCGAGGACGATGAGGAGCACGCCCGCGAGGATGGCCAGCGCCAGCGGCCGGACGAGGCAGGCGCGCGCCTCGGCGCCGTCCTCGGCACCTACCGCCTGCGCGGTGAGCCCGGTCGTGCCCATGCGCACCGAGGCGAACACGAGGTAGAGCGTGGCGAAGGTCGTGGCCCCGAGCGCCACGGCGCCGATGTGGTGCGGGTCCGGCAGATGGCCGACCACGGCCGTGTCGACCATGCCCAACAGCGGTACGGTGCAGTTGGCCAGGATCAAGGGCCAGGCGAGGTGCCAAAGCTCCTGATGACGCGCGGGCAGCCGGACCATGTTCCACTCGGACGGACGATCGAGGACGGCGTCTCCTATGCGCTGAAGCGAGACCTCGCAAGCGCGCGCCCGGCTTGAGCACCCGCCCCTGCCATCCCATAATCGGCCGATGCGCCAGCGCCGCGACGAACGCCGCACCGATCTGGACCCGCCGCCCCTCCACCGGGCGGCGGAACGCGCCTGCGCATGGCCGGGTTGCACCGCCGAGGGGACTTTCCGGGCGCCGCGCTCGCGCAGCGAACTGCGCGACTACCAATGGCTCTGCCTGGAGCACGTTCGGGCCTTCAACCGGAGCTGGGACTTCTTTCGCGGCATGAGCACCGACGACATCGAGCGTCACCGCCGGGCCGACGTCACCTGGCACCGTCCGACCTGGCGCCATGGTGCGCCCGTGCAGAGCTTCTCCTTCACTCTGGACGACCCGTTCTGCGTGCTGGGCGATCAGGAACCCGAGCCGGCGCCACCACCGCGGCGGCTCGCGACCAAGACCGAGGCGATGCTGCGGCGGCTCGGGCTCGACGCCCGCGCCGAACTCGCCGACGTCAAGCGCCGCTACAAGTCGCTCGCCAAACGCCACCATCCGGACCTGCATGGCGGCGACCGCCGGGCGGAGGAGCGGTTGAAGTTGATCAACGAGGCGTATACCTACCTCTTGCACTGCGGGGCGTTCGCTTGACGGCCCCATCTCCCTTGGACCAGCCGAACCGGAGAGACACCTTGGCCGCGAAGGCTGTTGCGCCCGCCACGGGCGAGATCGACCTGCTTCCCGAGAGGCCCGACATCCGCATTTCCGTGCGTCAGACCTTCGGCATCGACAGCGATCTGGAGGTCAGCGGGTTCTCGTGCGGCACGCCCTACGTACCGCCCGTGGACGAGGCCTACCGGTTCGACCGCGACACCACCCTCGCGATCCTGGCGGGCTTTCAATACAACCGCCGCGTCATGATCCAGGGCTATCACGGGACCGGCAAGTCGACCCACATCGAGCAGGTCGCGGCCCGCCTCAACTGGCCCTGCGTGCGCGTGAACCTCGACAGCCACATCAGCCGCATCGACCTGATCGGCAAGGACGCCATCGTGCTGCGCGAGGGCAAGCAGGTGACGGAGTACCAGGAGGGCATCCTCCCCTGGGCGTTCCAGCACCCGGTGGCGCTCGTGTTCGACGAGTACGACGCCGGCCGCCCGGACGTCATGTTCGTCATCCAGCGCGTGCTGGAGGCCGAGGGTCGGATGACGCTGCTCGACCAGAACAAGGTGCTGACGCCGCACCGCTCGTTCCGCCTGTTCGCCACCGCCAACACGGTCGGCCTCGGCGACACTTCGGGCCTCTATCACGGCACCCAGCAGATCAACCAGGGCCAGATGGACCGCTGGAACATCGTCGCCCAGCTCAACTACCTGACCCATCAGGCCGAGTGCGAGATCGTCACTTCCAAGCTGCCGCACTGGGACGACGACCAGGGCCGCAAGACGGTGGCGCAGATGGTGGCCTTGGCCGACCTCACCCGCTCGGGCTTCATCGCCGGCGACATCTCGACCGTAATGAGCCCGCGCGCCGTCATCACCTGGGCCGAAAACGCGAAAATCTTCAACGATATCGACTTCGCCTTCCGCGTCACCTTCCTCAACAAGTGCGACGAGGCCGAACGGCAGATCGTGGCCGAGTACTACCAGCGGTGCTTCGGTCAGGAGCTGAGCGAATCGACCGCGGGCGTGACCTTGAGCTGAGGCGGCATTGAGCGATCCGAAGCGCCGGCTCGAGGAGTTTCAACGGGCGGTCGCCGCCGCCACCCGAGCCATTGCCGACGAACCGACCCTGACCGTCGGCTTCAAGGGCAACGACCGTCGACGCGGCAGCAATCAGGCGACGGACGTGCGCCTGTCGTCGCCACGGCCGGACATGCATCCCTCGGAGGTCGCCCGCGTGCGCGGCGAGGCGGACGGCGTGGCGTTGCGCCGCCGCTACCACGACGCCAAGCTGCACGGCCGCTATCAGCCCCAGGGCGAGGTCGCCGCCGCGATCTTCGACGCGCTGGAGCAGGTCCGTTGCGAGGCTTTGGGGTGCGCCACGATGGAGGGCGTGCGCGGCAATCTCGCGTCGGCCACCGCCGCCCGCCTGTCCGGACCCCAGGACGGCAACATCGCCCAGGCGCAGGGCCAGGGCGACCGTCAGGACGAAGGCGCCTTGGCCCAGGTCGCCGAACTGTACGCCCGCGAGAAGCTTTTGGGCTTCAAGGCGCCGACCATGCACGCGCGCATCCTCGAGCGCTGGCGCGAGATGCTCGACGGCCGGATCGGCATCGAGATGCACGATCTCGGCGGCCACCTCGACGACCAGGGCGACTTCGCGCTCCGGGTGCGCGAGATGCTGCGCCATCTCGGGCTCGACGAGGACACCGAGCTGCCGCCGGACGAGCAGACCTCCGAGGACCAGGATCAGGACGAACAGGACCCGCCCGGCTCCGGCGAGCAGGATTCGGACGAGGGCGGCAGCCAGGACGAGGGCCAAGACGGCGAGCGCCAGGACCAGGGCGAGGCCGAGACCGAGGAGATGAGCGCCGACGCCGAGCAGGACGCCGACGGCGACGTCCAAGAGGCGATGGGCTCGGACATGGACGCCGCCGAGGACGCGCGGCAGAACCAGCCGCAGCTTTCGGGCATGCCGGGCCACGCGTCGGACTACCGCGTCTTCACGCTGGAGCACGACCAGATCATCGAGGCCGAGGAACTGTGCAGCCAGACCGAGCTGACGCGCCTCAGGATGCAGCTCGACCAGTCGCTGGAGCGCTTCCAGGGCATGATCGGCCGCATGGCCAACCGGCTCCAGCGCAAGCTCATGGCGCAGCAGCTCCGCTCGTGGTCGTTCGACCTCGACGAGGGCATGCTGGACGCGGCGAAGCTCAGCCGCGTGGTCACCAACCCCGGCCAGCCGCTCACCTTCAAGATGGAGAAGGACACGGAGTTCCGCGACACCGTGGTCACCCTCCTGATCGACAATTCGGGCTCCATGCGCGGCCGGCCGATCGCGGTTGCCGCCGCCTGCGGCGACATCCTGGCGCGCACGCTCGAGCGCTGCGGCGTCAAGGTCGAGATCCTGGGCTTCACCACCCGCGCCTGGAAGGGCGGGCAGAGCCGGGAAGCTTGGCTGCGCGCCGGCAAGCCCGGCTCGCCGGGCCGGCTCAACGACCTGCGGCACATCGTCTACAAGAACGCCGACAGCCCGTGGCGCCGCTCGCGCCGCAATCTCGGCCTGATGCTCAGAGAGGGCATCCTCAAGGAGAACATCGACGGCGAGGCCATCCTCTGGGCGCACCAGCGGCTGAAGAACCGGCCGGAGCAGCGCAAGATCCTGATGGTCATCTCCGACGGCGCCCCGGTCGACGACAGCACGCTCTCCGCCAATCCGGGCAACTACCTGGAAAAGCATCTGCGCGAGGTGATCGACTACGTCGAGACCCGGAGCGACGTGGAACTCCTCGCCATCGGCATCGGCCACGACGTCACCCGCTACTACCAGCGCGCCGTCACCATCTCCGACCCCGAGCAGCTCGGCGGCGCCATGCTCGGCAAGCTCACCGAGCTGTTCGACGAGGACCGGGCGCGATAGGAGGCATGCGCGGGTTTTTGCGCAAGGCTCGACCGTCCTGGCTGGCTCGTTGCGGCCGCCGACTGACGGCGAGGGCGTGCGGTCGAGGGGCGTCGTGGCGGCGTTCCGACCTTGCCGCCGTCACGCGCCGAGGAGTTGGCGTTCCAAGAGCGCCAAGCGCCGCCGCGTGGGCGTGTCGACGGCACTCGCTTGGCGCGCGGCCAGTGTCGGGATGCGTTCGGCGAAGTGGCAGGCCGCCTCGCGGCCGTCGGGCAGCCGGCGCAGTGCGGGAACGTCGACCTTGCAGCGTGCCTCGGCGAAAGCGCAGCGCGGGTGGAAGGCGCAGCCGGCGGGCGGGTTCATCGGGCTCGGCACGTCGCCTTCGAGCAGGCGCCGTCGGCCCTTGAGCTGCGGGTCGGGGCGGGGCACCGCCTCCATCAGCGCCTGGGTATAGGGGTGGCGCGGGTTGGCGAACAGCGTCCGCGTCGGCGCCTTCTCGACCAGCTTGCCGAGATACATCACCGCCACCTGATGGCTGATGTGGCGCACCACGGC
Source organism: Geminicoccaceae bacterium (assembly GCA_050485385.1). Taxonomy (GTDB): domain Bacteria; phylum Pseudomonadota; class Alphaproteobacteria; order Geminicoccales; family Geminicoccaceae; genus RECO01. Next base: position 44,040 of record JBJHBG010000014.1, on the reverse strand, counting down.
GAGGTCGTGGGCGATGAAGAGGTAGCCGAGCCCCAGCCGCTGTTGCAGGTCCATCAACAGGTTGACCACCTGCGCCTGGATCGAGACGTCGAGCGCGGAGACCGGCTCGTCGCACACCAGAAGCTGCGGCTCGGTGGCAAGGGCTCTGGCAATGCCGATGCGCTGACGCTGGCCGCCCGAGAATTCGTGCGGGTAGCGTTCGGCGTGATAGGCGGCGAGCCCGACGAGGCCCAAGAGGTCCTTGATGCGGGCATCCAGCGCCGCACCTTCGGCGAGCTTGTGCAGGCGCAGGGGCTCGGCCAGCAAATCGCCCACCGTGAGGCGCGGATTGAGCGAGCCGAAGGGATCCTGGAAGATGATCTGCATGCGGCGGCGCAGGCTGCGCAGCTTCTGGCCGTCGAGCTGGTGGACCGGCGTACCCTCCAGCTCGATGGCACCGTCCGTGGGCTCGATCAGGCGCAGCACGAGCCGCCCGGTGGTCGACTTGCCGCAGCCGCTCTCGCCGACCAGCGCCAGCGTCTCGCCGGCATCGAGCCGGAACGAGACGCCGTCGACCGCCCGGACGCGGCCGACCTCGCGCCGCAGCAGGCCCTTGGTTACGGGAAAGTGCTTGACCAGTCCGTCGACGCGGAGGAGGGGGATTTGGCTCATGCGGCGCGGCTCGCGTGCTGCTCCAGGGGCGCACGCCAACAGGCGACCTCGTGGCCGGGGGCGAGCGTCCGCAAGGGTGGCTCTTCGACGCGGCAGCGGTCGACGGCGAGGACGCAGCGCTCGGCGAAGCGGCAGCCCCGGATCTCGGCCGCCGGGTGCGGCACCGCCCCCTCGATGGCGGCGAGGCGCTCCTTGTCGTCGTCGAGCCGCGGCACCGCGGCGAGCAGGCCGAGGGTGTAGGGGTGTTGGGCGTCGTCGAACAGCGCGTCGACCGGCGCCCGCTCCACCACCTTGCCCGCGTACATCACCACCACCTCGTGGGCCATCTCGGCGACCACGCCGAGATCGTGGGTGATGAGGATGATCGCGGTGCCGAGCCGACGCTGCAAATCGGCCATCAGCTCCAGGATCTGCGCCTGGATGGTGACGTCGAGGGCGGTCGTCGGCTCGTCGGCGATCAGCACCTCGGGATCGCCCGCCAGCGCCATCGCGATCATCACCCGCTGGCGCATGCCACCCGAAAGCTCGTGCGGGAAGGCGTCGATCCGGCTCTCGGGCGACGGGATGCGGACCAGTCGCAACAGCTCGATCGCGTGCTGGCGAGCGGCAGTCTTCGCCATCAGGCCGTTGCGGACCAGCCCCTCGACGATCTGGTCGCCCACCCGATAGACCGGGTTGAGCGAGGTCATCGGCTCCTGGAAGATCATGGCCAGCCGGTCGCCCCGCAGCCGCCGCATGGCGTCGGGGGACAGCTTGGCGAGGTCCTGGCCCTCGAACAGGATCTCGCCGCCGGCCCGGATGCCGGGCGGCTCCGGCACCAGCCCCATGATCGACAGCGAGGTCACGCTCTTGCCGCAGCCGCTCTCGCCGACGATGCCGAGGGTGCGGCCCCGATGCACTTCGAAGCTGACCCCATCGACCGCCTTGTAGAGCCCGCTGTCGGTCTGGAACCAGGTCTTGAGGTCCTTGACCTCCAGGAGCGGCGCGTCGTCGGTCATCTCAGCGGCCGGCGAAGGGGAGGACCGGGGGGGCGATGGTCCAGTGGTCGCGGCTGGCCCAATCCAACTGGCGCACCTCGGCCTCGGCGCGGATCTGCGCTTCGGTCACCGCCATGGCGGCCTCCGCGTAGTCGACGGTGAGGCACTTGCCCTCCGCCACCACCTGCACGCCGTCGACGTAGACCTCTTGCACCGCCCGCTCGGCGGCGACGTAGATCAGGCTCTTCAACGGATCGCGCAGCGGCTGCATCGAGGGGGCGGTCGCATCGACCACCACCAGATCCGCCTTGGCGCCCACCGCCAGCCGGCCGATGTCGTCGCGCTTCAAAATGTCCGCACCGCCGAGCGTGGCGGCCGTGAAGGCGTCGGTGGTCGTGATGTCGTTGACGTCCTCCGACACCACGCGCGACATGATCAGCACCTGGCGCAGCTCCTCCAGCATGTTGTGCGGGTAGGTGTCGGTGCCGACGCCGAGGCGCACGCCCTCGCGCACGTAGCGCCCGGCCGTCCGCAGCGTGATGCCGCGCCGTTGGAACACCGTCGGACAATGCGCCACCGCCGTGCCGGTCTCCACCAGCCGGGCGAGGTCGCCCGTGCGCGGCCACGCCACGCGCGGGTGATGGTCGAGGAAGATGCCGTGGCCGATGACGCTGTCCGGCCCGAGCACGCCGAGGCTGTCGAGCCACTGCACCGGGGTCAGCCCGTGACGGCGGGTGATCTCGTGGAACTCGACGATGCTCTGCGCGGCGTGGATCTGCATCGCCAGACCGCGCTCCTGGGCGGCGGCGAGGCTGTCTCGGATCAACTCGGGCGTGCAGGTGTCGATCTGCGAGGGGGCGACCATGGCGCCGAAGCGGCCGGAGGGATGGGCCAGCGCCTGGTCGACCAGCTTCAGCGCGGCATCCATCGCCCTGCGGCCGGCCGGCTCGTCCCATTCGTACTCGACGACGTGGCCGTTCTTGGTGAACCAGCGGGCCGAGCGGTACATCGGCGCCACGATGGGACGTATGCCGCTCGCCTCGAGCGTCTCGAACCAGCCCTCGTAGCCGACCGAGAGGTCGACCAGGGTGGTGACGCCGCTCATCAAGAGTTCGGCCAGCGCCATCTTCGCGCAGGCGACCATGCCGGGGCCGTCGGGGCGATGGATCGGCATGAACTCGAACAGCGAACTCATGTAGAGGGCGGGCGAGCCCAACTCGTCCAGAAAGCCCTTGTTCATGGGCTCCGAGAGCGGATGACTATGGATGTTGACGAGGCCGGGCATGACGAACCTGCCCTTGCCGTCGACGACGCGGTCGGCCGTGCCCCCGAAGCTCGGGCCGACGTGGACGATGCGGTCGCCGGTGAAGGCGACGTCCACGTCCTGGAGGTAGACGTGGCGCTTGGCGGCCGCGTCGTAGGCCGCCACCCAAGCGGCGTTGCGGATCAGCGTGGTGGTCAAGGAGGACTCCTCGCGGGGCCGCGACCGCAGCCGCGGCCCCGGTTCGTTCAGTTGACGAAACGCAGGTCGAGGCCCTTGTAGAGGCCGCAGCCGTAGATGTTGTGCGGCTCGACCGGAGCGAGCCGGGTCGACTGCGCGAGGGTCATCGGCTCGTGGTAGAGCGGGATCCACACCGCCGCCTCGTGCACCTGCCGCAGGACCTCGGCGTAGGCGGCCGCCCGCACCTCGTCCTCGACCGCGGTCTTGCCGCGATCGAGCAGCTCGTCGGTGTGCGGGTCGTTCCAGTTCATCCGGTTCGGCGTCGGCATGTTCTCCGAGCGGAAGTAGAGGTTCAGCGCGTCACCGGCGGAGATGTAGGGAAAGCTCATGCCGAACAGGTCGAACTCTTGGGTGGCGAGCCGCCCCCAGGCGACCGTCGCGTCGAACTGCTGCACCTGGAGATCGACGCCGATCTCGCGCACGTCGGCCTGGACCGCCTCCATCAGCTTCGACCACGTCGAGCCGGTAAAGCCGTAGGCGAGGGGCGAAAGCCGCACGCCGTCCTTGGAGCGGATGCCGTCCGAACCCATCACCCAGCCGGCCTCGTCGAGGATGCGGTTGGCCTCCTCGCGGTCGGTGCGGATCAGGTCGTCGGTGAGGGTCGGGTCCCAGTCGAGGGCGGCGGTGCTGATGTAGGAATAGGCCGGCTCGACCTCGCCGAAGTAGATGTCCTCGACGATCGCCTCCTGGTCGACCGCCATCACCATCGCCTTGCGCACCGCCGGGTCGTCGACGATGTCCTTGTCGATCTTGAAGCCGATGAAATAGGTCCAGAAGGCAGCGTCCGACTGGTGGACGTCGACCGTCGGCGTGTTGCGGAGCATGGCGAGCGAGTTGTAGGGCACGTACTGCGTCACCTCGGACTGGCCGGTGGCGACGGCGGCCATGCGGGTGTTTTCCTCCGGCACGATGCGCCAGACGATGCGCTCGACGTGCGCCGGGCCCGTGTTCTCGTAGATCGGCGGACCCCAGGTGTAGGCGTCGTTGCGGATCAGGACGAACTCGTCGCGCGGCGTCCAGCCGCCCCAGCAGAACGGGCCGGTGCCGTTCAGGCCGCGCACGCCGAAGTCCTCGCCCAGCTCCTCGACGTTCTCCCGGTCGATCACCACGGCGAAGCTTTGCGTCAGCTGGTAGAGCAACTCGCTGAACGGGGCGGCCAGCTCGTATTCGACCGTGAGGTCGTCGACGGCACGGACGTCGACCACGTCGCCGGCGCGCCAGCTGACGGGCGAGCGGGTCTCGGGGTCGACCCAGCGGGTGAGCGAAAAGACGACGTCGTCGGCCGTCATCGGCTTGCCGTCGCAGAAGGTCACGCCGTCCCGGAGATGAAAGGTGTAGACGAGACCGTCGTCGGACACCTCCCAGCTGTGGGCAAGCCCCGGCTGGATGGTCTGCATGTCGTAGTCGAGGCTCACCAGCGTGTCGGCGAGCATGAACAGCACCTCGGAGGCACCGCGCGCGGTGCTGCGGTGCGGATCGTAGCGCTCGGCGTCCACCTCGCGCACGACGGTGATGGTCTGGGCGCTGGCGGCTCCTGCCGCCAGCATCGCAGCGAGGCCGATGGCGGTGAGCCTGGCCCCCTTCTTGGTCACGACGGGCATGCGTACCCTCCTCTGGTCAACTTCTGAGCCGGGGATCGAGAACGTCGCGGAGCGCGTCGCCGACGATGTTGGCGCAGAGCACGATGACGAAGATCGCCAGGCTCGGCACCGTCGCGATGTGCGGCGCGAGGAACAGGAAGTCGCGGCCTTGGGCGGCCATCATGCCGAGTTCCGCCGTGGGCGGCCGGGCGCCGAGGCCGAGAAAGCTCAAGGCGGCCCCGATCAGGATGACCTGACCGAAGCGCAGGGTGAGGAACACGAACACGGTCGAGATGCAGTTGAGCGCCAGATAGCGGACGATCAGCGTGCTGTTCGGCAGACCGACGGCACGACCGCTCTCCATGTAGTCCTGGCCCATCACGACGACGGCCGCACCGCGGGTGACGCGGGCGACGTCCGGGATGGTGGCGATGGAGAGCGCGACGACGATCGCCGTCAAGCCGGGTCCGAAGATGGCGGCGACCGCCAGACCCAAGAGGATCGCCGGGAAGGAGAGGAGCACGTCGACGAGGCGCATGAGGTAGGGATCGGCCTTACGAAAGAAGGCAGAGAGCAGGCCCAGCGTCATGCCGATGAAGCCGCCGATGGCGACCGAGACGAGGCCCATGAGGAGCGTCAGCCGTGAGCCGTGCAGAATGCGGGTGAAGATGTCGCGGCCCTGGCCGTCGGTGCCGAACCAGAAGCGCACGTCGCCGCCCTCGATCCAGACCGGCGGCAGCATCGGCCGGCCGGCGGTGGCGTAGGGCTGGTAGGGGGCGATCCAGGGGGCGAGGATCGCGGCGATGACGACGGTGGCGAGGACGGCGAAGGCGACGATCGTCCCGCGCCCTCGAAGCAGGCGCCTGACGACGGAGCGGCGGCGGGGCAGGGCCTCGGCGACGACGGCCATCAGCCGGTCTTCACGCGCGGATCGAGGGCCGCATAGAGCAGGTCGACGATCAGGTTGATGACGATGAACCCGAGTGCCAGCACCAGGATCGTGCCCTGGGCGAGCGGGAAGTCGGAGGCGAGGATGGCACCGACGGCGAGGCGCCCAACGCCCGGCCAGGAGAAGATCGTCTCGGTCACGACCGCGCCGCCGAGCAGATAGCCGGCCTGAAGGCCGATCAGCGTCAGCACCGGGATCAGCGCGTTCCTCAGCGCGTGGCGCAGCACGACCACGTTCTCCTTCAGCCCCTTGGCGCGGGCGGTGCGGACGTGGTCGGCCCGGAGCGTGTCCAGCACCGCAGTGCGGGTCATGCGCGCCACCGGGCCGATGAAGATCAGCCCCAGGGAGAGCGCCGGCAGGGCGATGTGGCGCAGGCCGTCCACCGTCCACAAGGGGCCGCCGCGGCCGACGAAGGGCAGAAGCTGCCAGTAGAATCCCAGATACTGCATCAACAGCAGGGCGATGAAGAAGATCGGCATGGAGACGCCGGCGACCGAGAACGCCATCACCGCCTGATCCAACAGGCGGCCCTGGTTGACGGCGGCAATGGTGCCGAGCGCGATGCCGAGCGGGATCGACCAGATCAGGCAGGCGACCATCAGCTCGACGGTGGGGCCGATGGTGCGGCCGAGTTCCTCGATCACCGGCAGGTTCGAGATCATCGAGCGGCCGAGGTCGCCCTCCAGCACGCGGCCGAGATAGAGGAAGAACTGCACCAACAGGGGCTGATCGAGCCCCATGTCCCGGCGAATCGCCTCGACCACGTCGGGCGGCGCCATCGGCCCGGCGAGCACCCGCGCCGGATCGCCGGGCACGAGCTGCAACAGCATGAAGCCCAGCAACAGCACGCCGAACAGCACCGGGATGGACAGGAGGAGGCGGTAGGTGACGTGCTGGAGCACCGCCGATCAGCCCGCCGCGGCCCGGCGGTCGAACACGACCTCGCCGCCCTTGACGGTGAGCTCGCAGCGCGCGTCGAGGACGGCCTCGGGCTCGACCTCCAAGAGGTCCGTGTCGAACACCGCGACGTCGGCGAGTTGGCCCGGCACGAGCCGCCCCCTCTCGTTCTCGGCGCGTCCGACGAACGCGCTCGCGACCGTGTAGGCATCGAGCGCCTCCGCCATGGTCAGCCGCTCCTGCCCGCCCAGCACTGTGCCCTTGTACGTCCGCCGCGTCACCATGGTGTAGAGGTTGGGAAAGGGGTTCACGTCGGTCACCGGGCAGTCGGTGCTGGCCGAAGGGCGGAGCCCGGCGCCGAGCCACGTGCGCATCGGATAGGCGGCGGCTGCCCGCGCCTCGCCCAGAACGTCCACGTAGAGGTCGCCGAACTCGTACATGAACGAGGGCTGTGGCGCCGGGTAGATGCCGAGCCTTACCATGCGCTCGATCTGTGCGGCCGTACTGAAGCCGCAATGCTCGATGCGGTGGCGGCGGCCGGGGGCCGGCTTCGCCTTCAGCGCCTTCTCGTAGGCGTCGAGCACCTGCTCGATGGCCGCATCGCCGATGGCGTGGATCGCCATCTGGTAGCCTTGGCCGTGATAGCGCATGACGAAGTCGTCGACGGCCGCGTCCTCCAGCATGAGGATGCCCTTGCCGCCGCCGACGTAGTCCTCGACCATCGCCGCCGTGCGCCCGCCGGCGCTGCCGTCGGTAAAGACCTTGACCGGCCCGACGCGGAGATCGGCGTCGCCGGTGCCGGTGAGGAGCCCGGTCTCGTGGCAGCGCTCGGCGATGCCGTGCGGGCCGCCGAGTAGGCACATGTCGACCCGCACCGGCAGCCGGCCCTCCCGCTTGGCGCGGAAATAGGCCGGAATTTCAGCGAAGCCCGCCTGCATGCCGACGGCCGCGTCCATCACGCTGGTAACGCCGAACGACAGGCAGTAGCGCCCGGCCCGCTCGATCGCGGCGACCAGGTCGTCCTCGCTCGGCTTGGGCAGGACCGCCTTCACCGCGTTGCGGCCATCCTCGGCCAAAAGCCCGGTCAGCTCGCCGTCCACGACCTCGATCAGCCCGCCCGGTGGCGAGGGCGTCGTGGCCTCGATACCGGCGAGCTTCAGGGCGAGGCTGTTGCACACCGCAAGGTGGCCGCAGGTGCGCACCACGTAGACCGGATGGTCGGGCACCGCGCGGTCCAACTCCGTTCGCGTCGGGTGGCGGCCCGTGTCGAGCTTGGCGTGGTCGTAGCCGACGCCTACCACCCACGTGCCCTTGGGCTGGCCCGCCGCCCGCTTGGCGAGCGCTTCGAGCATCGCCTCCAGGGTTGGTACCGTGCGCGGGCGGAGGTCCACCTGCGCCATGTAGAGGCCGAGCGGCAACAGGTGCAGATGCACGTCGTAGAGGCCCGGCGTCGCGAAACGGCCGTCGAGGTCGACGACCTGGGTTCCCGGACCGACGAGCGGCGCGATCTCGGCATCGGTGCCGGTGGCCAGCACCCGGCCGCCGAACGCGGCGAGCGCCTCGACGGCGCCGTCCTCGGCCCCGCACCAGATCTTGCCGCCTCGCAGCACCAGGTCCGCCCGGATCGCCATGCCTGTCTCCCGTGACCGCCTTCCCCTTGATGACGGCCGTAGCCCAGGCGCCTATGCAAGGGCAAGGCCAGGAGCGGAGAGGGGCGATGGACGACGCGACGCGAACACGGCTGGAGGCAGCGATCGAGGCGGCTTTTCCCGCGCAGATCGAAACGACCGGCCGGCTGGTGGCCGTGCCGAGCGTGCGCGGCGCCGAGGGGCCGGCGCAGGACCTCGTGGCCGACGAGCTGCGCCGTCGCGGCTTCGCCGTCGACGACTGGACCGTGCCGGCGGACGAGTTGAAGCACCTGCCCGGCTGGGGACCCCTGGAGACCTTGAGCGGGGCCGTGCGCAGCGTCGTCGGCACGCGACAGGGGACGGGCGACGGCCGGTCGCTGATCCTCCAGGGCCACATCGACGTGGTACCCGCCGGCCCGCTCGACATGTGGACGCACCCGCCCTTCGAGCCCGTGGTGCAGGACGGCTTCATGTACGGCCGCGGCGCCTGCGACATGAAGTCGGGGCTGATCGCCGCCATCTACGCGCTCGACGCGCTGGAGGCCGTCGGGCTCCGGCCCAAGGGCCGCATCCACGTCCAGTCGGTCGTCGAGGAGGAGAGCACCGGCCTCGGTGCGCTCGCCACCCTCGCCCGCGGCTATCGGGCCGATGCCTGCTTCATCCCCGAGCCGACAGCCGGCGCCCTCAACCGGTCGCAGGTGGGCGTGCTCTGGTTCCGCCTGAAGGTGCGCGGCCGGCCGACCCACGTCGCCTATGCGGGCGAGGGCTCGAACGCGATCATGGCCGCCTTCCACCTCCTGCAGGCGCTGCAGGGCCTGGAGGTCGCCTGGAACGAGCGGGCGAAGACGGCCCCCCACTTCGACGGCGTGGATCACCCGCTCAACTTCAACCCCGGCATCATCCAGGGCGGCGACTGGGCCTCCTCGGTGCCGGCCTGGTGCGAGGTCGACTGCCGCATCGCCGTGCTGCCCGGCTGGTCGCTCGACGACGCCAAGGCCGAGATCGAGCGCACGGTGGCCGAAGCCGCCGCCGCCCACGCCTTCTTGCGGGAGCATCCGCCCGAGGTCGTCTGGAGCGGCTTTCAGGCCGAGGGCTTCACCTTCGAAAACGATGCCGTCGAGGCGGTGCTCGGCCGGGCTGCCGCTGCCGCCTACGGGGTGAACGCCGTCCCCGACCGCATCATGACCGCCCTCACCGATACCCGCTTCTACGGCCTCTACTACGGCATCCCCGCGTTCTGCTTCGGTCCCCGGGGCGAGTGGATCCACGGCTTCGACGAGCGTGTGGACCTCGACTCCGTGAAGAAGACGACGCTCACCATCGCCCTGTTCGTCGCCGAATGGTGCGGGGTGGACGTCGTCTAGGGTGGCGGGGAAGGCGGCAGCACCGGGATCGTCCTGGTGGCCGCGAGTGTCCGATCCTCACCCCCGCAAGCGAGCGTAGCACAGCCAAGTGTAGGCGGTGGCCTCTTCGACGATCACCGGGTCGAGCGCTCGTGCCTCCGCCATGGACAGCAAGGCCGTCGGGGTTGGGTAGGTATCGTCGGTCCAGGCCGCCCCCCAACGCGTCAGCTCGGAACGGACGACCGGTGGGAACTCGGCATAGATCTCCAAATGCCGGCGCAAGAAGAAGCGGTCCGCCTCGTTCGGCGCAACGGGCGCAGGCCCCGGTTGCGTCGGCCGCACGTAGCCGAAGCGTTGCATGAGCGCATCGCGTCGTCTCGGTCGCGGCTGCGTCGTCGGCGGGGGCGCGAAGCCGGTACCGGCCAGCACTTTTTTCAGCGAGTAGCAGTCGCCGACGTCAGGTGGATAGTTGTCCTCGAACGCGACGTGCCGAAAGCCGAACCATAGGCACTGCTTGATCCGCTCGAGCGCGTTCTGATGGTCGTCGAACAACACGAACGCGTGCTCGACGTCGACATCGCGCCAGTCCAGGGCGGAGAAGTCGTCGGTCCTGTACGCCACGCCCGGCTCGCGGTGCCGAATCCCGCTCGCGACCGGTTCGATGGCGACGATGTGCGCGTCCGGAGCGGCCCGGCGCAGAAGCCAGGTGCCCGCACCCCGCCACACCCCGCTCTCGACGATGGTCCGCGGCTGCAGCATCCGACACAGGGACCAGACTGCGAACATGTGCGGAAACTGCATCCCGCTCTCGTTCCTGGCGAAGGGTCGCTCGCGGTAGACCTCGACGAATGGCTCCAGGTCGCGACGGAGCGCCACTCGGTCCCAGGGCTCCCGGCTTAGGCCCGCCACGCTCGGCTCGGCCTCGGTCCGCGCCGTCGTTGCGGGCGCTCCCTCGGGCATGGCTATTTGAACTCCGTTTCCAAAAACACGAACTCGACGTCGTTGGCGTTGATGACGTCGTGCTCGACGCCGGCGTCGCGGTAGTAGGGGACGCCAGCCTTCAGCTCGGCGAAGCTCGCCTCGCCCTCGCCGTCGACCAGCTTCAGCCGGCCCGTGGTGAGCGGCACGATCACGTAGGCCAGTTCGTGGCGGTGCCAGCCGGTGGCGGCACCGGGGGCGAAGCGCCACTCGGTCACCCGCGTGCGGTCGTTGTCGACGACCACGGTGGGGACGGCCTTGTCGGACATGCGGGGCTCCTCGGCTTGACGTGGCCCCACTTAGACGCTTCCAACCTCGGGCCACAAGCACGCGCGGAAGGGATGCGGGATGAACGGTGCCGAGAGTCTGGTGCACACGCTGGCCGATGGCGGCGTCGACGTCTGCTTCGCCAATCCCGGCACCTCGGAGATGCACTTCGTCGCCGCCTTGGACCGCACTCGGCGCATGCGCTGCGTGCTCGGCCTGTTCGAGGGCGTGGTGACGGGGGCCGCCGACGGCTACGCGCGCATGGCGGAGAAGCCGGCCGTGACGCTGCTCCACCTCGCCCCCGGCCTCGCCAATGCCTCGGCCAACCTGCACAACGCCAAGAAGGCGCGCACGCCGATGGTCAACGTCGTCGGCGACCACGCCGTGCGCCACATGGCCTACGACGCGCCCTTGTCGGGCGACGTGGAGGGTGCTGCGCGGCCGTTCTCGCACTGGGTGCGCAGCGCCCGCACGGCGGCCGAGGTGGCGGCGGCCGGCGCTGAGGCGTTGGCGGCGGCCACCAGCTTTCCCGGCCGCATCGCTACCCTGGTGCTGCCGGCCGACACCGCTTGGGATCCGGCCACGGGGGCCGCCCCGGTGGTTCTGCCCACCGCACCCGAGGCCATCGACGAGGACCAGATCGAGGCGGCGGCGCGTGCCCTCGAAAGCGGCGAGCCGACCATGCTGCTGGTCGGCTTCTCGGTCCTGCGCGATCCCCGAAGCCTGCGCCTCGCCGCCGCCATCGCCGCCAGAACCGGTGCCAAGATGCTGGCGCCGACCTCCAACCCGCGCCTCGAGCGGGGCGGCGGCCTGCCGTTCGTTGCCCGTATCCCCTATCCGGTCGACTTGGCGCTGGAACTGTTGGCGCCGTTCCGGCATTGCCTGACGGTCGAGGCGGTCGAGCCGGTCGCGTTCTTCGCCTATCCGGAAAAGCCGAGCCGCGTGCTGCCGGACCACTGCGCCGTCCAGGCGCTCGCCCGGCCCGGCCAGTGCGGCCCTGAGGCCCTGGCACGGCTGGCCGAGCGGCTGGGCGTGCGGGCGGCGGATGCGCCCGCCGACCGAGGCGAGCGCCCGACCGCGCCGACCGGCGGGGCGTTGAGCGCTGAGACCATCGGCCGCACCGTGGCGGCGCTGCTGCCGGAAGGCGCCATTGTCGCCGACGAGGGGCTCACCATGGGCCGCGAGATCTACCCGATGACGCGCGGCCTCGCCCCGCATAGCTGGCTGAGCCTCACCGGCGGCTCCATCGGCATCGGCTTTCCGTTCGCCACCGGCGCCGCGGTCGCCTGCCCGGATCGGCCGGTCCTGGCGCTCCAGGCCGACGGCTCCGGCATGTATACCCTCCAGGCGCTCTGGACCCAGGCGCGCGAGGGCCTGAACGTCACCACGTTGGTCTTCGCCAACGACGGCTACAAGAGCCTGCACCAGGAGCTCTACAAGGTCGGTGCCAATCCGGGGCGCACCGCGCTCGACATGCTCAACGTCGACCGCCCGGCCCTCGACTGGGTGAGCCTCGCCAAGGGCATGGGCGTGCCGGGCGAGCGAGTCGAGGACGCGGCGGGCTTGGCCAAGGCGCTGGCCAAGGGCCTCGCCGAGCCGGGGCCATATTTGGTCGAGGTGCCGGTCGACTAGCCGGACGCGGCGTTCCGCTCTGCCCCCCGGGCGCCGGTCTTGCCGGCGCCGCCTCGACGTGTGGGCAGCATTTCGTTGAACCCTCGTTGGCCTTGGTAGCACTCAAGGCTGAAGAGTCTGTGCGACAACGCAAGATTTCTTCCAGCATCGGACGTTCACTCGGCCATAGCCGATTGGTGAACATAAGATGAGATGTCTATATCGAGGGAAAACCGATGAAGCTCACTGTCTCGTTTGCTGCCGCCGTAGCGGTCGGCGCCGGATTGACCATTGCCCCGCCCGTGGCCGCAGCGGACGTCGTGGCGCTCACGGGCGAGCGCGATCTCGTCCTGGTGGACACGACGACGATGGTCGCCACCGGCATGACGACCGTCACGGGCGATGCAGGCCGGCTCCTCGGCATCGACGTGCGTCCGGCCGACGGCATGCTCTACGGTGTCTTCGAGAGCGGCACCGTTGCCACGATCGACCCGCTGACGGGGGCTGCGAGCCCGGTCAGCACCTTGTCCGTCATGCTCCCCGCCGGGGTCGTCGCCACCGTCGACTTCAACCCGGTGGCGGATCGGTTGCGCCTCATGGGCAGCGACGGCACCAGCCTGCGCGTCAACGTCGACACCGGCGAGACGATCGAGGACGGCCGCCACACCTATGCGGGGCACGAGGCGACGCCCGAAGTGATCGCCGGCGCCTATACCAATTCCTATGCCGGGACGACGTCGACCGCACTCTTCAACCTCGACGCCGCGACCGGCTGGCTCGTTCTGCAGGATCCGCCGAACGACGGCACGCTGAACCCGGTCGGCGAGCTCGGGATCGCGATGGACGAGGTCGGCTTCGACATCCTCGCCGACGGCAACGGCGGCAACGAGGCGTGGCTCCTGAGCGGCGGCGTGCTGTACGCCATCGATCTCGAGACCGGCATGGCCAGCGAAGTCGGCCCGGTGGACGGTGCCGTCGACCGCGTGCGCGACCTCGCCATTCTCCCCGCGATGTGAGCCGAAAGCCTCACGGGCGCATCGTTGCCGATCGATGCCGGGTGGGTAGGGGGGGGTGTGACGCCCCCCCTGCCCCTTTCGCCGCGTGGCGCAGCTATGGCGCTTCCACCAGGACTCGGCACGCGCTCGGCAGCTCGTGCATCCTGAGCGGGGCGCGGGGCGCAGCGGTGGAGGGGCGCCAGGGCTCGTCGGTGAACCACCAGGCCAGCTCGTCGCCGCAGCCGTCGCCGGGCGGCGGCGGGGCCTGGTCGACACAGGTGGGGCTGTCCGCCGGGCAGCCGACGCGGACGTGAAAGTGGTAGTGGTGGCCCCACCAGGGGCGGACCTTGCGTAGCCACGAGCGGTCGCCCGAGGCGGCCTCGCAAAAGCCCCGCTTGATGGTCGGGTGGACGAAGATGCGGTCGACCTCGGGGAAGCTGGCCGCGGTGCGCACCACGTTCAGCGCGTCGAATGCCTCGAAGCGCTCGCGGTCGAGCGTCCGGGTGCCGTCGATCAGAAGCGACTGGGCAGAAACGGTCTCGCGCTGGCCCGCATCGAAGCGCTCGCCCGGCATCGGCTTGAACCAGAGGTCGACGTCGAGGCCGCTCTGGTGCGAGGCGTGGCCGGTCAGCATCGGCCCGCCCCGGGGCTGCGCCATGTCGCCCACCAGAATACCGCTGTGCCCCTGGTCCTTCAGTGTCGCGGCCAGCCGCTCGACGTAGTCGACCAGCGTCGGATGGCCCCAATGGCGGTTGCGCGCGAGGCGCATCGCCTGCCAGGCCTCGCCGTCGATGGCGAGTTGCCGTGCGCCTTGCAGGCAGCCTTGCGCGTAGCCGCCGATGGCGCGGGGTGCGCCGGGCGCCGGGTCGGCGAGCAGGCCGAAGCGCTCCCGCGCCGGCACGTCGGCGCGCGCGGTGTCGGCGAGACAAAGCATCGCTAGGAGCGCGAGGGAAAGGCCAAACGAGGATCGCGTCACGGTGCCTCCGGGACCGACGGTCGATTGCGAGCATAGCCGATGCACCGGTCGATGGTACCATCCAAGCCTGGGTGGTGGACCGCGGCGTCTCGAGTTCGGCTCGATCGGTCGTCGCACCGCCGCCAGACCTTGGCCGAGGCCAGATTGCCGTCGGGGAGAGCGCCGTGCCCGTCCTGCCCACCGCCATCGTCGATCGTGCCGCCAAGCTCTGCGCCAGCCGGGGCGAGCGCTTCACGCCCCTGCGCCGGCGTATCCTGGAGCTGATCGCGGCGTCGGATCGGCCGGTCGGCGCCTACGAGTTGAAGGACCGGCTCGCCGAGGAGCGCGGCCCGGTAGCACCACCCACGGTTTATCGCACCCTCGAGTTTCTCGACGGCCAGGGGCTGATCCACCGCATCCACAGCAAGAACGCCTACGTCGTGTGCGCCCAGGCGGAGGCGCCGCACAGCGCGGAACTGCTGATCTGCACCGCGTGCGGGCGCGTGGTCGAGGTTCCGTGCGCCGCGCTCGAGCGGCACTTGGTCGACCATGCCCGCGCCTTCGGCTTCGTTGCCGAGCGCGTGGCCGTCGAGGTGGTGGGGACGTGCAAGGACTGTAGCCGGGCCGACACCTGAGCCCGACGATGGACGAGGTACCTTCGCGGCCAATGTGGATTGTACGACGCCGGACCACACCCTAGAGTTTGGCCGCGCAACGAAGCTGCGGAGGGATCGAGTCATGCGTTTTTGGATGGTGGCCGCCGCGTTGGCCCTTGGGATCGGATTGGTGGCGTCCTCGGCGAAGGCCGAATCGATCATCGCCCAGCCGAGCGATGGCGGTGCCCTTGCCGCGCTGTGCCGGTCGAGCGACCGTTCGTTCTGCTACGGCTACGTCACCGCGGCAGCGCAGTTCTACGAGGCGCTGCTCGTCCACGAGACGCTCGATCCGTTCGTCTGTCCCGGCCGCGAGGTCTCGCAGCAGGAGGCCGTTGCGGTGTTCCTCGACTGGTACGCTGCCAACGACGAGGCCGAGAGCGAACCCGCCATCGACGCCCTGTTCCGGTCCTGGATCGGCGCCTTCCCATGCGAGTGACCGCGATGCGCGACCATTCCCGGGCCGTGCGCGGCGTCGCCTTGGCGATGGTGCTGGCCTTCGGCCTCGCCGCCTGCGGCGACGCGGGGCAGTTCGACCGGCAGACGGCCGACCGGACGTTGATCGGCGCGGGCGGCGGCGCTGCCATCGGGGCGATCGTCGGTGCGGCTGGTAGCGGGACGCTGTTGGGTGGGCTGGCGATCGGTGCTGCCGCCGGTGCCGCCGGCGGCTTCGTCGCCGATCAGATCGCCAAGGCGCGCCGGGAATAGGTGGGGCGGAACCTTCACAACGCCTGATGGTTTCCTACGTACGTTCGTAGATCGTAAGTTTGGACGGGCCGGGCGCAGTTCGGGCGGCCTTGGCCGCCGAGATGGAGACGAAAGATGCGACGAGTGATGGCGACGATGGCCGTGGCGGGTCTGGCGTTCGGCCTGACGGCTTGCGACATGGACCGGACGACCGGTGACCGGGTGCTGATCGGCGCCGGTGGCGGTGCGGCCGCAGGCGCCGTGGTCGGCGGTCTCGGCAGCGGCACGGTCCTCGGCGGTGCTGCCATCGGTGCCGCCGCAGGTGCCGCCGGCGGCCTCGTGGCCGACCAGATCGAGCGCGCCCGCCGCTGAGGCGGGCCGCATCCCCGACACCGGGGACCACGCCGACAACCCGACGGGACCACTTGGGGCCGACCGTTCCGTGAGCCGATTTCCCGGGTTGCGTTCCCGCATTCGGCGAGTCCGCACCTTACTTTACCGAGGGTCGCGGTACCCATATCGTCTGCACGCGTCCGGTTCGGGCGAGGTTGCGGAGTGGCGCCATGGGGCTGGGCCGGTGGACTGCGCTCGTGCTCGCAATACTGTTGCTCGCCGCATGCGCGGCACCACCGATGCAGGGCTGTCGGGCGAGCGACCGCCCGGCCGCTTCGGCGGGCGGAAGTGGGCTCTCCGGCAGTCTTCGCTGGGAGCCGTGCTATCCGCCGGGCGACCGACGATGACCGGCACCGTCGCCCGCCCTATCGTGCTCGTCCTGGCCGTTCTGCTGCTCGCCGCCTGCGGCGCCGAGCCGCCCCAGGGGTGCCGCCCGCTCGACCGCCCCGTCGCCACCGAGGCGTCGGGCCTCGTCTGGCAGCCTTGCTATCCACCGAATGTCGGCAGCCGGTAGGCCAGCCCCATCCCCGCCAAGTAGCGGCCGGGATGCCGTCGCTTGGGGCGCGCTGGGGCAAAAGCCTGCCGTTTCCGCGCTATAGCGGCCGACCGGGCAAGCTCTGCGCGCCGAAACGGGCGTCCCAGTCGTCCTGCACGGCCTGGAGGACGCGCATGGCCGGCAGGACGGAACGGGCGGTGGCGCGGGGTGGCCGGTCGGCGGTGACGGCGTCGACGAAGTCGCGGATGACGCGGGCGCAGTTGGTCTGCTCGTCCTCGATGGCCAGGGTGCCGTCCCGCGTCCGCATGGTGCCGGCGAGGATGTCCTCGAAATAGGTGTCGCGGTCGGTGACGATCAGGTTGTCGTAGAGGCGGTAGGCGGCCTGATAGCTGCCGTGGACCAACAGCGTCTGCTCGGCCTCGGTCTCGACCAGCACGACCGCGTCCATCGGCGTGCCGGTGGTGGGGTGCAGCGGGCCGTAGTGGCTCTGCACGCGGCGGACGGGCACGTCGCCGAACAGGTCCATGCCGAGGTCGACGAAGTGGCAGAAATGGTGCCACAGGATGTTGTCGGTCCAAGAGCGGGTGTAGCCCGTGGCGCCGACATTGGTCAGCCGGTGGATGAAGAAGCGGCCGGTGATCTGGATGGCCCGCTCGCTGCCGTCGCGCAGCCTTGCATGGAGGTCGCTCCACTCGCGGCGAAAGCGCATGGGATGGCAGAGCGCCAGCACCCGCCCGCTCGCCTCGGCCGCCGCCGTGACGCGCTCGGCACCCTCGAGGCTCATCGCGATGGGGATCTCCAAGAGCACGTGCTTGCCCGCTTCCAGGGCGCGGATCGCTTGGGCCTCGTGCTGCTCGGACGGGGTGGCGAGGACGACGGCATCGACCTCGGGATCGGC
Source organism: Geminicoccaceae bacterium (assembly GCA_050485385.1). Taxonomy (GTDB): domain Bacteria; phylum Pseudomonadota; class Alphaproteobacteria; order Geminicoccales; family Geminicoccaceae; genus RECO01. Next base: position 26,581 of record JBJHBG010000014.1, on the reverse strand, counting down.
CAGCGCGTCTTCCAGCGACGCGCGCACGTGACGGTAGCCGAAGCGCTCGGCGAAGGCATGGGCTGCCGCCTTGCGCCGGCCGACGGCCGTGTGCAGCACCGCATCCGTGCCGGCCAGCGCCGTCGAGTGCCACACCCCCATCATCCCGTATCCGACCATCGCCACGTTCATCGCTGCCTCCCCCGGTCTGGCGCCCTGGCGTAGCACCGGGCACAGTGTGATGGCACTCTTCGGAGAGGTCGTCTCCCTTGCAGACTCTCGCCCTGGCCGCGCTCCTGCTGTTCTGGACCACCGCCGTGAGCGCCGAGACCATCCGCATCGCCACCTACAACATAGCCCTCGACCGCGAGCGGGAGGGCCAGTTGCTGGAGGAACTGACGACCCGGCCGCGCGTCCAGGTCGAACGGCTGATCGCCGTGCTGCGCCACGTCCGCCCCGACGTCGTGCTCTTGAACGAGATCGATCACGATGCCGAGGGGGCGGCCGTCGCCGCCTTCGTCGAGCTTCTGGCGACCGCCGAGGCCGAGGGCGAGCCGCTGGTCTACGAGCACGTCTTCACGGCACCGGTGAACACCGGCGTCGACAGCGGTCTCGACCTCGACGGCGACGGCGAGTTGGGCGGGCCGGGCGATGCCTGGGGCTGGGGCGACTTTCCGGGCCAGTACGGCATGGCGATCCTGTCGCGCTTTCCCTTCGACCTGGAGGCCGTGCGCACCTTCCAGCACCTCCGCTGGGCCGACCTGCCGGAGAACCTGTTGCCCCACGGCTTCTACGGCGATGCCGCGCCGCTCTTGCGCCTCTCGTCGAAGTCGCACTGGGACGTGCCGGTGGTGCTCGGCGAGCATCGGCTGCACCTGTTGGCGAGCCACCCGACGCCCCCGGCGTTCGACGGCCCGGAGCGGCGCAACCAGCGCCGCAACGCCGACGAGGTCCGCTTCTGGAAGCTCTACCTCGACGGCGGCAGCGGCACGTTTCCGACGGACGACCAGGGGCGGACGGGCGGGCTCGTGGCCACCGCCGACTTCGTCGTTCTGGGCGACCTCAACCTCGATCCGTTCGACGGCGACGGGCGCCACGAGGTGATGCGCAACCTGCTGGGCCATGCGCGCGTGCAGGATCCCGAGCCCAGGAGCCGGGGCGCCGTCGAGGCGGCGCTGCGGCAAGGTGGCGCCAACGCCCACCATATCGGCGACCCTGCCTTGAACACCGCCGACTGGCGTCCGGTACCTGGACCGGGCAACCTGCGCGTCGATTACGTCTTGCCGTCAGGGCGGCTGTCCGTCGCGGATGCCGGCGTATTTTGGCCCGCCGAGGACGAGCCGGGCCACGACTGGACGCGGAATCGCCGGGCCTCCGACCACCATCTCGTCTGGGTCGATCTGATCCTGGAGTGAGCCTTGGACCTCGATCACGTCTTCGTCTTCGTCGAGCCTGGCGGGGAAGCGGCACGGGCGCGGCTCGGCGCGCTCGGCCTGGTGCCGAGCTTCGCCCGCCGTCACGAAGGTCAGGGCACGGCCAACCTCTGCTATTGCTTCGACAATGCCTATCTGGAGCTGCTCTGGGTCGAGGAGCCGCGGCTGCTGGCGAGTGCGGCCTTCGCACGAACGGGCCTTTGGGAACGCGCCTCGTGGCGGACCTCCGGTGCCTCGCCCTTCGGCGTCTGCGTGCGCACCGAGCACGCGCTGCCCTTTGCCTGCTGGCTCTGGACGCCGCCCTATCTGCCGCCGGGCCAGTTCCTGGAAGTGGCGGCCGACAGCCACGACGCGGCCGCGCCGTTCCTCTTTCGGTTTCCGGGCGCGCGCCGGCCCGACCAGTGGAGCGACGGCCGGGCCGGCGCGCGGCAGCGGGCGGCCGGGCTGGCCGAGATCGAAGGACTGCGCCTACGCGCACTGCCGCTCGGCGAAGCCCTCGAGGGGCTCGTCCTCGATCCTGCACAGGATCCGCAGCAGGCGATCTTGACCCTCACCACGGCCAAAGGCGGCCGGCGGCATCTCGCCCTTTCGGAATTGGAATGGGTCGCGGAACCGGCTTCGGCGGTCTAAGGTTGCAACCATCGTTCGAGGGAGGAAAGTGATGTCGAGCACGGTGCGCTTGAACGCGCGGGACAATGTCGTCGTCGCGCGCGAGCAGCTCGATCCGGGCCAGAAGCTCGCCGACGAGGGCGTGACCGTCACCGCGCAGGTGCCGCGCGGGCACAAGGTCGCCACCGTCGCCATTCCGGCGGGCGAGGCGGTGCGCAAGTACGACCAGATCATCGGCTTCGCCAGCCAAGCCATCGCCCCCGGCGACCACGTCCACGTGCACAACTGCACCATGGGCGAGTTCGACCGCGACTACGCCGTCGGGCTGGAGGCCAAGCCCACGGGCTACGTGCCGGCGAACCAGCGCGCCACCTTCCAGGGCTTCCGCCGCGCCAACGGCACGGTGGGGACGCGCAACTACATCGGCATCCTGAGCTCGGTGAACTGTTCCGCCACGGTGTCCAAGTTCGTGGCCCAGCAGTTCCCCAAAGAAGAGCTGGCGCTCTATCCCAACGTCGACGGCATCGTGGCGCTCACCCACGGCACCGGCTGCGGCATGGCCGATTCGGGCGAGGGCTTCGCCGCTCTGCAGCGGGTGCTGTGGGGCTATGCCCGCCACCCGAATTTCGCGGGCGTGCTGATGATCGGCCTGGGGTGCGAGGTCAACCAGATCGACTTCCTTTTGGAAGCCTATCAGATCAAGCGCGGGCCGCATTTCCGCACCATGACGCTCCAGGGCGTCGGCGGCACCCGCAAGACGCTGGAAAAGGCCTCCGAGATCATCCGCGAGATGCTGCCCTACGCCAACGAGGCGACGCGCGAGCCCTGCTCCGCCGAGCACCTCTCCTTGGCGCTCCAGTGCGGCGGCTCGGACGCCTATTCGGGCATCACCGCCAACCCGGCGCTCGGCGCCTGCGCCGACCTTCTGGTCCGCCACGGCGGCACGGCGATCCTGGCGGAGACGCCCGAGATCTACGGCGCCGAGCACCTGTTGACGCGCCGCGCCGTCTCGCCGGAGGTGGCCGAGAAACTCTTGGAGCGCATCCGCTGGTGGGAGGACTACACCAAGCGCAACGGCGGCGAGATGAACAACAACCCCTCGCCCGGCAACAAGGCGGGCGGGCTCACCACCATCCTCGAGAAGTCGCTGGGGGCTGCCGCCAAGGGCGGGACGACGGCGCTCACCGACGTCATCCGCTACGCCGAGCCGGCAACCAAGAAGGGCTTCGTCTTCATGGACAGCCCCGGCTACGACCCGGCCTCGGTGACCGGGCAGGTGGCGTCCGGCGCCAACGTGGTGGCGTTCACCACGGGCCGCGGCTCCTGCTTCGGCTTCAAGCCGGCGCCGAGCATCAAGATCGCCACCAACTCGCCGATGTACACACACATGATCGAGGACATGGACATCAACGCCGGTGCCGTGCTCGACGAGGGACTGTCGATCGAGGCGATGGGCCAGCAGATGTTCGAGCACGTGCTCCGCGTCGCCTCGGGCGAGCCGACCAAGAGCGAGGCCCTGGGCTTGGGCGACCACGAGTTCGTGCCTTGGCAGATCGGGGCCGTGATGTAGGGACGCCGGGCGCGTCCAGAAGGGAGCGACGACCATGAGCGTGGAAGTGGAGCGCAAGCTGACCGTGCGGGCCACGCCGGCAGAGGTCTGGGCGGTGATGGGCGATTTCGGCGCCCTTGCCGACTGGCATCCCGACGTTGCCACGTGCGACGTCGAACGTCACGGCGACGTCGTCCATCGCCACATCCGCACGGTCGACGGCGCCGAACTCCTGGAACGCGAGTTGGGCGACCACCCCGACGACCACAGCTACACCTACGAGATCCTCTCGTCGCCCCTGCCCGTGCGCGACTACCGGGCGATCCTGCGGGTCGTCCCCGCCCCCGAGGGCGCCAAGATCCTCTGGTCGAGCAGCTTCGAGCCCGAGGGCACCTCGATCGAGGAGGCTGCCCGAACCATCGCCGCGATCTACGACGCCGGCCTCGACGCCATCGCCAAGCGCTTCGCCTGACGACGGCCCAGGGAGCGATGCCACGCGGATGGACGGAAGCCGCAGGGGGCCAAAAGCCCGCCGATCTTCCCGCCCCGTCCCCTTGCCAACGGTAGGCGTGCGTGCGCCGGGACGTGGAACTGCTCTACCTCCGCCACGGCGAGACCCTCTGGAACCGGCAGCGCCGGGTGCAGGGGCACAAGGATTCGCCTCTGACGCGCGCCGGCTGGTGGCAGGCCGAACGGCTCGGCCGCCTCTTGCACGGGCGCTTCGGCGAGGAGTTGGGCGGCTTCGCCTGGCAGGCGAGCCCACTTGGCCGCGCTTGGCAAACGGCGGTGATCGTGGCCGAGACCGCCGGTGTCGACCCCGCGCGCATCGTTCGCGACGACCGCCTGAAGGAGATGACCTGGGGCGACTGGGACGGGCTCACGGCGGCGGAGATCGAGGCGCGCGATCCGGCACTCTGGCAAGCCCGCATCGCCGACCGCTGGACCGTGGCCCCGCCCGGCGGCGGCGAGACGCAAACCGACATCGTGACGCGGGCAACCGCTTGGCTCCATGCGCTGCCGCCGGGCAGCCGCACCGTTGCCGTGGCGCACGGTGCGCTGGGCCGCGCCGTGCGGACGGCCTTTCTGGGGCTGGCACCGGCGGCGATGCTGGAGATGGACGAGCCGCACGACGCGGTCTTCTGGTTCAAGGACGGCGAGTTGGTCCGCCTGGAGCCTCAGGACTGAAGCGCTTTGGCCATCGTCACGCGCGGTGCGGCAGCGATGCCGAACCGCCGCTCGGCATCGACCAAGGCGGCCAATTCCGGCGCGATGGCCTCGGCTGGGACCGGGGTGTAGCCGTGGCGGGCGTACCACGGCGCATTCCAGGCCACGTCGGCATAGGTGGTGAGCGAGACGCGGGTGAAGCCCTGGTCCCGCGCCGCCGCCTCGAATGCCGCCAGCAACGCGGTTCCGATGCCCTGGCCCTGACGGGCCGAGACTACCGCGAGTTCGCCCAGATGCGCCGCCGCATCGAGGCGCCAGCCGCAGGCGAACCCGACGAGGCTGCCGTCCCTCTCCGCCACCCGCAGGAGGCCCTGGTCGCGCGCCCGCTCCAGGTAGACCGCGTCCAGGCAGGGAAGCTCCAGGCAGAAGCCGTAGCCCACGGTCGAGAAGCGGGCGTCGGCGTCGGTCTCGATCGCCGGGAGCCGCGCCAGTTCGCCAGCGGCGGCACTCCGCACCCACAACGGAGGCAGCTCAGTCCTCGCTGCGCCTGAGCCCCCATTCCTCACGGAAGTCGATGTCCTGGAAGACGGTGCGATTGGTGCCGGCCTCGGTGCCGAAGCCCTGGGTACGGACGGTGCGGTAATGCACCGAAGGATCGTAGCGCTCGACGGCGAGCCCAAGTGCCTCGGCGGTCAGTTCGCCCATGGCCGACTGCAAGGTGTAGAGCGCGACCACCCGGTTGGCTTGCGCATTGACGAGGTCCACCTCGGACTGGAACAACTCCTGTTCGGCATCCAGCACGTCGAGCACGGTTCGGGCACCCACCTGCGCCTCGGTCTCGACACCTTCCAGGGCCAGCGCGTTGGCCCGCACCTGCTGCTCGATCGCCCGCGTCTGCGCGCTTGCCGTGACGAGCGCTTCCCACGCCTCGGCCGTCAGTTCGACGACGTCGCGCCGCGTCGCGTCGAACTGCCGCCGCCGCTGATCGACGATCTGCCGGTTCTGCCGCACCCGCGAATACTCGGCGCCACCCTGGTAGAGCGGGATCGTCAACGTGGCGCCGATACGGGCGTCGGTCTGGTAGTTGAGGGCACGGCTGGGGTTGTCGACGTAGCGGACGCCCGCCTGGATATCCACCGTCGGCAACAGGGCGCCGAGTGCCACGCGAACGTCGGATTCCGCCGCCTCGAAGGCGAACTCCGCGGCGATCAGTGCCGGGTTCTTTTCGGCCCGCGCCTGGGCGTTGACCAGCGACGGCGGTGCCTGCACCGTCACTTCGGTCGTCGTGAGGTTGGTCGGCCGCACGCCGACGACGGCCTCGAAGTTGGCCGAAACCTGCTGGAGATTGCCCTCCGCGCGGATGCGGTCGGCCAGTGCTCGGGCGAGAGCGGCCTCGGCCTGGGCCACGTCGGTGCGCGTCACCTCGCCGACCTCGAAGCGGTCGACGGTGGCTCGACGCTGCCGCTCCAGCCGCTCCTCGTTGTTGCGGGCGAGGTCCACCACCCGCCGGCTCGCCACCACGTTGGTATAGGCGCGCACGGTGTCCAGGAACACCTGCTGCTCGACCGCGAGCAGCGAGGCCCGCTGCTGCCCCACCTGCTGCACGGCGCTGCGGATGCCGGCGACGGTGCGCCCACCCTCGTAGATGTTCTGGCGGACGTTCAACCCGATCGAGTTGGTCCAGAGCTGAAAGCTGTCGTTCGGAATGTCGACCGTCGAGCCCTCGCTGGCGGCGTCGATGGAAATGGTCGGCCGGTAGCGCGCATAGGCCTGGCTGACCTGCTCGTCGACGGCGCGCAGTTCCGCCCTCGACGCCTGCAGCCTCGGATTGGTCTCGTAGGTTTGGATCAACGCTTCGTCGAGGCTGAAGGCGTGCGCCGCATGGAGCGCACTGGTGGCGAGCAGGAGCCCGAGCCCCAAGGCTCGGATCCCTCGCCGCTTCCCGTGCATGATGGCCATGTCCGTCGTTCCCGCCCCTGGAGGTTACCTGAGAGAGTACCCGCGCTTTCCAGCATAAAGCATTTTGCCAGCGCGGAAATCCTCAATCCCGTCGGGACGGCGGTGGGGCTTCGGGCGGCTCGTCCTCGTCGTCGTAGAGGATGCGCTCGGCCGAGCCCTGCGGGTCGTCGAACTGCCCGCTGCGCAAGGCCCAGAGAAAGGCGACGAGCCCCAGAAAGCCGAGGAACAAGGCGAGCGGGATCAGGTAGATGAGGACGTCCACGCCACCTCCGGGCGTCGCGGGAGGGTCAGGGGGCGACGGCGGTGGCCGAGCCTGAGCGCGTTGCTCACCACCATGATCGACGAGCCGGACATGGCGACCGCGGCGATCAGGGGCGTCACCAGCCCCACCAGCGCCAGCGGCACGGCGATCAGGTTGTAGACGAGCGCGAGTGCTACGTTCTGCCGCACCAGCCGATCCGCCTGGCGGGCGGTCGCCAGCAACGTCACCGCCGGGGCCAGGCGCTCGCCCTGGAACACCGCGTCGGCCGCCGTCTGGCTGACGTCCATCGCCGAAGTGGGCGACAAGGAGGCATGGGCGGCGGCCAGCGCCGGCGCATCGTTGAGCCCGTCGCCGACCATCATCGCCCGCTTGCCCGCGGCCCTGAGCGCTTCCAGCCGCGCCACCTTCGCAGCCGGCGTCGCCGCCGCCTGCCACGTGGCGATGCCGAGGTCGCCGGCGAGCGCCCGTACCGTCGGCGCCCGGTCGCCCGAGACCAGCTCCAGCCCGTAGCCCGCCTCGCGCAGCCGCGCCAAGGTGGAAGCCGCGTCGCTCCGCAAGGGGTCGGCGAAGCCCAGACGAACCGGCGCCGCGTCGCCCTCGGCGAACCACAGCTCCAGACCCACGGTACCGGTATCGCCCATCGACGGCGCAACCCAAGTGCCGCGACCGAGCCGCGCCACAACGCCACCGATCAGCCCCTCCAGCCCCAGCCCCGGCGTCTCCCGCACGTCCCTGACGTCGCCGTCGACGGCGGGTGCCGCGCGGACGAGCGCGCGCGCCAGCGGGTGGCGGCTCCGCCTCGCGAGTGCCGCCGCCCGCGCCAGAGCGGCGTCGTCCAGCCCGCCCGCATCGACCAGTTCCGGTTGGCCGCGCGTCAGCGTGCCGGTCTTGTCGAGGACGATGTGGTCGACCTCGGCGAGACGCTCCAGCGCGGTTGCCGCCTTGAGGAGGATGCCTCCCCCGAGCAGGCGCTCGCTCGCCACCACCTGCACCGCCGGCACGGCGAGCCCGAGCGCGCAGGGGCAGGTGATGATCAGGACGGCGACAGCGATCATCAGCGCTTCGGCAACGCCGATGCCGATCACCAGCCACCAGACCAGGAACGCCGCCAGCGCCAGCACGTGGACCACCGGCGCGTACCAGCGCGACACGCGCTCGGCGATGCCGACGAAACGGCCCTTCTGCCGCTCGGCCACCTCCATCAGTCGCACCACCTCGGCGAGCAGCGTGTCGTCGCCGGCACGCGTGACGGTGAGGGTCAGCGGCGCGTCGAGGTTGAGGGTGCCGGCGAAGACGGCGTCGCCGGGGGCCACCGGCTGCGGCAGGCTCTCGCCGGTGATCAGGCTGGTATCGACCGACGAACGGCCGTCAGCGACCGTGCCGTCGACGCCGACGCGCTCGCCGGCCGTGGCGAGTACCGTCATGCCCGGAACCACCAACCTCGGCGGCAGGAGCCGCTGGCCGCCTCCCGCCTCGACCACCGTCACGGGGCGGGCCCCCAGCGCCAACAGCCGCGTTGCCGCCTGTCGCGCCCGACCGCGGGCCTGCCGGTCCAGGTAGCGGCCGATCAGGAGGAAGAAGAGCAGCATGACGGCGCTGTCGAAATAGGCATGCGGCCCGTGGCGCATGGTCTCGAACAGGCTGATGGCGGGCGCCAGGATCACGCCGATCGAGATCGGCACGTCCATGTTGGTGTGACCGTGGCGCAGCGCCCGCCAAGCCGAGCGAAAGAAGGGCTGCCCGGCATAGGCGATGGCCGGCATGGCGATCAGCGCCGAGAACCAGTGCAGCAGGGCGCGCATGCTGTCCTCCATGCCATGGAAGTGCCCGGCCCAGACCGAAACCGAGAGGAGCATGATGTTGGCGGTGGCGAAGCCGGCGATGGCCATGGCGCGGAGCAGGGCCTTGCGCTCGGCTGCCTCGTCGTCCTCGACGGCGGCGGCATCGAACGGGATCAGCCGAAAGCCGAGCCGCACCACCGGCGCCAGCAACGCACCCGCCCGCTCCACGCCGCCCGTCCAGGCCACCTGGAGCCGGCGCGTGGTGAGGTTGACGCGGGCCTCGACCACGCCCGTCTGCGCCATGAGCGCCTGCTCGATCCGGCGCACGCAGCCGCCGCAATGCACCCCCTCGGCCAACAGGGCGAGGCGGCAGAGCCCACCGTCGCGGACGACATAGGCCTCGAGCCCGGCGAGGTCGGTGGTCGCGTCGGGGGCGACGGCAGGGACAGGGGGCTTTTGGCCCCCTGCGACCCCCGGGAGTGGGGCGCCGGCACGGCCGGTGCCGGGGGGTACAGGGGGGACCATCAAGTCCCCCCTGACTTCAAGACGTCGAACGTTCCCGTCCGTCGGCGTCACGGTGCTAGCGGACCACGAAGATGCGCTCTTCGACCTGGAAGCGGTCACCCGCCTGGCGGACGGTGACCAGCACGTCCCAGATGCCCGGCGCCGGCCAGTCCAACTCGGCGGCATAGGCACCGCCACCGACGGGGACCAACCAAGTCTCGAAGTCGAGATGCGCGTTGGTCGGCCGCTTCACCAGCGCCGAGACGTCGGCATCGGCGATGGGCTCCTCGCGGCCATCGGCGACGACGACACGAAGTCGCCCGACCTCGTCGGCGACGGGCTCGTGGTCGATCGCGGCGGTCCAGCCCAGGGCTTCCTGCGCTCGAGCCTCGGCCAGGATCTCGTTGTAGGCTTGGCCGCGCTTGTAGGCATCGCGCCGGTCGACGCCCGAGAAGGTGGTGACGGCATGGTAGATCATGATGCCGTTGACCACGGCGACCACGGCGAAGAAGCCGACGAAGGTCCAGGGGATCCAGAGGCTCTTGCGCTCGGGCAGTGGGCTCATGGGCTGGGTCCTCGGAACACGCTGCGCTGGGTGGCGACCTCGCCCGTCTCGGAGGTCACCTGGAAGGTGAGGTCCACCGACGCCGCGGCGACGTCGTCGCGCGGCACCGCCACCAGGATGGTGTAGCTCGTCACCGTATCGGCATCGGCCCAGAGGAGCATGCTGCCCAAAGGTTCAGGCGAGCGGTTGCTCGCCCACACCTCGGCCGTCGGTGGCAAGCCTGCGATGTCCAGGGCGTAGAGCTGCGGGTAGTGGGTCTTGTTGTGGATGCGCACCTCGAAGGTGTTGCGGATGGAGCCGTCGGACAGCGTGACGAACAACGCACTGCGGTCGCGCTCGACGGCGAGGTGGGCCTCGGAGCGGGTCGCGAGGCCGTAGGCGATGAGGCCGCCGACCAAGGCGATCAGCGCGACGTAGATCAGCGTCCGGGGACGCAGGATGCGGTAGCTGGGTCGCTCGCCCCTGGCACGCAACTCGGTGTTGCGGGCACTGTCGTAGGTGATGAGATGCCGCGGCCGGCCGATCCGGTCCATCACGTCGTTGCAGGCGTCGACGCACAGTGCGCAGCCGATGCATTCGAGCTGGAAGCCGTCCCTGATGTCGATGCCGGTGGGGCAGACGGCGACGCACTGCTTGCAGTCGATGCAGTCGCCGCGACCGTCGAAGCCCTGGCCCTTCTTCACCGGGCCACGCGGCTCGCCACGCCACCGCTCGTAGGTGACGGCGAGCGTGTCCGCGTCGAACAGAGCGCCTTGGATGCGCGGCCACGGGCACATGTAGGTGCAGACCTGCTCGCGGGCGTGGCCGGCCAGGAGGTAGGTGGTGAGCGTGAACAGGCCCACGAAGAAATAGATCGGCGTGCTCGCCTCGCCCCGGAACGCGCCCACCAGCACGTCCGGCGCGTTGCCGAAGTAGAGGATCCAGGCGCCACCCGTGGCGAAGGCGATGAGCAGCCAAATGGCATGCTTGAGGATGCGCTTTCTTGCCTTGTCCCGGGTCCACGGCGCCTTGTCGAGCCGGATCCGCGCCGCCCGATCGCCCTCGACGCGGCGCTCGACCCAAAGGAACAGGTCCGTCCAGACCGTCTGCGGACAGGCGAAGCCGCACCAGAGGCGGCCCAAAAGCGAGGTGGCGAGGAACAGGCCGAAGGCGGCGAGGATCAGGACGCCCGTGAGGAAATAGACCTCCTGCGGCCAGATCTCGACCCAGAAGAAATAGGCGCGGCGGCCGGCCATGTCGATCATCACCGCCTGGTCCGGCGCCGCCGGCCCGCGGTCCCAGCGCACCCACGGCAACAGCCAGTAAAGGCCCAGCAGCACCACGAGTGCGGTCCACTTCACCCGCCGAAAGGTGCCGCGCACGTCGCGCGGATAGACCTGGACCCGGCCTTGGTAGAGCGGGCTTTCCCGCTGCTCGGTCCGCGACTCGACGGCGACCTTGGCGACGCCCGGTGCGGCGTCGGTCGTCGGCGCGCCGGCAACCTCGGCTTCGGCCTGCTTGGCGAGGTTCTCCAGCGCATGCCCCATGGCGCTCGGAACTCCATCTCGACGATGCTGACGAGCCCCAAGGATGGGGCGCGAAATCAGCATATTCGAAGTCGATTACATGTCTTTTGGACGAAGGTTGGCGAGCGTCGCCGCGTGCCCCTACTCGCCGCCGCCGAGGCTGTGGACGTAGACCGCGAGCATCTTGATCGTGCCCTCGTCCAGCCGGTCGGCGAAGCCGGGCATGACGCCGTGGCGCGGGTTCCAGATCTGCCGGCGAATCTCCTCGGGCGTGCCGCCGTAGAGCCAGATCTGATTGTTCAGGGCCGGCGCACCCATCTCGTAGATGCCCTCGCCGCCATCGCCGTGGCAGGCGGCGCAGTTCCACTCGTAGACCTCGGCGCCGGCCTCGACCAACGCCGCGTCGGCCTCGTCGTCGCGCCCGCTCAAGGTGAGCACGAAGGCGGTCACCTGATCGACCTCCTCAGGGCTCAAGATGCCGTCGGCGCCGAAGGCCGGCATCATGCCGAAGCGCGTCTCGAACTCGTATTCCTGGGCGCGGACACCCCATTGGATGGTCTGCTGGATGGCCTCGAGCGAGCCGCCCCAGATCCAGTTGTCGTCGGCCAGCACCGGATAGTTGAGCTGGCCCGTGCCGCCGACGCCGTGGCAAGGTGCGCAGTTCTCGCCGAAGGCGATGCGGCCGCCGGTCACCGCATAGGTGAACAGCGTGGGATCGTCGCGAACAGCGTCGAGATCGGCGGCGACGAGCCGAGCGCGTACACCTGCACGCTCCGCCTCGGCCGCCTCGATCGCGGCCATAAGGCGGTCGCGGCTCTCGATGCCGACCACACCCCCGGTGGCCGACGGGCCGAACGGGATGGCGGGGTAGAGCAACCACCAGAGCACGGCATAGGCGATGGTGACGTAGAAGGTATAGATCCACCACTTCGGCAGCGGATTGTTGAGTTCGCGGATGCCGTCCCACACGTGGCCGGTGGTCTCGACGCCAGTGACCTCGTCCTTCTCGATCCTCGTAGGCATCTAGCCGTCCTTGTCGTCGAGGGGAAGGCGACCGCGCTCTTCCCACTTCTTGCGGTTGCCGGGCCTGAACGCCCACCAGGCGATGCCGACGAAGATGACGACCATCCCGACCAGCCAGATCTGGTAGAGGACGTTCAAGACCTCCTGCGACACGTCCGCCTCCTCAGCGTTGCTGCAGATCCGCGGGCTCGATGGCGGTGAAGTCGACCAGCCGCCCGAGCATCTGCAGATAGGCCACGAGCGCATCCATCTCGGTCAGCCGGCTCGGATCGCCATCGAAGCTGCCCACCGCTGCATTGGGGTAGCGCGCGAGCACGGCGTCCCAGTCGCCAACACCCTCCGGCAACGCTTGTTGGACCACGTCGTAGCGGGCGTTTTCGATCATCTCGTCGGTGTAGGGATCGCCGAGCCTCGCCAGCGTTTGCAGATGCGCCCGGATGTCGTCGGCGCCGAGTTCGGTCTCGGCGAGGAAGGCATAAGGCGGCATGATGCTTTCCGGCACCACCGACTGCGGATCGATCAGGTGCTGGACGTGCCATTCGTTCGAATACTTGCCACCGACGCGAGCAAGGTCCGGACCGTTGCGCTTGGACCCCCACTGGAACGGCCGGTCGAACATGCTCTCGGCGGCGAGGCTGAAGTGGCCGTAGCGCTCCACCTCGTCCCGGAGCGTGCGGATCTGCTGGCTGTGGCAGACGTAGCAGCCCTCGCGGATGTAGATGTTGCGGCCCATCAGCTCCAACGGCGAATAGGGCCGCATGCCCTCGACGCGCTCGATCGTGTTCCTGATCGAGAACAAAGGCGCAATCTCGACGATACCGCCGATCGCGACGACGACCAGAATGCCCGCGGTCAGCGCCACCGTGCGCGTCTCGAAGACCTCGTGCCTGTTCCAGACCATCGGGCGTCTCCCTTACTCGGCCGGCACCGGCTGCACCGGCCGTGCGGGGGTTTCGGACATGCCCTCTTGGGCCACGTCGCCGCGGATCGTCCGCCAGACGTTGTAGACCATGATCAGGGCACCGGTGAGGAAGAGCACCCCGCCCAACGCCCGGATGACGTAGAACGGGTGCATCGCTGCGACCGTCTCGATGAACGAGAACTGGAGGAAGCCGAGGTCGTCGTAGGCCCGCCACATCAGGCCCTGCATGATGCCGGAGACCCACATCGCCGTGATGTAGAGGACGATGCCGAGGGTCGCGACCCAGAAGTGCCACTCGACCAGGCGCAGGCTGTACAGCCGCTCGCGCTTCCAGAGCTTCGGCACGAGGTAGTACATCGCCCCGAAGGTGACGAAGGCGACCCAACCGAGCGCCCCGGAGTGGACGTGGCCGACGGTCCAGTCGGTGTAGTGGCTGAGCGCGTTGACCTGGCGGATCGACATCAGCGGCCCCTCGAAGGTGCTCATGCCGTAGAAGGCGACCGAGACCACGAGGAAGCGCAGCACCGGGTCGGTCCTGAGCTTGTCCCACGCCCCCGACAGGGTCATCAGGCCGTTGATCATGCCGCCCCAGGACGGCATCCACAGCATCACCGAGAAGGTCATGCCGAGCATCTGCGTCCAGTCCGGCAGCGCCGTATAGTGCAGATGGTGCGGCCCGGCCCAGATATAGAGGAAGATCAACGCCCAGAAATGCACGATCGACAGCCGGTACGAGTAGACCGGGCGTTCCGCCTGCTTCGGCACGAAGTAATACATGATGCCGAGGAAGCCGGCGGTGAGGAAGAAGCCGACGGCATTGTGGCCGTACCACCACTGCACCATGGCGCTCTGGACGCCGGTCCAGACGCTGTAGCTCTTCGTGCCGAACCACGACACCGGCAGGGCCAGGTTGTTGACGATGTGCAACATCGCCACGGTGACGATGAAGGCGAGGAAGAACCAATTGGCAACGTAGATGTGACTTTCCCGCCGTCGCATCAGCGTGCCGGCGAAGATGACGAGGTAGACCACCCAGACGACGGTGAGCCACAGATCGGCATACCACTCGGGCTCGGCGTACTCCTGGCTCTGGGTGATGCCCATCAGGTAGCCGGTGGCCGCCAGCACGATGAAGAGCTGATAGCCCCAGAACACGAACATCGCGCCGAACTCGCCACCGAACAGGCGCTGGCGGCAAGTGCGCTGCACCACGTAGAGCGAGGTTGCCATCAGCGCGTTGCCGCCGAAGGCGAAGATCACGGCCGAGGTGTGGACCGGGCGGAGGCGGCCGAAATTGGCCCAGGCGGGACCGAAGTTGAGTTCGGGATAGGCGAGCTGGAAGGCGATGAACGTGCCGACGGCCATGCCGGCGACGCCCCAGAACAGGGTCGCGATCACGAACCAGCGGATCACGCTCTCGACGTAGTCGGTAGGTTGCGCGAGAGCGGCACTGGGCTCGGCCGTTGCTGCAAGCGGCGTCATGATGCCTCCGAACGATCGACCACGGCGGCGTTTACGCGTTCACCCTCGTGAAAACGTCAACTCGACCAACCGGTGAGGCCGACCGAGCAGAGCCACCGAAACAGCCGGCCTTGCCTATTCGGCCGAACCTGTATCCTAGATGTGGAACAGACGACCCGTTTCATGGCAGATGTTCATAAGTGGCAGACGATATTCGGAGGGCACGATGAGCCAAGCCGTCACCGGCGTCGCGAGCGCCAGCGCGGCCATCCGCCACGTCGAGCTGGACCGGCCGTGGAGCTGGCTACGCGCGGGTTGGCGCGATCTGGTCGCGACCCCCGGCGTGTCGCTCGCCTACGGCGTCGTCTTCGCCGTCCTCGGCTACGCGCTGACGCTCGGCCTGTTCGCCTCCGGCCTCTACTACCTGATCCTGCCGATGACCGCGGGCTTCCTCATCGTCGGGCCGCTGGCCGCGGTCGGCCTCTACGAGATCAGCCGCCGGCACGAAGCGGGCCAGTTGACCAGCTTCGGCGACGCCCTCGGCGCCTGGCGCCGCAATGCCTCGCAGATCGCCCTGATGGGCGTGGCGCTGTTGTTGATGCTGATCCTGTGGGGCCGCATCGCTGCGTTGATCTTCATCCTCTATTTCGGCGTCGGCAACGTGCCGTCGATCGACAACCTCCTGGTCGAGACCTTCCTCACGCCGAGTTCCCTGCCCTTCCTGGTGTTCGGCACGGCCGTCGGCGGCGTCCTGGCGGCTGCCACCTTCGCCATCAGCGCCATTTCGATCCCGATGCTGCTCGATCGACCCGAGGCCAACGTGATGGACGCCATCGTCACCAGCATCCGCGCCGTGGTGCAGAACCCCAAGGCCATGGCGTTCTGGGGCCTGTTGATCGTGCTGTTCGTTGGGGCCGGCCTCGCCACGCTGTTCCTCGGCCTGATCGTGGCGCTGCCGCTGGTTGGCCATGCCACGTGGCACGCCTACAAGGATCTCGTCCAGTATCCCGGTGCGCCGCTCGGCGCACCGGCCGCATGAATCGGGAAAGCAGCATGGGTTCGTGGATTCTCGGTACCGTGCTCGGCGTGGTCAGCCTCGTCGGACTGTTCATGGCGAGCAACGCGACCGATTCGGTATTCTACGGCACCGGTCTCACCTTCACGGGCGTCAGCGTCGTCTTGATCTTCTATCTCATCCACCGCCAGACCGGCAGCGGGGACGACCGCGGTTGAGCGCCGGTTCGCAGGGTATTCCACCCGCGAGTGAACGCGGCTAACACGCACGCTCGACCAGACGCGTGGGCATAGATCCCGCCCGCCGGAGAAGCGATCATGGCCTTGGTTACCCGCCGCCTCCTCTTCGCCACCCTCGGCGCGCTGGCATTGTGGCTGGCACCGGCAGCACCCGGCAACGCCGTCGAGCCGGACGCCGCCCGTGATTTCGTCGCCGATCTGGCGGACCGGGCGACCACGATCCTGAACGGCGACGGCAGTATGGACGAGCGCCGGCGCGGCTTGCGCGAGCTGCTGCAGGAGGGCTTCGACGTGCCCTTCATCGCCCGCGCCGCGCTCGGCCCACCCTACCGCGACCTCTCCGACGAGCAGCGCAGCGCCTATGTCGACGCCTTCGAGCGCTGGGTGATCGCCACCTACGCGACACGGCTCGACGACTACACGGGCCAACGGGTCGAGATCACCGGAGCCGCTCCGCAAGGCAACCAGGATGCGCGGGTGACCACGCGTGTCGTCGGCAATCAGGAGCCGGTGCGGATCGACTGGCGCGTGCGCGAGCGCGGCGGCGCCTTGCAGATCATCGACGTCGAGGTCGAGGGTGTCAGCATGACGATCTCGCAGCGGAACGAGTTCGCGTCGGTCATGCAGCGCCGCGGTATCGACGGGCTGATCGAGCTGTTGCAGGAGCGGGCGGGGCCGTTGACCTGAGCGTCGGCCTTCCTATCGGCGGTTCGGCCACCTACATGGAGCCGAACCGTTCATGGCCCGAGCGCCGACGCTTCCCGGAGACGTGACGATGTCCGCTTTCCCCCGCCGCACCCTGCTCGCTGCCCTCGCTGCCCTAGCCATAGGCCTCGGCGCACCAGCACAGGCCCAGGCAGTCACCCCCGAAGCTGCCCGCGAATTCATCGGCACGCTCGCCGAGCGCGCCACCGAAATCCTGCAATCCGACGCGCCCCGAACCGAGCGGCGCGACCGGCTGCGCGTCCTGCTGCACGAGGGCTTCGACGTGCCGTTCGTCGCGCGCACCGTGCTCGGCGCACCCTATCGCGACCTCACCGACGAGCAGCGTCGAGCCTATGTCGACGCCTTCGAACGGTGGGTCGTCGCCTCCTACGCGGATCGCCTCGACGACTACACGGGCGAGCGCTTGGTGATCGTCGGCGCCGAGTCGCAGGGGCAGCAGGACGCCCGCGTCACCACCCGGATCGAGGGCATGTCGCCGCCGCCGCGCATCGACTGGCGGGTGCGCGAGCGTCCCACGGGCCTCAGCATCATCGACATCGAGGTCGAAGGCGTCAGCATGGCCATCTCGCAGCGCAGCGAGTTCGCCTCGGTCGTGCAGCGCCGCGGCATCGACGGCTTGATCGCGATCTTGCAGGAGCGCTCCGGCCCCCTGATGTGACCAAGCAGAAGGCAAGCAACCCATGACGACACGTACCGGTGGCCGCATCCTGGTCGACCAGTTGGCCCTGAACGGCGTCGACCTCGTGTTCGGCGTTCCCGGCGAAAGCTATCTCGCCGCCCTGGACGCACTGGTCGACCGACCCGAAACGCGCTTCGTCATCTGCCGGCAGGAAGGCGGAGCGGCGATGATGGCCGACGCTCACGCCCGGCTCACCGGCCGGCCCGGGGTCGCCTTCGTCACCCGCGGCCCCGGCGCCACCAACGCGTCGCCAGCCATCCACATCGCGCGTCAGGATTCCGTGCCGCTGGTCCTGCTGATCGGCCAGATCGACAGCGCGTTCACCGGCCGCGAGGCCTTCCAGGAGGTCGACTACGCAGCCTTCTTCGGACCGATCGCGAAGTGGGCGGTGGAGGTCGACCGTCCCGAACGCCTGCCCGAGATCATGCACCGCGCCTTCGCTACCGCCCTCGCCGGCCGGCCTGGACCGGTCGTCGTGTCGCTGCCCGAGGACATGCTCTTCGCCGAGGCGGACGTGCCGGATGCACCGGCCGTCAAGGCGGTGGAAGCGGCCCCCGATCCGGCCGCGATCGCCGAGATCGGCGACCGTCTGGCCAAGGCCAAGCGGCCGTTCCTCCTGCTCGGCGGCAACGGCTGGAACGAGGCGGGCCATGCAGCGGTCCAGCGCTTCGCCGAGGCCTGGCGGCTGCCGGTCGGCTGCGGCTTCCGCCGTCAATCGCTGTTCGACAACCTGCACCCGTCCTATGCCGGCCATGTCGGCCTCACCGTGACGAAAGAACTCGGCGACTACCTGGAGAGCGCCGACTTGATCCTCACCCTCGGCAGCCGCATGAGCGAGGCATCGAGCGACAGCTACCGCCGCTTTCCGCACCAGGGCACGGCGGAGAAGGCGCTGGTCCACATCCACAACGACCCGTCCGAGCTCGGCCGCGTCTATCGAGCGGACGTCGCGGTGCCGTCCGGCCTGAACCGGGCCGCCGAGGCGCTGGCGGCCCTGCCCGGCACCAACCAGGCACCCTGGGCCGAGGCAACCGAGCGGCTGCATCAGGGCTATCTGGCCTCGACGGCCTCCAGTCCGACCAATCCGGGGCCGGTGCAGTACGGCGAGATCATGCGCTATCTGGCCGAAGCCCTGCCGGAGGACGCCATCGTCTGCAACGGTGCGGGCAACTACGCCATCTGGGTGCATCGTTTCCTGCGCTACCGCCGCTTCCGTACCCAGCTCGCGCCGACCTCGGGCTCGATGGGGTACGGCACGCCCGCCGCGGTCGGCGCCAAGCTGACCCACCCCGACCGGCTGGTCGTCGCCTTTGCCGGCGACGGCTGCTTCCTGATGAACGGCCAGGAGTTCGCGACCGCCGTGCAGCACGACGCGCGCATCGTCGTCATCGTGGTCGACAACGGCCAGTACGGCACCATCCGCATGCACCAGGAGCGCGACTATCCCGGCCGTCAGTCGGGCACCGAGCTGCGCAATCCCGATTTCGCGGCCCTCGCCAAGGCCTATGGCGGCCACGGCGAGACGGTGACGGAGACGGCTCAGTTCCCGGATGCGTGGCAACGGGCGCTGGCGAGCGACCGCCCCGCCATCATCGCCCTGAAGCTCGACCCGCGCACCATCACGCCCGACCGATTTCTCGACGCCTGAGCCCTGCCCGAGCCGGCCTCACCGGCAACGCCGACGACCAACGAGGTCGCCGGCCGGGGGCGAAAGGGCTGACGAGCCCCGCCGTTTCGCGCTTGCCGTCGGCGGTCAGGCGAGCCGCGTCATGCGGAACACCTCGGCGGGGCCGGTCAGGTGCGGCTTCACCCGGGCGCGGTTGGCGACCATGTGCTCGGCGACCGCATGGGCCGCCAGATGCTCGTCGCTCTCCCAGGTCTCGTGGAACCAGAACACCTTGGGGTCGGCGTTGTCCTGGTGCAGGTCGTAGTTGAGGCAGCCCTTCTCCTCCCGCGTCGGCCCCACCTGCCAGCGCAACAGCGCTTCCACCTCGGCCTCGTGGCCGGGCAGGGCTTCCACACGAGCGATGACGACGACGGCGGTCATGGGCTGGGTTCCTTCAGCTTCCCTGGACCGGCGCAACGAAGCACCGCTGCGCCGCAGGAGCAAGCCCGGCGGCCGTTAGGCGGCGGCGATCGCCGCCTACTCCGCTGTCGCGGGTAACCAACGCCCTGCGCCTTCGATACCGTCCCTCGCCTAGTCGCCGGCGCCCGGCTGCGGGCTCGGCCGGATCGGCCGATGGGCGGGTCGGGCGGTGGTCGGCACGGAGCCGCGCCGGCCCGTAGGCTGCGGTTGCGTCGGCTTGGGCTCGGGCTTGGGATCCGGCCGCCGCTCCGGCAAGGGCTCGCCGCGCATGATCATGTTCACGTCGTCGCCGGACAGCGTCTCGTGCTCGAGCAGCGACTTCGCCACGGCATCGAGTTGGTCGTAGTGGTCGGTGAGGATCTGCCGTGCCCGTTCGTAGCCGGCGTCGACCAGCTTCCTGATCTCCTGGTCGATCTTCTGCGCCGTGGCCTCGGACACGTTCTTCGACTGGGCGACGGAATGGCCGAGGAAGACCTCCTGTTGGTTCTCGGTGTAGCCGACCGGGCCGAGTTCGTCGCTCATCCCCCATTGCGTCACCATGTGCCGGGCGATCTTGGTCGCCTGCTCGATGTCGGAGGCAGCACCGGCGGTAACCTTCTCGTGGCCGAACACCAGTTCCTCGGCAACGCGGCCGCCCATGGCGACGGCAAGATCGCCCTTCAACTTCTCGCGGCTGACCGAGATGCGGTCGCCCTCGGGCAGGCGGACGACCATGCCCAGCGCCCGGCCGCGCGGAATGATGGTCGCCTTGTGGATGGGATCCGACGACGGCGTGTGCCAAGCGACCACCGCATGGCCCGACTCGTGGTACGCGGTGAGCCGCTTTTCCTCCTCGGTCATGACCATGGAGCGGCGCTCCGCGCCCATCATGATCTTGTCCTTGGCGGCCTCGAAGTCGGCCATGGACGCGACGCGCTTGCCGAGCCGCGCCGCCATCAGCGCCGCTTCGTTGACCAGATTGGCGAGGTCGGCACCGGAGAAACCGGGGGTGCCGCGGGCGACCACTTTCGGGTCGACGTCCGACGCCATCCGAATCTTCTTCATGTGGACCTGGAGGATCTTCTCGCGGCCGACCACGTCCGGGTTCGGCACCACCACCTGCCGGTCGAAGCGGCCGGGGCGCAGCAGCGCCGGGTCGAGCACGTCCGGGCGGTTGGTGGCGGCGATGAGGATCACGCCCTCGTTCGCCTCGAAGCCGTCCATCTCGACCAGGAGCTGGTTGAGGGTCTGCTCGCGTTCGTCGTTGCCGCCGCCGAGGCCGGCGCCGCGATGGCGGCCGACGGCGTCGATCTCGTCGATGAAGACGATGCAGGGCGCGTGCTTCTTCGCCTGCTCGAACATGTCGCGCACACGGGATGCGCCGACGCCCACGAACATCTCGACGAAGTCCGAACCGGAGATCGTGAAGAAGGGCACGTTGGCCTCGCCGGCGATGGCGCGGGCCAAGAGCGTCTTGCCGGTACCGGGCGGGCCGACGAGGAGACAGCCCTTCGGAATCCGCCCGCCGACCTGCTGGAACTTCTGCGGATTGCGCAGGAACTCCACGATCTCCTGCAGGTCCTCCTTGGCCTCGTCGATGCCGGCCACGTCCGCGAACATCACCCGGCCGTGCTTCTCGGTCAAAAGCCGCGCCTTCGATTTGCCGAAGCCCATCGCCTTGCCGCCGCCCGACTGCATCTGCCGCATGAAGAAGATCCAGACGGCGATCAGCAAGAGCATCGGGAACCAGGAGACGAGCACCCCCAGCAGCGACGGCACGCCGTCGGAACTGGGCTCGGCGCGGATGCGCACCCCGCTGTCCCGGAGGTTGCTGACGAGGTTCGGGTCGTAGGGCGTGTAGGTGGTGAAGCTGCGGCCGTCGTTGTACTGGCCGGTGATGGTATCGCCCTGGATGGTCACCTCGGTGACCCGGCCCTGTTCCACCTCGTCGAGGAAGTCGGAGAAGGCGAGGCTGGTCTGCGGCGCCCGGCTGGAGGGCCCCTGGAACAGGTTGAACAAGGCGATCAAGAGCAGGCCGATGATGACCCAGAGCGCCAGATTCTTGCCGAAGTTGTTCAA
This sequence comes from Geminicoccaceae bacterium, assembly GCA_050485385.1. GTDB lineage: Bacteria > Pseudomonadota > Alphaproteobacteria > Geminicoccales > Geminicoccaceae > RECO01. The sequence goes on along the minus strand of JBJHBG010000014.1, from coordinate 5,062 downwards.
GAGCCTTCCTCGCTGTGCCGCCGTCGCGCGAGACGGCACTTCTAGAGTGTCGCTTTCCGCTTAAGTAGGCAACCCGCACCGGGAAACAACGATGGCTGCGGCAAAGGGCGCCGGTGCCAGCGGCAGGCGCGGCGCCCAGCGGCAGGCGAGTCCGCGATGGCGCGTCGGCGCCAGCGGCAACGGCGTGCCGTCGACGCTCGGCAGGCTGGCCAGTACGCGCCAGTCGCCGCCCATACGCCGCGTCCACGCCTGCGCCGCAGCGACGCCCAGCGACGTGACGCGCATGGACGTCCTGCCGGCGTTGCGCAGCGCGAACCGGCCGTCGAACCGCCCCGGCTCGCCGGGCTCGAGCAGGAGCGACGCCGCTCGCTCCCATTCGCGCCACAGATGGAGCCGATCGTCGCGGCGCTCGACGATCGCCCCACCCAAGGTTGCGCGGTGCACGCCCGCGTCGAGCCGGGCCGACAGCGCGGCCGCCGCGCGCGACGAGGGGAGATGGCGCCGGCCGCCGACGGTGGCCGTCGCCGCCCGCAGCAGCCCGATGCGGACGTCCGCATCGAGCAGCGCCATGCGGCCGAGGTCGTGACCGACCGCGCCCGGACCCTCGATGCGGACACTGGCGACGAGCGCTGCCGCCAGCGCGTGTTCGCGGTCGATCCGCGCCGCCACCGTGCCGGCATCGACGCTCACGCCCGACGTGCGCGTGCGCTCGTAGCGCGGATCGCGGTTGCTCGGGTCCTCGATCCAACCGTAGCCGAGGGCGTCCGCCGTCGCCTCCAGCCGCGCCCGGGGCACGTTCAACAGCGGGCGGACGAGGCGGCAATGGGCGAGCTCGCGCACGCTCGCCATGCCGGCGAGCCCCGGCCCCGCCGCCCGCCGTGCGCGCATGGCGCGGGTGACGGCTTGGTCGTCGGCGTGATGGCCGAGCAGCAAATGGAGAAAACCCCGTTCGGCCGCGACCTCGTCCAGCAACCGGTAGCGGGCCTCGCGCGCCTCGGCGGCGCTGCGGCGTCGGCCGCCGTCGTGGACCCAGGGCACGACGACGTGGTCGACGCCAAGGTGCGACGCCATACCGGCGACCCAGACAGCTTCCAGACCGGATGCGGGGCGAAGGCCGTGGTCCACGGTGAGGGCGGTGACGCCGCCGCCGCGGTCGGCAGCCCATCCGGCCGCCAGCGCCAGCAGGGCCAGGCTGTCGGGGCCGCCCGAGACGGCTACGGCCAGGCGCGGCCGTCGCTCGAACGGCCCCAGCCGATCCATCGAGGCGGCGAATTCGGCCGCCCCGACCGGCTCAGCCGCAACCGGCACTGCTGCGTTCGCGGGCAACCGCCGCCTCCAGCGACCGTCCGAGGTCGGCGTGGCGCCGGGTCAACTCCTCGAGCGTTCGGCAAGCCCGGTCGGTGTCACCCAGTGCCGTGAGCGACATGGCGACCTTCAGCAGGCTGTCGGGGGCGA
>JBJHBG010000014.1:0-3597 GCA_050485385.1 Geminicoccaceae bacterium | reverse complement strand
GGCGCTTCGCCACCGAAGGCCCGGTAAGTGGCGGCGAACGCTGCCGCCGCCGCCGCGTACTCGCCCTCGACGAACAGGCTGTCGGCCGACCAGAACGCGGCCTCCGGGGCCCGCCGGTCGTTCGGGTTGGCCGCCACGAACGCGTCCAGTTCGCGGCGGGCGTCGGCCCAGCGCCCGGCCTGGAGATAGGCCATGCCGCGATCGTAGCCGGCCGGGATGTCCGGCTGGTCGATGGCCGTGCCGGGACCGGGTGCGGTGCCGCCGAGCGTGCCGCCGACCGGGCCGGGCACGGGCGAAGGGGCGGCCGGCGGGGGCGACGGGCTGGGCGCCGCCCCTTGCTGCTGGGCCGTCCCTTGCTGCTGGAGCGCCGCCTCGAGCTGACGCTGCCGGTAGCGCAACTCCTCCACCTCGCCGCGCAGCCGCGCCAGTTCCTCCTGCATCTCCTGCAGGCGGACGACCATCTGCCCCGCGTCCATCGACTGCGCCACCGCCGGCGCCGGCGAGAGCGCGATGGCGGCGACGAGGAGGAGCGTCCAGCGCACCATGGCTAGCTGGTGGCGGCGACGACGGTGACGCCGCGGCGGTTCTGCGCCCAGGCCTGTTCGTTCGAGCCGAGGGCCACCGGACGGTCCTTGCCATAGGAGATCGTACGGATGCGGTCGGGGGCCACGCCTTCGGCGATCAGGAAGCTGCGCACCGCGTTGGCCCGCCGCTCGCCGAGCGCCAGGTTGTACTCGCGCGTGCCGCGCTCGTCGGTGTGACCTTCGATGGTGACGCGGGCGTTCGGGTTGCGCTGCAACCATACCGCCTGCTGGCGCAGGACGGCCTGCGATTCCGGCCGGATGACCGAGCTGTCGAACGCGAAGTAGACGGTGTCGCCGGCCTCGGCCTGGAGCGCCGCCTGACTGCCGGGAGCGAAGGTTCCGGTACCGCTGCCGATGCCTTGCTGCGAGATCGAGCCGCTGAGGGACGGGTCCTCCGGCGAGGTACGGGCGCAACCCGCAACCACCAGAAGGCAGGCGATGAGGACGAGGACGCGCATGGGTAGTGCTCCTTTCGAGCGGCGTGCATGCCAGTTGCATGCGGCGTGGCGTTTACAACGAACTCCTAACGACGCAAGGGGGACCAATCAGGGTCGGTGGCATCCAATGGCGTTGCCACCTCGCGCAGATTGAAGCCCGTGACGTCGATCGTATAGAGACGCATGCGCCCGCTGCCCCGATCCTGGCGCTCGAACACCACGACGCGACCGTTCGGCGCGAAGCGCGGACCGTCGTCGAGATAGCTGCGCGTCACCAGCCGCTCGTCGCCACCGTCGGGCCGCATCAGCCCGACGTGGAAGTTGCCGCCCTGCTGGTTGACGAAGGTGACGAGGTCGCCCCGCGGCGACCAGGCCGGGCTCGCATAGCGTCCCTGGCCGAAGCTGATCCGCTCCGTGCGCCCGCTGCCGAGGTCCATGACGTAGAGCTGGGGGCTGCCGGCCCGGTCGGAGTTGAACACCAGCCGGCCGCCGTCGGGGCTGAAGCTGGGCGAGGTGTCGATGTGCGGCCCGCTCGTCAACCGTGTCATCTGCTGGGTGCGCAGGTCGTAGCGGTGCAGGCTGGTGGCGCCGCCGACAGCGAGCGAGAGGGCGATGCTGCGACCGTCGGGCGCGAAGCGGGGCGCGAAGGTCATGCCGTCGAAGCTGCCGAGCAGGCGGTCGTTGGTGCCGTCCGCCTCGATCAGCGCCACCTGCGCCTGACCGCCGCGATAGGCGAGATAGGCGATGGTTTCGCCGTCCGGGGCAAAGCGGGGCGTCATGACGAGGCTGTCGCCACGAGTCAAAAAGCGGTGATTCGCGCCGTCCTGGTCCATGATGGCGAGGCGCTTGACCCGTTGCGTCGCCTGCCCCGTCTCGGCGACGTAGACGATGCGGGTGTCGAAATAGCCGCTCTCGCCGGTGATGCGGCCGTAGACCTCGTCCGAGATCTTGTGCGCCACCCGCCGCCACTCCGCCATCGGCGCCGTGTAGCGCAGGCCCCGGCGCTCGGCGGCAGCGAGCACGTCGAACAGGCGGAACTCGACCGCGACGTTGCCGCCGTCGCCGGGCACGATCTGTCCCGTGACGAGCGCTTCCGCGTTGATCTGCCGCCAGTCGGCGAAGCGCGGGCCGTTCTGGGCGAGGTCGTCCGGCGACTGAATGTAGGCTTGGCGGTCGATCGTGCGAAACAGGCCCGAGCGGTCGAGATTGGCGCCGATCACCTCGGCCATGCGGAGCCCCATCTCCGGCTCCGCCGCCGGGCTGCCCGCGAAGGGGCTGACGGCGATCGGCAGCGCGCGCACCGTGCCGCGGTCGATGGTCACCGTGAGTTGGGCCCGCGCGGGACCGGCGGCGACGAGGCCGAGGGCGCCGAGCGAGGCGAGCGCGTGACGGCGGGAGCAGGTCATCTCCGGCAACTCCCCGTTAGCCGGCGGTCAGGCCGGGGTCGCCGTGTAGTTGATCGGCAGGTACTCCCACATGGGGTAGGTGCCGGCGGGCATGCCCTGCAGGGGCGGGCAGGTGCTCATGCCCTGGAACAGCGCCTCGATGACGGCGCGATAGTTGGGGTCGGCATCGATCCGGTCGGGGTCGTCGATGCCCATGCCGCGCGGCCGCCCGTCCTCGTGGAACTCCAGGACGAAATCGACCTCGTCGATGCCCCGCTCACGCGCCGTGTTGGCGAACGGCACGATGCACTGCTCGATCTGCGGCAGGGCCACCTGCAGCACCTGGTCCATCTGGGCGCGTTCGGCGTCGCTCATCTGCTGGACCCCGGGCGGCGGACCGTCGACGCTCGCGGCCGGTGCACTGGCCGTGCTGCCGGTCGTCTCGCACGCGGCGAGCGCCACGCCGGCGAGCAGGACCAAGGGGAGGGTCAGAAGCCTCGGAGTGAAGGTATCGAACATCAGCCACCTGCGGTGATTTGTGTGGGATCGAAGACGAGGATCGTCAGCCGCCATTGCGGGTAGAGGTCGGCGGGCATGCCCCGGAGCGGCGTGCAACTGCGGATCGCCCGCTCCGCGCTTTCGGCGACGGAACGGAATACCCGGTCGGTCTGGAGCCGCTCCTGGTTCTCCACGGTGGCCCGCACCACGTCCCCGCTCGGCCCGAACTCGGTCCGGATCTCGACCGGCCCGACCTGCCTGAGCCCCTCCAGGCCGGCCGGCACGGTCCAGCAGCCGATGATCTGATCGTAGATCAAACGGCCGAGTTGTTGCACCCGTTGATCGCTGCCCTGGCCGCCGGCGGCAAGCTCGCTGCGGCCGGCCGTGTCGCGCTCCGTCTCCGCCTGCACCCGCCGGTCGATCTGCTCGACGCTCTGCAACAGCGCGTCCAGGTCATCCTGCTCCTCCCGCGGCTGTGGCCGTGCGTCCGGGCTCGGCTGCGGCGTGCCCTGCTGCCGGGTCTCGGGCACCGGGGTCGCCTGGGCGACCTGCTGCGGCACGTCCGGGCGCCGCCTGGGCGAGCCGGCGACGGTCACGGGCGCCGCCTCTTCGGCGGCAGGTTCGGCGGCGGCGGGCTCGGGCACCTCCTCGGCCACCTGCGGGCTGGCGGCTTCGGCGGGGGAGAGCCAGGCG
>JBJHBG010000013.1:0-54747 GCA_050485385.1 Geminicoccaceae bacterium | reverse complement strand
GCTCGGCGCTTGGACGCCAGCGTTTCCACGGTCCGATCCCGTCGGCCGAGGAGCGCGTTGGTGGCGCGCCCTCGGCACCCCACTTTGCCTCGGTGGAGCCCAAGCGTCATAAGACAAGCGTTTCCCGGTTAGGTAGGCGATATCCGGCGGTGGCGATGCCGAGGTCGGGGCTGTGGGACGGCAGGCAGGCGAGCGATCAGCGGAAATCCCTGGTCTTCACCCGGATCGTGTCGAGGTGCAGGTCGGGAACGTGGATATCGCGCGGCCGCAGGCCCCGGCTCCCCGGTGTTCGCGAATCGGGTGGCGGCGAGCCGTGATGGAATTCGTCGCCACGCCCATGCGGCAGCGGAAAGGGCGCCTCGCGCTCGCCGACGCTGGCCAGCTTCGCCGACAGATCGGCGAGCCTATAGGCGACCAGGTGGACGACCGCACCCTCGCGTTGCACCCGCCCATGCGCCGCGATCATGTTGGCGGCGAGAATGGTGCGGCGGTTGGTTCGGAATACCTGCGGCCAGACGACGAGGTTGGCGATCCCGGATTCGTCCTCCAAGGTGATGAACATGACGCCCTTGGCGCTGCCGGGGCGCTGGCGGACCAGCACGATCCCGGCGGCTTCCAGCCAGCGCCCATCGCGGGCGGCCATGGCTTCGGCGCAGGTGACGATGCGACGGCGGTGTAAATCCGGGCGCAGGAACGCGACCGGATGGCGGCGCAGCGACAGGCCGACATGGCGGTAGTCCTCGACCACGTCGCCGCCGGCGGTCATCGGCCGCAACGCAACGTCGGGTTCGACGACCTCCGGCACCCTCTCCGTCTGCCGGGCCGAGGCGGCCGCGAAGAGCGGCAAGGGTTCGTCGCGGAGCGCCTCGATCGCCCACAGCGCCTCGCGTCGCGCATGGCCGAAGCACGGCCGAAAGCCGTCGGCCTCGGCAATCCGCGTCAAGGCCGACACGGGCACGCCGGCGCGGCGCCAAAGATCGTCGACCGAGGCAAAGGAGCGCGCCGCCCGTGCCCTGACGATGGCGGCAGCGTGCGCGTTGGCGAGCCCCTGCACCAGACGCAGGCCGAGACGCACGGCGAAGCGGCCGTCGTCGCCGGGCTCCAGGGTGCAATCCCATCCGGAGGCGTTGGCGCAGACGGGGCGGATGTCGACGCCGTGCGCCTGGGCGTCCCGCACGATCTGGGCCGGCGCATAGAACCCCATCGGCTGTGAATTGAGGAGCGCCGCGCAGAACACGTCCGGGTGCCAGCATTTGAGCCAGGCCGAGGCGTAGGCGATCAAGGCAAAAGAGGCGGCGTGGCTTTCGGGAAACCCGTAACTGCCGAAGCCCTCGAGCTGCTTGAAGGTCCGCTCCGCGAACTCGGCTTCGTAGCCGTTGGCCACCATGCCGGCGACGAGCTTGTCCTTGAAGATCGAGACGCCGCCGGTGAACTTGAAGGTGGCCATCGACTTGCGCAGCAGGTCGGCCTCGCCAGCGGTGAAGCCGGCGCACTCGATGGCCACCCGCATGGCCTGCTCTTGAAAGAGCGGCACGCCGAGGGTCTTGCCGAGCACCTTCTCCAGTTCGGGCTTCGGATAATGGACCGGTTCCAGCCCCTCGCGGCGACGCAGATAGGGATGCACCATGTCGCCCTGGATCGGCCCCGGCCGGACGATCGCCACCTGGACGACGAGGTCGTAGAAGGTGCGAGGCTTCAGGCGCGGCAGCATCGACATCTGCGCGCGGCTCTCGATCTGGAAGGTGCCGAGGGTGTCGGCGCGTCGGATCATCGCATAGGTGCGTGGATCCTCGGCGGGGATGGCCGCGAGGTCGAGGGCGACGCCCTTGTGTTCGGCGAGAAGGTCGAGGCCTTTCTTCATGCAGGTCAGCATGCCGAGGGCCAGCACGTCGACCTTCATGAAGTGCAGGGCATCGATGTCGTCCTTGTCCCATTCGATCACTTGCCGGTCCTGCATCGCCGCCGGCTCGATCGGCACGAGGTCGTCGAGCCGATCGTGGGTCAGGACGAAGCCGCCGGGGTGCTGACTGAGGTGTCGGGGCGCGCCCATGAGTTGGCGGGCGAGATCGAGCGTCAGCCGCAGCCGGCGGTCGGCGAGATCGAGGTTCGCGTTCTCGGCGTGGTGGTGCCCGCTACCTTCCTCCGACCAGGTCCAGGCCCGTGCGGCAAGCATCCCGATCAGATCCTCGGGCAAGCCGAGCGCCTTGCCGACGTCGCGCAGCGCCCCCTTGGTGCGATAGCGGATGACGGTCGCGCACAGCGCCGCGTGGTCGCGGCCATAGGTGTCGAACACCCACTGCACGACGGTCTCGCGCCGCTCGTGCTCGAAATCGACGTCGATGTCGGGCGGCTCGCGCCGCTCCTCGGAGACGAAGCGCTCGAACAGGAGGTCGTTGCGTCCGGGATCGATCGCGGTGATGCCGAGCACGAAGCAGACGGCCGAGTTGGCCGCGGAGCCGCGCCCTTGGCAGAGGATGTCCCGCGACCGGGCGAAGCGGACGATCGCCTGCACGGTCAAGAAGTAGGGCGCATAGTTCAGCTTCTCGATCAGCCACAACTCGTGCTCGAGGCTTGCCCGCACGTTGTCGGGCACGCCTTCCGGATAGCGCTGTGCAGCGCCCTCCCAAGTGAGCTTCGCCAGGGTCTCTTGCGGCGTCAGCGCGGGATCGTCGCGCTCCTCGGGATACTGGTAGGCGAGTTCGTCCAGGCTGAAGCGGCAGCGCGCGGCGATCTGGAGGGTTCTGGCGAGTGCTTCCGGATAGCGGCCGAACAGCCGATGCATCGCCTCGGGCGACTTGAGGTGGCGGTCCGCGTGGCGCTCGCGCCGATCGCCAAGCGCGTCGATCGTGACGTTGTGGCGGATGCAGGTCACGACGTCCTGCAGGATCCGGCGGCCTGGCTCGTGGAAGAGGACGTCGTTCGTCACCACGGCGGGCACGCCCGTCCGCTCGGCGAGGCTCGACAGTTCGTGGAGGCGGAGCTGGTCGTTCGGTCGGCGGCGCAGGGTCAGTGCCAGATGGGCGCGGTCGCCGAACACCTCGCGCAGGCGGCGTAGCCGCAGCCGGCATTCGTCGTCGGCCAAGCCCGGCACGAGGACGGCGATCAGGCCTTCACCGTAAGCGACGAGGTCGGGCCACTCGAGACGACACTTGGCCTTGCCGCCGCGCTTCTTGCCGAGCGACAGCAGGCGGCACAGGCGCGAATAGGCCGGCCGGTCGGTCGGATAGACGAGCACCGACATGCCGTCGGCGAGGTCGAGCCGACAGCCGACGACGAGACGGACGCCCGTGGCCTTGGCCGCCGCGTGCGCGCGGACGATGCCGGCCAGCGAGTTGCGGTCGACGACGGCGAGCGCCTCGATGCCGGCGAGCGCGGCCTGGGCGAACAGTTCCTCGCAGGAGGAAGCGCCGCGCAGGAAGCTGAAGTGCGAGGTGACCTGCAACTCGGCGTAGCGGGCGCCGCTCATCCGAACACCCCATGCAGGAACCAGCGATGGGCGCCGGTGGCGGCGTCCTCGCCATCGCCCGTGCGATAGAGCCAATAGCGTTCGCCGGCAGCGTCCTCGACGCGAAAGTAGTCGCGCACGGCGGCCAGTTCGGTGTCCCGCTTCCACCATTCGCCAAAGACGCGCTCCGGGCCGTCGGCACGCCGCACGCGCCGGCGTATGCCGCGCCAAGTGAAGGCAACCGGCGGATGATCGGGCAACAGCGCCACGGTCTCGACCGGCTCGGGCCGAGGCAGCAGGCGGGATGGCCGTGGCCAATGGCCGGGCCAACTCGCACCCGTAGCGGCCGCCAGCGCGGGAATCCTGCACACCGAGCGTTCGGGCACGTCGCTGGCGACCGGGGCCAAGCGGTAGACCGCATGCGCGCCCACGCGGTTCGTCAGCGTATCGATCAGGTCGGCGACGTCCCGTTCGCTTTCCTCGACCAGCCTGCTCACGATCTGCTTGGACGCCAGCGGCTCGGCGCCGGTGGCGGCGAGCGTCATCGCCTCGATCCCGAACCCCGGGGCGATGGTCTCGATCTTGTCGCAGAGCAGGCGCGTCAACCGCTCGACGTTCCGAACCGGCATCGCCAAGCCGATACGCACCGCCTGGACACGATCGTCGACGCGGTGGCAGACGAGATCGAGGCGGCGGGCGCCGAGGCCGCGCTCGTCGAGGCGTTCGCAGAGCTGGACGACGAGCTTTCGGATGTAGCGGGCGATGGTTTCGGCTGCACCGATCGGCTCCGCGAAGACGCGGCGAACCTCGACGAGATCGGGCGACCGGATGGGCTCGATCGGTTCGGCCGTTTCGCCGAGCGCCTGACCGATGCGGCGGCCGATCTCCGGCCCGAAACGCAGGGTGAGGGGTGCCCGCGGCTGGTCGAGGAGTTCGCCGATCCGCTCGAAGCCGAGGGTGCGCAGCCTGGCGACGGTGGACGCGGCGAGGCGCAGGGCGTCCAGCGGCAGGGGCTCGAGGACGGCGCGACCATGGCCGGCGGGGGCGACGATCGTCGGCAGGTCTGCATGTCGGGCGAGCGCATGCGCCGCACCCCAGCTGTCGGCGACAGCCCCCCGCGCGGCGATGCCGGACATGGCGAGGCGGCCGACCAGCCCATCCAGCATCGCCACCTCGCCGCCGTGGAGATGGTCCACGCCCGTACTGTCGATGACGATCCCGTCCGGCGGATCGGGGGCGACGATGGGCGCGAAGCGGAGAAGCCAAGCCGCGAGCCGCCCGAGTGCTTCGGCGTCGGCTGCGGGATCGGCAGCCTGCACGATCAGGCCGGGAGCGAGCACCCGCGCCTTCGTCACGGGCATCCCCGGACGCAGACCGGCGGCCTGGGCGGCGACATCCGCCGCCAGCACCACCCGCCCGTTTCCGGCGCGGCCGATCAGGACGAGCGGCGTATCAGCCGAAGGTGCCGCGTCGCCGGCCTTCCGCCGTAGCCGGTCGGTGGGCCAGGTCGGCAGGAAGAGCGAGACGACCCGTCTCATCGCATGCCTCCAACTCGAAATCCGCACTTTCTCCGGCGCGGGCCCGGATCAGCTCGACCAGCCAGCGATGACGGCCGACGCCCGGCACGGGCAGCGGCGTCGAGGGGAGCACGGAGATGCGCCAGCGGGTCATGGCGGCCGAGGGTCGGCCGAAGTCGGTGGCGTCGGCTTGCCGCCGCCAGCGGCGGAGCGCGATGCCGATGGAACCGACGCCCTCGGCCGCGAGTTGCAGGCGTCGCGACGCGGTCATGGAGAACCTGGCCACTTCACCCACGACCGCGCCGAGCCCACCGTGCCGCAGACCTTCTTCCATGCAGGCGAGCACGGTCTCGTCGTCGCCCGCCTCGAGGTAGATGACCCGATCCGCGATCAGGCCGGCCTGGGCGATCGCGGGCGCGAAGAGGTCTCGGCGGGTGATGCACCAGAGGACTTTGCCCTTGGTGCGAGCGGCGATGCCGGCGCTGAAGAGGGCAGCGCTGGCGCCGTCGATCGCGCCGTTCCCGCCACCGGCGACCTCATGCAGCGCGCCGAGCGCGAGGCCGCCGCCAGGGAGTCGCGAATCCAGCTCGGCTACGCCGAAGGGAAGCACCGATCCGGCGCGTCGGCTTCCGCCTTCGATCCGCTCGATCCGCGCGCGCAGAACTTCTATGGCGGGCTCGGGCCGCAAGCTCCTTCTCGACCTCCGGGAACGGGCGCATGTCCATGTTCCCTATTTGTTCTGCTTCTCCGGCGGGAGAGTCAAGAACGATCGCAGCGCCCCGCTTCGACCCGTCAGGCGGATCGGTCCTGCTCGAGCGCCACGCCAAGCTCGAGCCACAGCGTTTCCAGCTCCGCTTCCTCTCGACGCAGCCGTTCGAGTTCGGCGGCCAGGGCCTCGGCTTCGGTGGGCGCGCGCAAAAAGAGGCTGCCGTCGGCGAGGCGGGCTTCGATCTCGGCGATGGCGGTGGCGAGCTTCGCCAGACCCTTCTCCGCTTTCTGCACGTCCCGCTCCTTGCGGCTACGCTCCTTGGCGGGCGTGGTATAGCCACCGCTCGGCGCCTTCGGCGGCCGGGCCTTCGAGGGCTCGATTGGCGCTGTATCCCCGCACTGCGCCAGCATGTCGGTGTAGCCGCCCGCATACTCGACCAAGCGCGGGCCGGGCTCGAAGGCGATCGTGGCGGTGACGACGCGGTCGAGGAAGTCGCGATCGTGGCTGACGACCAACAGCGTGCCGTCGTAGCCGGCGAGCGTTTCGACCAGCACGTCGAGCGTGTCCATGTCGAGGTCGTTGGTGGGCTCGTCGAGGACGAGCAGGTTGGCCGGGCGGGCGAGGATGCGGGCGAGCAGCACGCGGTTGCGCTCGCCGCCGGACAGCGCCCGGCAGGGGGTGCGCGCCTGCGCCTCGTCGAACAGGAAGTCCTTGAGGTAACCCATGACGTGGCGGCGCTGGCCCTGGACCTCGACCGTGTCGCCGCCCTCGGGGCAGAGCACTTCCCAGGGGCTGCGGGCGAGGTCCAACTCGCCGCGATCCTGGGTGAAGGTCTGCATGACCAGCCGTGTGCCGTGCTTCACCCGGCCACTGTCCGGTACCAGCGTGCCGGTGAGGAGCGCCAGGAGGGTCGACTTGCCGGCGCCGTTCGGGCCGACGAGGCCGATGCGGTCGCCCTTGAGGATGCGGGTGGAGAAGGGCGGCACGACGACGCGGCCGTCGAAGCTCTTGGTGACGTCCTCCGCCTCGATCACCACCGCACCGGAGGCGGGGGCTGCCGCCGCTTCGAGCCGAGCGCTGCCGAGTGCTCGAATCTGCTGCTTGCGGTCCTCGCGCATGGCATGCAGCCGGCGCAGGCGGCCCTGGTTGCGCTTTCTGCGGGCGGTGATGCCCTCGTGCGACCACACGGTTTCCTGCGCGATCCGCTTCTCCAGCTTGGCGCGGGCCTGCGCCTCCTGCTCGAGCGCCGCTTCCATCGCCGACTCCAGCTCACGGAAGGGCACGTCGAGGGCCATGATGCGGCCCCGGTCCAGCCACCAGCAGGTGGTGGCGAGGGCGTCGAGAAAGGCGCGGTCGTGGCTGACGACGACGAGTGCTGCCTTCGACGCGGCGAGGCGCCGTTCCAGCCAGGTGATGGTGGCGATGTCGAGGTGGTTGGTCGGCTCGTCGAGGAGCAGCGCGTCGGCCTCCACCGCGAGGGTGCGGGCGAGCGCCAGCCGCCGCTGCTGGCCGCCGGAGAGGGTGGCCGGGTCGGCGGCGCCGTCGAGATCGAGTTCGGCCAAGAGCGCGTCGGCCCGATGGGCTTCGATGCCCTCCGGCGCCTCGGCGTCGGCGCGGCAGAGCCAGTCGTGGGCCGTGGCGGCGCCATCGAAGCTCGGTGCCTGCGGCAGATAGGCGAGGCGGGCGCGGGGGCCGGGCGCGCGTTCGCCGGAATCGAGCTCGAGCTGGCCGGCGAGCACCTTCATCAGCGTCGACTTGCCGGCGCCGTTGCGGCCGACCAGGGCGATGCGCGCGCCGGGCTCGAGGGTGAGGGCGAGATCGGCGAAGAGGACGCGCGGGCCGATGGCGAGGCGGGCATCCTTGAGAGTGAGGAGCGGTGCGGGCATGGCGGGGTGATGGGGACGCGTCGGGCCGTGGTCAAGGGCCGGCGTTCCCAACGGCCTCGCCTCGAGGTAGAGCGGGCCAGTCCTGCGGGTGGGGGTGGCCGGCATGCACGTTTTGGAGGAGCTGTTCGCGGCGCTCGGGGTGAAGGAGCCCGTGGCGCTCGACGACCCGGAGGCGGTGGTCGAGCGGGCAACCCTGCTCTACGACCGCAGCACGCAGGCCATCCGCGGCGCCTTTCGCGCCTTCGAGGCCGGAGCCGTGGCAGCGCCGCCGAAGGACGCGACCTATCCCTTCCTCGGCCTGAAGGTGGAGCCGGACCGGCTGAACATCGACGCGCGGCTGGCGTTCGGCGCGCTGACCGATCCGGGCGTGTTCGGCACGACGCTGACGCGGCCGAGCCTGTTCGTGGGCTATCTGCGCGACAACGTGCAGCGGCTCATGCAGCATCATGGCGTGCCGATGGTGGTCGGCCGCTCGGATCGCCCGATCCCCCTGCCGTTCGTGGTCGACCAGTCCGGGCTGGAGCTGGCGGGCGAGTGGACGTCGGAACTCTGGAGCCGCTTCGTCCTGCCGGACTTGCGCTACACCGACGATCGCGTCGCCAACGGCTTCTGGCGCGAGCCGAGCGAGCCGATCCTGCCCTTGAGCCTGTTTACGGCCGAGCGCACCGACTACTCGCTGCAACGGCTCTACCACTACACCGCGACCGATCCCGAATACTTCCAGCGCTTCGTGCTGTTGACCAACTATCAGCGCTACGTGGAGCGCTTCGTCGATTTCGGGCGCCGCGCGGTGTTCCAGGGCGACGAGTTCCAGGCGCTGGTGGAGCCCGGCAACGCCATCACCGCGCCGCCGCACTTCGATCCCGTCGGGCCGGCCGGCACCCCGCCCGCGCACCTGCCGCAGATGCCGGCTTACCATCTGTTCCGCCAGGACCGGCGGGGCATCACGCTGATCAACATCGGCGTCGGCCCGTCCAATGCCCGCACGATCACCGACCACCTCGCGGTGCTCCGGCCGCACTGCTGGCTGATGCTGGGGCACTGCGCCGGGCTCAGGCGCTCGCAGCAGCTCGGCGACTACGTGCTGGCACACGGTTACGTGCGTGACGACCACGTGCTCGACCAGGAACTGCCGCTCTTCGTGCCGGTGCCGCCCATCGCCGAGGTCCAGGTGGCGCTACAGGAGGCGGTCGCGAAGGTCACCGGCCTCAGCGGCCTCGACCTCAAGACGCGGATGCGCACGGGAACGGTGGCCACGACGGACAACCGGAACTGGGAGCTGCGCTACGCCGAACTCTACGAGCGGCTGAATCAGAGCCGCGCCATCGCCGTCGACATGGAAAGCGCCACCATCTCGGCCAACGGCTTTCGCTTCCGCGTGCCCTACGGCACGCTGCTCTGCGTCTCCGACAAGCCCCTGCACGGCGAGTTGAAGCTCCGCGGCATGGCCAACAGCTTCTACCAGCAGCGGGTGGCGCAGCACCTCGAGATCGGCATCGAAGCCATGCGCATCCTGCGAGAAGGCGGCACCGACGTGCTGCACTCCAGGAAGCTCAGGAGCTTCGACGAGCCGGCGTTTCGCTAGGCGCTAGCGCCGGAGCGCGCGGGTGGGGCGCGGGTCTCGGCCGTCGTCGCGAGCTGCGACGATCTCCTCGACGGCCTTGGCGACGACGGCCAAGCGCTCCGGCGAGGACGGATGGCTGGTCCAAAGGCTCGCGTCCCGGGACCCGTAGCCGAGTGCGGTCATCCGTGCGAACCACGCAGCGCCGATGGCAGGGTCGTAGCCGGCCGCCGCCGAGAGGAAGGCGGAGAGGTAGTCCGCCTCCAACTCGTAGGTTTGGCTGTAGGCGCTCATGCCCGCATAGGCGCCGAGCTGTACGCTGGCTTCGGTCATGTCGCTCACCGCCTGCACGGTCGATGCGTCGGCATAGCCACCGAAGGCCCCGACGGCGCCAGCGACCACGACCGCCATGATGCCGCCGAGGATGGCACCGGCCATGGCCTGACGCTCCTTGGTGCGAAGGTGACCGCCGATCTGATGGCCCGCCTCGTGCGCCATGACGAAGGCCAGTTCGTGGTCGCTGTCGACGCTTTCGAGCAGCGCCCAGTTCACGATCAGGAGCGGTCGACCGGTCGGATCGCGGGTCTGGAACGCGTTGGGCTGCGGGTCGCCCGGTCGGTCGATCTCGATCCGGAAATCGCAATCGCGGGGCGCCCAAACCGGTTGCTCGGCTCGGCAGAAGGCGACGGCCGCCGGCAGGACGTCGGCGACCACCCGAGCTGCCATCGCCGCCGTTTCGTCGCTCGCCCGCTCGCTTCGCTTCGAGTTGCCCGCTTCGGCGATGCGGTGATGAGCCGCAGTCAATGCAGCGGGGCCGACCTCTGGAATACGGTACGTCGTGCCGCAAGCGGCCACGTTGACCATCAACACATATGAGCCGAGTAATTTCAAGATTTTATGCATGAATATTAACCGGTTTTCTTACTATATTGTCGAGCGATGTCGCACGCATTGAGCACGCGATCACCTCGAGAGCGGCGGGAACGTGCCGGATGCGGCCGTGAGTATGTCAGGCTTGGAGCCGGAACGGTGGAGGGGGCTTACGGGACGACCTGGTCCACCAGTGCCGTCACGTCGGCCATGTCCTCCAACGCGTCGACCAGGGCGATCAGGTGCTCGGCCTTGGCGTCGGCGAGGGCCGGGGTGGCGAGGGCGGCATTGTGCCGGAATTTGGCGAGGTGGGCCTCGCGGCTCATGGGTTTGGCGGGGTTGCCGTAGACGATCTCGATCCGCTTGGCGTGGCGGCTGCCGTCGCGCAGCTCCAGTTCGACCTCGACCGGGGTGAAGGCGTTCGGATCGCCGACGTCGGCGACCTCGACGTGGATGCGGCGGGCGAGGTCCTGGGTCGCTGTGTCGGCGTAGGCGGCGTCGGTGAAGTCTTGAAGGTCGACGGTGCCGCGCAGCAGGGCGCGGGCGGCGAGGTATTGCGCGCAGAGCCGAGCGTAGTTGATGGCCATGGCCGGTTGCACCGGGCGGCCGACGAGATGGTGAACCAGGTGGGGCAGACGGAGCACGACCGCAACCACGTCGTCGCCGCCGAGGCCATGGTCGCCGCGGAGTTCGAGGCAGCCGTCGATGACGCCGTGGGTGGCGCGGCCGGAGGGGAAGGGCTTGTGCGCCACCTCGGCGATGCGCCAGACGCGGCCGAGGTCGGCGACGGCACGTTCGGCCACGCCGTCGGGCTCGAACAGACGGAAATAGCCGAAGGGGCCTTCCAGAATGTCCGCAGGACCCTCGATGCCGGCGGCCGCGAGATCGCAGGCGACCACGGCATTGCGTGCGTTGAAGCCCATCTGCAGGGCGAGGAGCATGGAGCCCTCGGTGTGCGCCTGCATGGTGCCGGAGAGCTGGCCGTAGGCGATGGAGAAGGCGTGGTGCAGGCGTGCGGCATCCAGGCCCATGAGCTTGCCGAGCGCGGCCGTGCCGCCGAAGGCGCCGACGGTTGCGGGGCGGAAGAAGCGAAGCCCCCTGGTCGCGGCGATGCCGAGCCCGGCGGCGACGTCCACGCCCAGGGCCACCGCTTCGATCAGCCGCCTGCCGGAGACGCCGCCCAGCCGTTCGGAGCCGGCAAGGGCTACCGGCAACACCACCGTCATCACGTGGGCGACAGCCGCCTCGTGGATGCAGTCGAACTCCGAATTGTGCACTTGATAGGCGTTGCAAAGCGCGGCTGCCGGTGCCGGCAGCCGCGCGCCCGTGGCCCAGACCCGGGCGTCGCGGCCTTCGCCCGAAAGCCGCTGTGCCGCCGACAACTCCCGCGCCTTGGGACCGGCGCTGCCGGCGAGGCCGACGCCCAGCGTGTCGAGCACGAAGGTCTTGGCCGCCGCCACGGCTGCCGGCGAAAGGTCGTCGTAGCCGCGCTCCGCCACGTGCGCGCACATGCTCTCGATGGCCGTCATCGTGCTCTCCCTCCTGCCCGACGGCTATCTGGGACGACGAGCGCGGACCTGTCCATGGCAGTGCGTGGCGGAGGCATGGTAGCGAGGTCGGGGCTGCAACGAAGGGGAGGCTGGCAATGACCGGCACGGGGGCGGCATTCGGGCTGGACGGGCGAAAGGCGCTGGTCACGGGTGCCAGCCGCGGGATCGGCCAGGCCTTGGCCGTCGGCCTCGCCGAGGCGGGCGCCGATGTCGCCATCACGGCTCGATGCGCGGAGTCGCTGGCGGTGACCCAGGCGACCATCGAGGGTACGGGCCGCCGTGCCGTGCCGATTGCCATGGACGTGCGCGACGTCGAGGCGGTGCGCGACGGGGTGGCCCTGGCAGCGGCGAAGCTCGGCGGACTCGACCTCGTCGTCGCCAATGCCGGCATGGAGGAGGTGCGTCCGTCGTTGGAGGTCGACGAGGCGCTTTGGGACCGCATCGTCGACACCAACCTGAAGGGCGCCTTCTTCACCGCCCAGGCGGCGGCGCGAATCATGGCCGACGGCAAGGGCGGCAGCATCGTGACGCTGTGCTCGTTGACCTCGGAGAAGGGCGTGCCGACGGCCGTGCCCTACGGCAGCGCCAAGGCGGGGCTGGTCGGCATGACCCGCGCCCTCGCCGCCGAATGGGCGCCGAGGGGCATCCGCGTCAACGGCATCGGCCCCGGCTATTTCCGCACGGCTCTCACCGAAGTGTTCTACCGGGACGAGGACTGGTGCGCGCGGATGCAGGCGAAGATCCCCCTCGGCCGCTTCGGCCGGCTGGAGGACCTCGTCGGTGCTGCCGTCTTCCTCTCGTCGCCGGCCGCCGCCTACGTCACGGGCCAGGTGCTCTACGTCGACGGCGGCATCCTGGCGGCGCTTTGAGCGGTCTTTGGGCGCTCTCGTGGGATCGCCGCGCCCTCAGTTCAGCAGCTCGTCCCGGAGTTTCGAGACCGCCAAGGCATGGCCGTCGAAGCCTTCGTAGACGGCGAGGGCGTGGGCCTGTTTGGCCAATTCGGGGTAGCCTTTGGCGGTGACCTGGCCGACCGAGATGCGCTTTTGAAAGTCGTGGACACCCAGCGCCGACCACGTCCGGGCGGCACCGCTCGTCGGCAGCACGCAGTTCACGCCGACGACGAAATTGCCGAGCGTGATGGGCGTGTGCGGGCCGAGCAGCACCTCCGCCGCATTCTCGATGCGGCCGAGGTGGGCCATCGGTTCCTCGGCCAGTATTTCCAGGTGCTCCGGCGCGTAGTCGTTGACGAAGGCGATGGCGGCGTCGAGGTCCGGCGCCAGCACCACGCCGCCGCGCGGGCCACACAGCACCGCCCGGGAATAGGCCGCGCGCTGTTCGCCGAGCATGGCCCAGTAGCGGGGCAGGGCTTCGATGGCGGCTTCGGCCACCTGCCGGCTGTCGGTCACCAGATAGGCCGAGCTGTCGGCCCCGTGCTCGCTCTCGATGATCAGGTCCAAGGCCGCGAGGCGGCCGTCGGCCGTGTCGTCGGCGAGGACGATGGATTCCGACGGGCCGGCGGGCAGGCCGGTGTCGATCTGGTCGGCGACGAGCCGCTTGGCGGCGACCACCCACGGGCTGCCGGGGCCGACGATCTTGGCGACGCGCGGGACCGTGGCCGTGCCGAAGGCGACGGCCGCCACCGCTACCGCGCCGCCGACGCGGTAGACCTCGGTGACGCCCACCGTCTCGGCCGCCACCAGCGTGGCATCGTCGAAGCCGCCGTCGGGGCCGGGCGGGGTGAGCACGACGGGCCGCTTCACGCCCGCAACGACCGCCGGCGTCGTCGTCATCATGGTGACGCTCGGAAACGCCCCCTTGCCGCGCGGTACGTAGCAGGCGACCGCCGGGATCGGCACCGTGCGCTCGCCCGCGAACACCCCCGGCCGCACCTCCTCCAGCCAGAACGCGCGCGGCAGTTGAGCCTCGTGGAAGGCACGGATGTTCTCGACGGCATAGGCGATGGCCGCCTTCACCCCCGGTTCCAGCCGCTGCCGGGCGCGGGCGAAATCTTTGGCCGTGGCGCGCAGTCCGGCGGCCGTGAGGTCGACCCCGTCGATCGCCTTGGCGTAGTGAACGACCGCATCGTCTCCCTCCGCCCGCACCCGCTCCACGATGGGACGTACCTGCTCGAGATAGGGTTCGAGATCGGCCTCTGTGCGCCGCATCAACGTGGCCCGACCGGCGGCGTCGAGCCGGCTCAGGTTGTGGAAGGAGACGATGTCGGACATGGGCGCTACCGGGGCTGGGATGTGCTGGTGAGCAGGCAAGGAAGCGGGGGGCTTTTGCCCCCCCCCGCGCCCCCCAATGAAGTTTAGGGGGGTGCAGGGGGCAAAGAGCCCCCTGCGTCTACCTCGACTTGAGGAAGGTATCGAGGCCGACGAGGCGGTCGAGGAGGACGATCGCTGCGGTGGCGACGACGATGTAGACGACCGAGACGGCGGCAAGGTCGGGCGTCACCACGCTGCGGATGGAGTTGTAGACGAGGACCGGCAGGGTGACGGTGCGGGCGTCGGTCAGGATCAGGCTGACGATGAACTCGTTGAAGGCGAGCACGAACATGATCAGCCCGCCGGTGATCACGCCCGGCATGACCGCCGGCAGGGTGACGGTGAGGAAGGCGTGCAGCGGCGGTGCTCCGCAATTGGCGGCGGCATGTTCGAGGTCCGGGTCGAGCGCGTTCACCGACGCCGCCACCGCCCAGATCATGAAGGGCAGGTTGATGATGCAGGTGGCGATCCCGACCGGCCAGAGGTGGTCGAGAATGCCCCACGAGCCGAACAGGAACATCAGCCCGAGACCGGAAACGACGAGCGGCACGGTGAAGGGCAGCAGCAGGTAGACCTGGATGGCGGTGGCGAAGCGCACCCGGTAGCGCGCGAGGCCGATGGCGGCAAGGGTGCCGACCGGCAGGCTCAGCGCGGTGCAGATCACCGCCACCTGCAGGCTCCGCCAGAACGCCTCGCGGAAGTCGCGCATCTCGAGCAGCCGCTCGTACCAGCGGAGGCTGAAGCCTTCGGGCGGGAACTGGATGATGTTGCCGGCGGTGAACGAGGCGGCGAGGACGATCACCGTCGGTGCTGCCAGCAGGATCAGGCTAGCGCCGACGACGCTCCAGAGGACGACGGCCTTGCTCATGGCTTCGCCGCCGTGGTCCGGCCGCGAAAACCGAGCGTGCCGGTGCCGAGCCAGGCGAAGAGGCCGGCGACGACGGTGCTGCCGATCAGCACCAGGACGACTGCCAGCGCCGAGGCGAGGCCCGGATCGCTGATGCGGAAGAAGGCGTGGTAGATCGAGTTGGCGAGGAAGTCGTTGGTGCCGCCGCCGAGCACGGCCGGCATGGCGAAGTCGGTGAGCGAGATGGTGAACACCACCACGCCGGCCGCAACGAAACCCGGCTTCGCCATCGGTACGACGACCGTCAGCATCGCCTCCCACCAGCGGGCACCCAGGCTTTCCGCCGCGAGTTCCACCTCTTCGGAGATCGCGGCAAGGGCCGGTGCCAGCATCAACACGGCGAAGGGCAGCATGTACTGCACGAGGCCGAAGATCACCGTCTCGTAGGTGAAGATGAGGCGGAACGGGCCAAGGCCGATGCTCTGGAACAGGGCGTTGGCGAGCCCCTGCTGGCCGAGGATGATCAGCCAGCCATAGGCGCGCACCACTTGGCCGATGAAGAAGGGCAGGAACAGGCTGATCAGCAGCACCTTGCGCAGCAGCGACGAGCGCGTGCGCACCATGACGTAGGCATAGGGAAAGGCGAGCAGGAGGGTGATCGCCGTCACGATCAACGCCGCCAGCAGCGTGCGGCCGGTGATGATCCAGAAGACCGGCCGCTCCCAGATCTCCCGGAAATTGCCGAGGCTGTAGTCCTCGGCGAGCAGGAACGTCATCGTGTCCAGTTCGCGGAAGCTGGCATCGACGATGTAGACGAGCCCAAGCGCCAACAGCCCGACGACGGCCAAGGCGGGCAGCAGCAGCACGTGGCCGGTCGCTTTCGCGAAGGCGGCCGGCCAAAGGGCAGCGCGGACGGCTTCCAGGCCGTCGGCGAGACGGGCGAGCATCAGCGGTGGCAAGGTCGGAGGGCTTTGGGCCCCCCGAGCCCCCCGAAAACCACGGGGGTTGCAGGGGGCCAAAAGCCCCCTGCCGCTGTCGTCGTGCCGCGCATCAGCTCTGCATGATCTCGGTGAACTTGATGAACCAGTCGCGCTCGTGCTCGGCGAGGATCGGCGTCGGCACGCTGATCAGCCGCGCGAAGTCCTCGTCCGACGTGGGGTAGGCCGGATCGCCGACGAGGTCGGCCGGCGGTTCGATGCCGGGGCGCACGCCCGGCAGGCCCAGCCGGTCGCACCAGGCCTGCTGCGCTTCCAGGCCGAGGGCGAAATTCACGTACTGCTTCGCCCAGTAGGTCTCGGCGTCGTCGAGCCCCTGCGGCACCCACAAGGCGTCGGTGTCGATCTTGGCACCCTCCTGGGGGATCGTCCAGGCGACGTCGATGCCGTTCATCTTCGCTTCGCGGGCGTTGGAGATGATGGTGCAGGCGACGTCGATCTCGCCCTGCTGGAACCAGTTGGTGAAGTCCGGATCTTCGCCCAAGAGCGGGTTCTGCGCCTTGAGCTGGCGGATGAACTCCCAGGCCGGCTCCATGTTCTCCGGGATGTCGGCGAAGCTGCCGCCGCCCGCGATCTGGGCTGCCGGATGGAAGCCGATGCCGTCGTTGTAGACGGCGACCCGGCCGCGAAAGCGCGGGTCGAGCAGGATGTGCCAGCTATCCGGCGCACCGTCGGGGAAGGCCGCCTCGCGATAGGCCAGGACGTAGACGTAGCTGTAGACGTTGACGATGGGAAAGCCGTCGAGGCCCACGGGCGTTGCCACCGGCAACAGGCCGTCCAGGTTGGGCAGGTCGTCGAGCGGCACGGTGACGCCGCGCATCGCCGACTTGGTGGCGTTGGTCGAGGTGTCCCAGTTGACGTGGATCGGCGGCCGGCGCCCCTGGGCGACGGCGGCCCAGATGCGCGGCTGGATCTCGTTATCCTCGGTGAGATCGTGGCGGATGCGGATGCCGGTCGCCTCGGTGAAGGGGGCGGACACGCCCTCGTTCAGCGCGTCCACCCACACCCCACCCCAGGCGCGGACGATCATCTCGGCGGGCTTGGGCGGCGCGTCGGCAAGGCCTGGGCGCGGCAGGCCGAGCGTGCCGGCGCCGAGTGCGGCCAAGCCTGCCGTCTGCAGCAGCCGGCGGCGGCGCCAGCTTTCGAGGGTCGAGCGGTCGGGCATCGTCGTCCTCCTTGGATCGAGGTCAGGTCGAGGGGATGGGGGTGGCATCGGCCGGGAACACCATGAGGTCGGCCGGCTGCCAGGCGAGGCGCACGGCGGCACCCGGCGGAAAGCTCGGATGGTCGGCCACGTCGTAGTCGAACACGCGCAAGGTGGCACCGCCGAGGTCGTCGCAGGCGACCGCGTAGACCAGCCGGTCGCCCTCGAAGATCACCTCGCGCACACGGCCGGCGATGCCGTGGGCCCCATCGTCGCCGATGCGGATGCGCTCGGCCCGGAGCGCCAGCGCCACCTCGGCGCCTATGGCGGGCGCCGGGCCGAGCAGCCGCGCCGGCAGGCGGTGCGGGCCGACGGCGACCGCGGCGGTCTCTTCGCCAGCCTCGACCAGCCGGCCGGCGAGGAAGTTGGTCACGCCGATGAAGCCGGCGACGAACGGCGTCGCCGGTTGGCGGTAGGTGTCGACCGGAGCCGCGTGCTGGCGGATGCGGCCCTCCTCCATCACGATCACCTCGTCCGACATCACCAGCGCCTCCCGCTGGTCGTGGGTGACGTTGATGGTGGTGACGCCCAGCTCCTGTTGGATCCGGCGGAACTCGAGCTGGAGGTCTTCCCTGAGCTTCTTGTCGAGCGAGGCCAAGGGCTCGTCGAGCAAGAGGAGGTCGGGCCGGAACACCAATGCACGCGCGATGGCGACGCGCTGCTGCTGGCCGCCCGACAGTTCGTGAATGCGGCGTGTGCCGAGGCCGTCCAGCCGCACCAGCCCGAGATAGCGCTCGACGACGTCGGCGATCTCCTGCTTGGGCACGCTGCGTCGCATCTTCAGCGGATAGGCCACGTTCTCGGCAGCCGACAGGTGCGGGAACAGGGCCAGCCGTTGGAACACCATACCGATCGAGCGGCGGTGCGGCGGGTCGGCCGCCACGGGGCGTCCGTTGATCAGGATGCGGCCCGAGGTCGCGGGGATGAAGCCCGCGATCATGCGCAACAACGTCGTCTTGCCCGAGCCGCTGGGGCCGAGGATGGTCAGGAAGCGACCGCGCTCCAACGTGAACGACGCCGACTCGACCGCGCGGGTGCGGCCGAACGTCTTGCTCACGGCGTCGACGCGGACGGTCACATCGGCGTGCCGCGACGGAAGAACGGCAACCACGCGTGCACACCCTCTTCGATATGGTCGAACCCGGATGACGGCGCGAGCGCCGATCCCATCTGGTAGACGCCGGCTGGTACGGATGGCAACCCCGATGCCCGGAACATCGCGACGGGGCCGACGTTGTCGGCGGTGGGCGTGCGGGAGACGGGCGACATGCACGAACGGGTCGGCGTCGAGATCGAGTTCACGGGACTCGACGCCGCGACGGTGGCCGAGACCATCCAGCACCGCTTCGGCGGCCGTATCGTCACGTACAGCGACCATCTGTTCGACGTCGCCGACACGTCTTGCGGCGACTTCGCCATCAAGCTCGACACGGTGCTCGCGGACAAGATCGCGGACGCGCCCGAAGCGGTGAAGGAGATGGGCACGGGCCTCCTGCGCGCGGCCGAGGGCCTCGTCCCGCTGGAGATCACCGCACCGCCCGTGCCACCCGACGACCTCGCCCAACTCGATGCGCTGGTCGTCGACCTCGGGGCCGCCGGCGCCCGCGGCACGCGCGAAAGCGCCTTCGCCGCCTACGGCGTCCACCTCAACCTCCAGGTCGACGACCATTCGGCGGAGGCCCTGCGTCGCTGGCTGCTCGCCTTCGGCCTCGGCTTCGCCTGGCTGGAGCAGGCGGTCGACGCCAATCTGATGCGCCGCCTCCTGGGCTTTGCCGAACCCTATCCCGACGAGTACGTCCACTACCTTTGCCGCGTCGACTACGAGGGCGACCTCGTCCGCCTGATCGAGGACTACGTCACCGCCAATCCCACCCGCGCCAAGGCACTCGACATGCTGCCCCTGTTCGCGCACCTCGACCCCGAGCGGATCGAGAGTGCCTTGCCCGGAGCGGCCGTTTCCGCCCGACCGGCGCTTCACTACCGCCTGCCCGACAGCCGCGTCGGCGAGGCCGGCTGGTCGCTCGCCGCCGAATGGCGGCGCTGGCTGAAAATCGCGGCCCTCGCCACCGATCCCGACCGGCTCGACGCGCTGCGCCGGCGCTTCCTCGCCTCCGGACTGGAGGCACGCAGCCCGGAATGGCTCCAGGAGAGTGCGCCTTGGTTCGACCGCTGATCGGCATCACCCGCTCGGGTACCAAGGGCTGGGCGATGACGCAGCTCAACCGCTTGGCCGTCTGGCGCGCGGGCGGGCGCTCCGTCGTCGTCTCGCCCAACAGCAAGGACCGGCTGCCGCCGCTCGACGGCCTCGTCGTCGGCGGCGGCGAGGACATCGCCCCGACCCTCTCGTCCGACGGTCTTCGCCCCGAGATCGAGATCGACCGCGAGCGCGACCGGCTGGAACTCGACCTCCTGCACGCGGCCGGCGACCGCCGCTGGCCCGTCCTCGGCATCTGCCGCGGCGCCCAGATGATCAACGTCCACCGCGGCGGCACGCTGCACGAGGACATCTACGAAGCCTATGCCGACGCCAGGCGCCTGCGCACCGTCCTGCCGAAGAAGCTGGTCAGCATCACGCTCGGCAGCCACCTCGCCCGCATCCTCGGCCTCGAGGCGACGCGGGTGAATGCGCTCCACCACCAGGCGGTCGACCGGCTCGGCCGTGGCCTCCAGGTCGCCGCCGTCGACGAGGTCGGCATGGTCCAGGCCATCGAGGACCCGGACGTCCCCTTCTGCATCGGCGTCCAATGGCACCCGGAGATGCTGGTCTGGCAGCGCCGCCAGCAACGCCTGTTCGACCGCCTCGTCGCGGCGGCCCGCGACGCGAAGAGCATCAGCGTCATGCCACCGGGGGCAGCGCCGGCGGAGTGAGGCACCAGGGGGCTTTTGGCCCCCTGGACCCCC
This sequence comes from Geminicoccaceae bacterium, assembly GCA_050485385.1. Classification (GTDB taxonomy): domain Bacteria; phylum Pseudomonadota; class Alphaproteobacteria; order Geminicoccales; family Geminicoccaceae; genus RECO01. The sequence goes on along the minus strand of JBJHBG010000013.1, from coordinate 34,995 downwards.
GGCCGACGGCGCTGCCGTCGGCACTTGTTGGGGCCGCTTACGCCTCGAACAGGCTCGCCACGTCCACGCTCAGGCCGGGCGGGTCGAGGTCGAGAGTGCCGTCGCCGAGGATGCGGGTGCGCAGGCTGCCGTCGTTCGTCCGCTCGTGGTGGATCACCCGCTTGGGTTCGGTCAGCACGATCAGGTAGTGGCGGACCGAAGCGAGGCGGAAATAGCCTTCCAGCTTGGCGCCGCGGTCGGTCCCGGCCGACGAGGGGGAGACCACTTCGACCACGATCAGCGGGTCGGGCACCTCGACCGCGTCGTCGGGCAACCGCGGCCCGCAACGGACCAACGCATCCGGCTCGAACACCGTCGCCTCGTCGATGCGAACGGTCATGCCGTCGGGTAGCGCCTGACAGGTGACCTGCGCAGCACGGATGGCGCCCCGCAAGGCCAGCCACGCGGCGGCCTTCGTCTCGGCATGGACCACCCGCTCCGGCGCCATGGCCACCACCTCGCCGTTCACCAGCTCGAAACGCCGGCCCTCGGGCTGGGCCATCGCCCAGACCAGGAACTCGTTCACGGTCATCCGCTGCGGTGGGTGCGCGCGCATGCCCTCCCTTCTAGCACGAAACCGACCCTTCGCGCTGGCTTTCCGCGCCGCCAGCGCTGGAGATGGAGTTCCATGGAGCCGCGCTGAGCGCGCTGGATACGGCTTGGTGGCCTGTGGATAAGCCTGCGGGAAACGCTGCGGCCGGCGCCCACGCCCGGAGCGACGACGGTGTTGGTCGCGCGCCGGAATGGCGCTATGGGACAGATCGCGGGGCAGGGTGGTGCCGCCCTGCGACGATCACGACGCGACGGGAAGGAAGGGGCGCACCGATGCGGGCGCAGCGGCGGCAGGACGAAGCGCGGATGAAGGCGCGGGCGCGCAAGATCATGGCGCTTTGGACGCGCGGCCTGACCGCGCCGTCACCCTCGCCGCGTGCGGTGGGCAAGATCGCCTCGACCCACGGCCGCCCGTGCTCCTGCTGGCTCTGCACCGGCACGAAGGACGTGCCGCCCCGCCGTGAGCGCGGCTTCGAGCGCTACGACTGAGGGCGTCGCCTCTGGCCCGAGCGCTCCGACGTGCTAGCGTAGGCACAACAGGCGAAGGATCGAGCGTCATGCGCAAGGTCGAGGTGAAGCTGACGGATGCCCATGCGGCAGTGCTGGACGAGGCCGTGGCGAGCGGCGACTACGCCTCGGCCGACGAGGTGATCCGTGAGGCGCTCAGGGACTGGCGGACGCGCCGGACACTGCGCCAGCTTTGGGACGAGGGCATTGCCAGCGGCCGGGCCGATCCGAACGAGTCCATGGACGACCTGAAGGCGCCAGCCCGGCGCGAGCGGGTCCGGCGCGAACGGGTCATCCCACCAACGTGACGAGATCAGAGTAGGGCGCGAGCGTCCGATCCGCCGTCAATAGCCGTGCCGGCTCGTCGAGGGCTTGGGCGATCAGCAGCCGGTCGAAGGGGTCGCGATGGTGCCAGGGCAGGCCAGCGACGCGCGCTGCCGCCGACGCCGAGACGGGGAGTTCGGCGAAACCGGCGCGCCGCGCTTCCTCGGCGATCTCGCCGGCCGGGAACACGAAGTCGGCGCGGCCGAGCGACGACTTGATGCCGATCTCCCAGATGCTCGCGGCACTGAACAGGATGTCGGCCGAGGTTTCGACGATGGCGCGGGAATCGGCCGGCAGTCGGTGCGGTTCGATCAGCGCCCAGAGCAGCACGTGCGTGTCGAGCAGGACGCGCATCAGCGACCTTCGAAGGCGTCCAGCACGGTGTCGGGCAGGGGCGCGTCGAAGTCGGCGGGAACGGTGTACTTGCCGGCAAGCGCGCCCAACTGGCGACGGCGAGGCCGCGCCTCGACGGGGACCAGTTTCGCGACCGGCCGGCCCGCTCGTGCGATCACGATCTCCTCACCGGCTGCGGCGGCATCGACCAGGCGGGAGAGCTGGGTTTTGGCGGCATGGATGTTCACGGTGCGCATGGGCGACGTCCACGAGAGGGCCTAGTCCAACTTAGTCCGCCGGGAGAGGGCGCGCAAGGGAGGCGGACGGTTCGGTTCTTGCAGCGACGTGCGGAGCTGTTCGAGGGTGGGGGCGATGGCGGAGCGCTCTTGCACCGGTGCTACTCGAGATCCCGAACCCTCGGGGCGGGGTTGGCGCGTGGCTTGACGCGGGCAGGGTGAAGGCGTAGCGAACGAAGGAAGAACGTTGCCGGAAGGCGCCATGGCCGAGCCGCTGTCGACGACCTGCCCCGCGATTGGGCGAGCTTGCTGGAGCGGTTCGGGGCGGACGCACCACGCACCGCTGGATCGTCCACGGTGTCGTTGCCTGACGGATGCGAAGAGCAAGTGAAATCCATTCATACGATATCGTGCGTCATCCTGACTTTCGTGTTCGTCGGACTTTTCAGCGCCGCATTCTCGTTCATGTCGCACCATCTCATGAGTGGACTGTACGACTATTCGAATGTCGCGTGGATTGCGATCATGGCGGGTGCGGTGCCGACCGGCATCGCCGTGTTTCTCGGCATGCTGCTCGCATTCCGCATCGTTCCAAGAACGTCCAAGACGATCGCCGGTTTGGCGATCATCATCGTATACTTGATCGTTTTGATGCTGAATATGCAGACGTTCTTCTATACGTCAATTTTGGAATATCTCGTGATCGGGCTTACGCTGATTGCGGTGGCGTGTGGAGTCATGGCAGCCCAGTTCGTGGCGAAAGATAGAGGTGAGGTGTAGGGTCCGCAACCATCATTGCATGCGCGCCAAACATCCAGCGTCTCGGCCCTCCCCGGAAAACCGAGGCCTGGCGAGCCAGCGTGTGCGGTCGAGGCCGGTCGCGTGGTCCTCGGCCGTGGCCATCTGTCGAGACGGCAGTGACGGCCCGAGCGCCGCCGCCCCGTCACCGGCCGGCGGCGATGCCGTCGAGCTGGCGCAGCGCCGCGCGGAGGCGGTCGAGGGTGGGGGCCGTGGCGGCACGCTCGGCACCCTCAGCCCGCTCCAGCGCGGCGATGGCGTCGCGCAGCGCTTGGCGCGCGGCGTCGGTCGGCCGGGTCCACGGCGCCCCGATCCGCCCGCGCGCGAAATCCGCCTCGGTCAGCTCGCGCACCTCGCCGTCGTCACCGATTAGCGAACCTTTGGGCATATCGCCGTTGCTCCCGAATGTTGGCCTTTCGCAGCGAGATGATGCGCACTGTGTCGGCGCGGAGCGTGTACGCCACCACCACAAGTCGGCCGTCGAGGGGGCCCGTCGCGACGCGACGCTCTTCGCCATAATCGGTTCGGTCATCCAGAATGTCCACGGCGGTGGTCCAGTCGAAGCGGACCAGATGCGCGAAATCGAGGCCGCGCGTCCGGATCGTGGCTGCCCGCTTCCCCTCGTCCCACTCCAGCTCCATGATGACGCTGCTCAACTCCCAACAGATAGGAGCACACGCCTATATCAGATCTGGCGGCGCGCTCGGCACCCTCGGCCCGCTCCAGCGCGGCGATGGCGTCGCGCGGCACCTGACACGCGGCGTCCGTCGGCCGCGTCCACGGCGCCCCGATTGTACGAACTCAGGTGCAGCGGAAATCACTTCATCCCTGAGGCGCGCATCTCAGCGCGCCGACAAAGCCTCCCGTAGAGCATCTCTAGTGCCGACATACCTACCCGCGTTGTCGCAGCTGAGAGCACGCTCGTAACCAAACGCATTCCATAATATTTCTATTGCTGGTCTGAGTAAAATCCGTATGTTAGCCTCGCTAAGATCGCCTTCAAGCTCAATCTCATTGATGTGGATATCAGCCCTCAGGCATCCCAGGCTGCTTGCAGCATCCGGATCAGATTCTTCTGTCCATTGATCAGTTCGTGGTGGTATAAGAATTTTCCCCTTTACATTCAACAGCGAAAAAAAAGCAAAAAATGGCATCTCTGGCAATAAACTCCGCAGAGCTACACCATATTCTCGTGCTGCGTCAAATAAATATTTCTCGACGAGCTCTGCAGCGATTTTTGTATTTCCGTTCGAAGCAGATATGTTGCTAACTGCCTCGACGGCTCCGGAGCGAAATAGAAGTGTGTAGCCCCTTTGTGGCACGGACAAGCCTTCCCGATGTGTAGTGCTTGCCACGCCCTCCAAGCACGGGCGGGGAATGCGACTTCCACCTCCTAAAGGCCGAAATCTATCGATCTCGCGAATCGGGTCAAGCACAAACTGAGAGTCAACATCCCAAAGAGGCAATATATGGATTGCAACCTGCGAGCCGACGTCTAGTTCAACGGGACATTCTCTGGCCTTTATTAGCGCGATTCTGCTATCGCGGAACTGCCTTACCTGTTTTGCAAGCGTATCGTATCGAAGAAATGATTCGCGTAATTGCTGTACATCCATAGGGGTATTGGTTCCATGCTCGCGCTTATAAAAACCTACGTCCTTTTGGATGCGAACGCGATGCGGCGCATTCGGGCTTCGAGGGACCTGAAGGACTAACAGGTACTTCCCGCTTTCGAGATTGATCCATTTAAATGGACCAAATCCACAGCGGGGTTCCGTGCAATCCTTCAGCAGATGCTGAATTGTAAGAACGAATCCCTCACAATCTGGCACCTCAAAACCATAGATGCCGTCAATGACCCCTTCTTTCTCGCTGACGCCAACAATAATTTTGCCACCACTTGAATTTGAAAAGGAAGTGTAATCTATAAGAAAATCTTTCTTGTCTCGATCTTTTGAGAGATCGTATTGGCGCTTAAAGTCAAGAGTACGACTTTCGCTTACATTGTTTTGAACAAGCCATTTTATCGCGTCAAGATCAAAAGAATCTACGTCTTGCGCAATCATTTGGATCGTCACCATACCAGGTTCAGCAGGTACAATAGAACCATAGTCCGTTTAGCGGCTGGCATCGTACGAGGGCGCGGGTGCCGCGCCGTGCCACTCGTCAGTGGGGCCACACGGGATCAACTGCACCCCGTCGTGCTCCCGCAGGTGTCGCACTTGAGGCAGGTGCCGTTCCGGACCAGCGTGAAATTCCCGCAGGTGCCGCAGGGGTCGCCTTCGTAGCCCTTCATGCGGGCGAGGGTGACTTGTTCCAGGCGAGCGTCGTGGCCGGTGGCCCTGGGGGCGGGCTCGTAGGACGCGGCGGCGTCGGCGAAGTGGGCGGCGCCGGCGGTGGAGCCGGTGCGGGGCGGCTCGGGGCCGTCCTCGCCGTGCAGGCCGCCGGTGAGCAGGCGGAGGTTGCCGCGGACGTAGCCCGAGCTGGTGAAGAGGGCCAGCTGGCGCGCCGCGTCGCGGTCGCCGAGGTCGCCTTCCGACACGCCCTGGCCGATGGCGTCGTGGCGCAGGTCCGCCGGGTCGACGTTGGCGAGGTCGGTGCGGTCGAGATAGGAGATGGCAAGCTCGCGGAACACGTAGTCGATGATCGAGGTCGCCATCTTGATGGTGTCGTTACCCTGCACCGGCCCCGACGGATCGAACCGGGTGAAGGAGAATGCCTCGACATATTCCTCCAGCGGCACGCCGTATTGCAGGCCGATGGAAACCGCGATGGCAAACGAGTTCATCAGCGAGCGGAAGCCCGCCCCCTCCTTGTGCATGTCGACGAAGATCTCGCCGAGCGAGCCGTCCTCGTACTCACCGGTGCGCAGATAGACCTTGTGGCCGCCGACCACGGCCTTTTGGGTGTAGCCCTTGCGGCGGTTGGGCAGCTTCTTCCGCTCGGTGATCAGCCGCTCGACGATGCGCTCGGTCACCTGCACGACGGTGGAGGTCTGGCTCCGCTCCTCGTCGTCGTCCGCCTCGTCGTCGCCGAGCACCAGCGCCTGGAGCGGCTGCGACAGCTTGGAGCCGTCGCGGTAGAGCGCCATCGCCTTGAGGCCCAGCTTCCACGCCTCCAGATAGGCGTCCTTGCAGTCCTCGACCGTGGCATGGCGCGGCATGTTGATGGTCTTGGAGATGGCCCCCGAGATGAACGGCTGGGCTGCCGCCATCATGCGGATGTGGCTGGACGCGGACAGGTAGCGCTTGCCGATGCGGCCGCAGGCATTGGCGCAGTCGAACACGGGCAGGTGCTCGTCCTTCAGGTGCGGCGCCCCTTCCACCGTCATGGTGCCGCAGCAAAAGGCGTTGGCCTCGTCGATCTGCGCCCGCGAGAAGCCCAGGGCCTTCAGCATGTCGAAGGCGGGGTCGTTCAACTGCGATTCTGTGAAGCCGAGCGTGCCCTTGCAGAACGCGTCGCCCAAGGCCCAGCGGTTGAAGGCGTACTTGATGTCGAAGGTGGCGGGCAGCGAGGTTTCGAGCTTGGCCAGCACCTCGTCGGTGAAGCCCCTGGCCTTCAACGCCGCATGGTCGATGCCGGGGGCGTCGATGAGCGTGCCCTTGCCGACCGCGTAGTCGACGATGGCCTGGATCTCGTCGGGCGTGTAGCCGAGGGTCTTCAGCGCCGTCGGCACCATGCGGTTGATGATCTTGAAATAGCCGCCGCCGGCGAGCTTCTTGAACTTCACCAGCGCGAAGTCGGGCTCGATGCCGGTGGTGTCGCAGTCCATGACGAGGCCGATGGTGCCCGTGGGTGCTATCACCGACACTTGCGCGTTGCGGATGCCGTGCTGCTCGGCCAGCTCCAGGGCGCGGTCCCAGGCGGCGGCGGCGGCGTCGACCAGCTCGGGGAACGGGCAATTGGCGCGGTCGAGCGCCACCGGCGCGGTGTGGAGCTGCTCGTAGCCGCCCTTCGCCCCTTGGGCGGCGCGGCGGTGGTTCCGGAGCACCCGCAAGGTCGCCTCTCGGTTGTCGGCGTAGCCGGCAAAGGCGCCGAGTTCCGCCGCCATTTCCGCCGAGGTGGCATAGGACGTGCCGGTCATGATCGCGGTCAAGGCGCCGGCCAGGGCGCGGCCCTCGTCGCTGTCGTAGCCGAGGCCGAGCGACATCAACAGGCCGCCGAGATTGGCGTAGCCGAGGCCGAGCGTGCGGTAGCGCCAGGAGAGCTCGGCGATCTTCGCACTCGGGAACTGCGCCATGAGCACCGAGATCTCGAGCACGACGGTCCAGAGACGGACGGCGTGCTGGTAGCCCTCGAGGTCGAAGCTGCCGTCCGCGCGGCGGAAGGTCATCAGGTTCAGCGACGCCAGGTTGCAGGCGGTGTCGTCGAGGAACATGTACTCCGAGCACGGGTTGGACGCGTTGATGCGGCCGCCCGCCGGGCAGGTGTGCCAGTCGTTGATGGTGGTGTCGAACTGGATGCCGGGGTCGGCCGAGGCCCACGCCGCCAGCGCCACCTTGTCCCACAGCTCCCGCGCCTTGACGGTCTTCGCCACCTTGCCGTCGATGCGGCGGACGAGCTTCCACTCGCCGTTGGCGACGACACGGTTGAGGAAGTCGTCGGTGACGCGGATCGAGTTGTTGGAGTTCTGGCCGGACACGGTGAGATAGGCGTCGCTGTCCCAGTCGATGGTGTAGGTCGGGACCTCGATCTCGGTGTAGCCTTGGCGGGCGTAGAGGATCGCCTGCTGCAACGCGGCCTCGGGCAGGAGCGCCTTGCGGCCGTCCTTGATGGCGCGGCGGAGGTCCGCGTTCCTGGTCGGCTCGAAGCGGTCGTCGCCGTCGGCCAGCCCCTCGTGGCAGGCCCTCAAGATCGCGTTCAGGTGCTTCGCCATGAGCTTGGAGCCGGCGACCAGCGCCGCCACCTTCTGCTCCTCGATCACCTTCCACATCACGTAGTCTTCGATGTCCGGGTGGTCGGCGTCGACGACGACCATCTTGGCCGCCCGCCGGGTGGTGCCACCGGACTTGATGGCCCCGGCCGCCCGGTCGCCGATCTTGAGGAAGGACATGAGGCCCGACGACCTGCCGCCGCCGGACAGCGGCTCGTTCTCGCCGCGCAGGTTGGAGAAGTTGGTGCCGGTGCCGGAGCCGTACTTGAAGAGCCGGGCCTCGCGCACCCACAGATCCATGATGCCGCCCTCGTTGACGAGGTCGTCCTGGATCGACTGGATGAAGCAGGCGTGCGGCTGCGGGTGGGCGTAGGACGAGGGCGACAGGCTGACGGCCCCGGTTTCGGGGTCGGCGACGTGGTGGCCTTGGGCCGGGCCGTCGATGCCGTAGGCCCAGAACAGACCCGTGTTGAACCACTGCGGCGAGTTGGGGGCGGCCATCTGCAGGGCCAGCATGGCGCGCAGCTCGTCGAAGAAGGCGCGCGCGTCGACCTCGGTCGCGAAGTAGCCCCCCTTCCAGCCGAAATAGGTCCAGGTGCCGGCGAGCCGGTCGAACACCTGCTTGGCGCTGACCTCGCCGCCCACCTCGGCGCCGTCGGCGGCGGTGCGCCGTTGCAGCCACTCGGGCACGCCCGGCTCGGCGACGGTCTCCAGCGCGGTCGGCACGCCGGCCTTTCGGAAGTACTTCTGCGCCAGCACGTCGACGGCCACCTGCGACCACGCGGCGGGCACGTCCAGCCGGTCCAGGCGGAAGACGATCGAGCCGTCCGGATTGCGGATCTCGCTCGTCGCCTCGCGGAAGGCGATCCCGGCATAGGCGTCGCTACCGGCCTCGGTGAACCGTCGTTCGATCAACATCGTTCCTCGCTCCCGTTTACGGTCCATCCCCGGTGCCGGAGTTGCCTCCACCCCCTCAACCCCGATTGAGGCCGATGGAGACCCGGTCGTCGTCCCATTTTATCCACAAGCTGGGGAGGGAAGTCCCGAACCGGCGCCGCGCCGCCCTCTGCCCAGGTCCATGAGAACCCAAAGTCGCCCCTATATCTAGTGGCGTTTCGCGACATCCACGCAAAATCTTGTGGAAAAGCGCGTCGAGTCGCCGCCCCGCCATGATTAGCACGATCGCCCCCGCCCGGCGAGGGGCTTTCGCGCCCGAAACACGCTTCGTCAGGGGGTTGCAGCCGGAAGCTCGCCTGCTCATTGAGCCGAGTGCTCCAGTCAGGCGAGCTGGACCTTGATCTCCATCGCTGGAGACTCTGCCGGCCGTCCGTCGACCCCCGACCTTCGGCGTGTGGACCGTCGGCGGGCGAGCGACCATAGTCCGGCCACCATCGATATGGGGGACGAGGGCTGCATGTTGCGGTGGCTCAGCTTCAATCGGCTCGGGACCTATCTCTTGACCCGGCGCCACGGCGAACGCGTCGGCGAGGACGAGTTCGGTAACGCCTATTATCGCCAGCGTGGCGCCAAGGATTGGCGGTTCGAGCGGCGGTGGGTGGTCTATGCGTCGGGGGCCGAGCCCGAGGGGTCGGCCGTGCCGCCGGGCTGGGCCGGCTGGCTGCATCGCCGACTGCGCTTCGCGCCGAGCGAGCAGCCCCTGCCGGCGCCGCGCTGGGAGCGCGAGCACATGCCGAACATGAGCGGCACGGCGGAGGCCTACGTCCCGGCCGGCCACGTCAAGCGCGGCGGCAAGCGCGACAAGGCCACCGGCGACTACGAGGCCTGGACCCCCTGAGCGTCGAAGTGAGCGAAGGCGGGGGGGCTCGATGCTCGCCCCGGACGGCCCCGACACGTGCTGACGGCATCCGCCGTCAACCTGGGCCTTCGCTCCGCAGCCGCCTTTCCGTGGCGGCGAGTTCGGCCAGCCCGACGAAGCACTCCGGCGGTTGCAGGCCGGCGATGACGTAGGCGTCGTCGAGCACCGAGACGGGGATTTCGCCGACACCGGCGACGCGGGCCGCGCGGTCGGCACGATCGACGAGTTCGAGGCGGGCTTCGCTCGCCTCCAGCAGCCGGCGGGCGGCGTCCCGCCCGACCGCAGGGACCAGAGCGCCGCCGATGGCTTCGTCGCCGACGAGTGGGCTCGCGTGCTCGAAGCGAAAGCGGAAGAGGGCGCCGGCAACGGCCGCGACACTCGCGCCGTCGGCCGCCAGGACGACCGCATGCACGCGCCGGCTGTCGACCGGCTGCGCCAGCGATTCGGCGCGGAACGGCGTGCCGAGCTGTTCGGCATAGCGGTTGACCGCCTCCAACAGCCGGGTCCGCTGCCGCACCAAATCCTTCGGGTTCAGCATGAAGGGGTGCCACTCCAGGCGCAGGCCCGGGCCGAACGCCCGGCCGAGGGCGATCAGGGTGAGGTAGCTCCAGGGGCAGGCGACGTCGGCGAGAAGGCGAACGGCCGGCGGCGGTACGCTGGAGTGGGTTGAGACGCTATCCATCCACCCTCCATGCGGGGGCTGTGGAAAAGTGCGGGCAAAACTTTTCTTGCGTCGAGTCCGCTACCAAGCGGGGCCGCCGGCGCGGGGACGGGGACCCAGCATCCGATCCCGCAACAGGTGGTCGGCGAGAACCAAGGCCAGCATCGCCTCGCCCACCGGAACGGCTCGGATGCCGACGCAGGGATCGTGCCGGCCCTTGGTCCGCACCTCGACCTCGTTGCCGAACCGGTCGATGGAGCGGCGCGGCGTGAGGATCGAGCTGGTGGGCTTGACCGCGAAGCGCACGACGACCGGAGCGCCGGTGCTGATGCCGCCGAGGATGCCGCCCGCGTGGTTGGCGAGGAACGCGGGTCTGCCGTCCTCCAGCCGCATCTCGTCCGCATTGCCTTCGCCGGTGAGACGCGCTGCACCGAAGCCGTCGCCGATCTCGACGCCCTTGACCGCGTTGATCGACATCATCGCCTTGGCGAGATCCGCATCGAGCTTGTCGTAGACCGGCTCGCCGAGCCCCGCCGGCACGCCTTCGGCCACCACCTCGACCACGGCGCCGACCGAGGAGCCGGCCTTCCTCACCTCGCCTAGCTGCCGCTCCCAGCGCTCGGCCGCTGCCGGATCGGGACACCAGAAGGGATTGCGCTCGACGGCCTCCCAGTCCCAGGCCGCGCGGTCGACGCCGTCGCCGCCGATCTCGACGAGGGCGCCGCGGATGCGGATGCCGTCGCCCAGCACTTTGCGGGCGACGGCGCCGGCGGCGACCCGCATCGCCGTCTCGCGGGCGCTCGCCCGGCCGCCGCCGCGATAGTCCCTGAAGCCGTACTTCGCGTCGTAGGTGAAGTCGGCATGCCCCGGCCGATACATGTCCTTGATCTCGCCGTAGTCCTTGGACCGTTGGTCCTGATTGCGGATCAACAGGCCGATCGGCGTACCGGTCGTGCGGCCCTCGAAGGTACCGGACAGGATCTCGACCGTGTCGGGCTCTTGACGTTGCGTCACGAATTTCGACTGTCCCGGGCGGCGGCGGTCGAGCCAGCGCTGGATGTCGGGCTCCACGAGGTCCAGACCCGGGGGCACGCCGTCGACGATGCAGCCGAGGGCGGGCCCGTGGCTCTCGCCGAAGGTGGTGAAGCGCAGGGCCGTGCCGAAGCCGTTGCCGGCCATGATCCGTGTCCTAGACGACCGAGATATCGGGGGCGTCGACCGCCTTCATGCCGACGACGTGATAGCCGCTGTCGACGTGCAGCACCTCGCCCGTGGTGCCCGCGCCGAGGTCGGAGAGAAGGTAGAGGGCGGCGCCGCCGACGTCGTCGAGCGTGGTATTGCGCTTGAGGGGCGCGTTGTACTCGTTCCATTTCAGGATGTAGCGGAAGTCGCCGATGCCGGAGGCCGCCAGGGTGCGGATCGGTCCGGCGGAGATGGCGTTGACGCGGATGTTGCGGCCGCCCAGGTCGGCCGCGAGGTAGCGCACGCTCGCCTCCAGCGCCGCCTTGGCCACGCCCATCACGTTGTAGTGCGGCATCACCCGCTCGGCGCCGCCGTAGGTGAGCGTCAAGAGGCTGCCGCCGTCGTTCATCAGCACGTCGGCGCGCCGGCAGATCTCGGTGAACGAGTAGCACGAGATGGCCATGGTGCGCTGGAAGTTCGCCGCACTGGTGTCGACGTAGCGGCCGCGCAACTCGTCCTTGTCGGAAAAGGCGATGGCGTGGACGACGAAGTCGAGACGGCCCCAGCGCGCTGCGATGGCGGCGAACAGCGCGTCCATCTCCTCGCCGCTGGTAACGTCACCCGGCATGACGAGGTCGGAGCCCACCTGCTCGGCGAGCGGCCGCACCCGCTTGGCGAGGGCCTCGCCCTGGTAGGTGAAGGCGAGGTCGGCACCGTGGTTGCGCGCGGCGCGGGCGATGCCCCAGGCGATCGAGCGGTCGTTGGCCACGCCCATGATCAGGCCGCGCTTGCCGGCCAGCAGGGTTCCGGTCTCGATCATCGAGGTCTCCAGTCAGGCGAGGGGTAAACCATCCTAGCGGGGGGCGCCGCTCCATCAAGCTCGTGGGCGGTGACCGGCGGCGTTGAGTTCGCAACCGAACAGCAGGACGGCGGCGGCGATGTAGAAGAACATCAAGGTCGCCACCACCCCGCCGAGGCTGCCGTAGGTGATGCTGTAGGCGGCGACGTGGACGAGGTAGAGGTTGAAGAGCTGGGCGCAGACGATCCAGCCGACCACGGTGAAGACGGCTCCCGGCAGCACCTCCAGCCAGCGGGGACGGGCACGCGGCAGCACCTGGAACAGCGCCGCCGTCATCACCACCAACACGACGAACGCGATCAGGGGGCCGAACCAGGGCACGATCGGTACGGCTGCGTCGGGCCGGTTGAGAAGGGCGGCGCCGACGGCGACCAAGCGCGGCACGATGACCATGGAGAAGGTCGTGAAGATCACCACCAGTGCGAACAGGATCGTGAGGCCGAGGCTTTGGAGCCGGCGCCACCAGAGCTGGCGAAGCTGCTGCGCGCCATAGGCTTGGTTGAAGGCGTAGCGCAGGGCTTCGAAGCCGGTCGATGCCGCCCAGAGCGCAGCCCCCAGGCCGATGGTGAGCACGCCCCTGCGCGGAGCGTCGACGATCTCGGAGGCGACGGGCCCGAGTGCTGCCGCGACGTCCGCCGGCATCTGGTCCATCGCCATGTCGAGGAATTCGGCGGCGGCTTCGATCGAGCCGATCAGGCCCGCCACGGAGACGAGGACGATCAGGAAGGGAAACAGCGACAACAGCGCCACGAAGGCGATGTGGCCCGCGTGGATGGACTGGTGGTTGTCGTTGAAGCCGTTGAACGCCCGCACCCAACGAGCCCAACCACGGGCGGGCGGCGGCGGTGCAGTGTCGATGCTAGGCATCGCGTGCGCCGGCAAGTAGGTTGGAAGCGTTCGAACGAAGTCTCAAGGGCAGGCACCGATGGCGAGGGTTACCGTTTTCGACAAGGCTAAACTTCCGAGCCGGCACTCCACGATGGGGCCGGATCGGGCGCCGCACCGTTCCTACTACTTCGCCATGGGGTTGACCAAGGACGACATCGCGCGACCGTTCGTCGGGGTGGTGACGACCTGGAACGAGGCGGCCCCCTGCAACATCGCGCTCGCCCGCCAGGCGCAGGCCGCCAAGCGGGGCGTCGCCAAGGCCGGCGGCACGCCGCGTGAGTTCACCACCATCACCGTCACCGACGGCATCGCCATGGGCCACCAGGGCATGAAGTCGTCCCTGGTCAGCCGCGAGGTGATCGCCGATTCCACCGAGCTCACCGTGCGCGGCCACGCCTACGACGCGCTGGTCGGGCTCGCCGGCTGCGACAAGTCGCTGCCGGGCCTGATGATGGCGATGGCGCGCCTCAACGTGCCGGCGGTCTTCATGTACGGCGGCTCGATCATGCCGGGCAAGTTCCGCGGCAAGGACGTTACCGTGCAGGACGTGTTCGAGGCCGTGGGCAAGCACGCGGTCGGCGACATGAGCCCGGAGGACTTGGCGGAGTTGGAGCAGGTGGCCTGCCCGTCGGCCGGCTCCTGCGGCGGTCAGTTCACCGCCAACACCATGGCCTGCGTGTCGGAGGCGATCGGCCTCGCCCTGCCCGGCTCGGCCGGTACGCCGGCACCCTACGAGACCCGCGACCAGTGGGCGGAGGCGTCGGGCGAGGCGGTGATGGAGCTGTTGGCCGCCGGCATCCGGCCGCGCGACATCATCACCTTGAAGTCGCTCGAGAACGCGGCCCGTGTGGTGGCGGCCTCCGGCGGCTCGACCAACGGTGCGCTGCACCTGCCGGCGCTGGCCCACGAGGCTGGGATCGCGTTCGACCTGCACGACGTCGCCGAGATCTTCCGCAGCACGCCCTACATCGCCGACCTCAAGCCCGCCGGACAGTACGTCATGCGCGACCTGCACGACGTCGGTGGGGTGCCTATTCTGATGAAGGCGCTCCTGGACGGCGGCTACCTGCACGGCGACTGCATCACGGTGACGGGCAAGTCCATCGCCCAGAACCTCCAGGGCGTGAAGTTCGTGCCCAACCCGGTGGTGCGGCCGACGTCGGACCCGATCACCACCTGGGGCGGCGTGGTCGGCCTCGCGGGCTCGCTCGCGCCGGAGGGGGCGATCGTCAAGGTGGCGGGACTGCCGAGCCTCGTCTTCAAGGGTCCGGCGCGCTGTTTCGACTGCGAGGAAGACGCGATGGCGGCCGTTCAGGCGGGCAGGTACGCCGACGGCGAGGTCATCGTCATCCGCTACGAGGGTCCGAAGGGCGGTCCCGGCATGCGCGAGATGCTGGGCGTGACCTCGGCGATCTACGGCCAAGGCCGTGGCGACAAGGTGGCCTTGATCACCGACGGCCGATTCTCGGGCGCGACCCGCGGGTTCTGCATCGGCCACGTCGGGCCCGAGGCGGCGGCGGGCGGACCGATCGGGCTGATCCGCGACGGTGACGTCATCGCCATCGACGCGAGCAAGGGCACGCTGGACGTCGAGTTGGACGAGGCGGAGTTGGCGCGACGCCGCGAAACGTGGCAGCCGCGGCCGACGTTCTACGCGTCGGGCACGCTCTGGAAGTACGCGCAGACGGTCGGTTCCGCCGAGAAGGGTGCGGTCACCCATCCCGGCGGCGGCGCCGAAGTGCACTGTTACGCCGACCTTTGAACGGCGAGACCCGAACTTTCCTGGAAGGAAAGTTCGGGTTGCCCGTCTAAGGTAAATGCACATAGTTTGTGCGCGGTGTGGGAACCTTGGGTACGCCGTTTACCATGTCGGTGGGCAACGTGGGTAAAAGGCAGTTGGCAAGGGCGGGCGAAACCGTGATGAACGGATCCAGATGGTTCGCGCGGCGGGATGTGTCGAAGTGACGAAAAAGGCGTTGGCAGCAGAGATCGACCGAGCGGCAGACGTGCCTGTGTTGGCTCGTTCCGGCGAGGACGACATGGCCATCGTCTTTCGCGTAGCCGTGACGGACTTGCAGCCGGGAGCGAGCGGTGAGGTCGTGTTGTTCAACGACTCGGCGTTTCGCGACATGGTGCTGGAGGCGCCGTCTCCGGACTACGAAGCCGGGGTGGTGCGGTCGCACGTCACCGCCGAGGGGATCGACGTGAGTGGCTTCAGGTTCCTGCGCTTCAACGACGGACTGGTCGTGTTCCACACGTCCGACACTTCCGTTACCGTCGAATCCGCCTGACACGTCCTACTGCCTATTTCGCGGCGAGGCTGGCGAATTCGCGCAGCTCTTGCGGTGGCAGGTCCTCCAACAACGCCCGCAACTCGTCGGCCGGCCCCGCTTTTTCCTCTTGCGCCTCGAGCAGCTTGAGGCGGTCGGCGAGCCACAGGATCACCCGGACGTTGCCGTCGCGGACTTCGGCCTCGATGGTGTCGAAAAGGACGGTGCGCAGAGCGGCGACGCGTAGTGCCGGGTCCGCTTCGACCTTGGTCCGGCGACCGGGCCGTTTGGGTGCGGACTCCGTGGCGTCGCCGGTCGGCGGATCGGACGTGGCGCGAGCGGAACGACGCGGGGCGGGCATCGGCTTCTCCAAACCTTTCGCCGCCGTTCTACAGGAAAAAATACCTTAACTCAAACCTTTCGCGTCCCGCGATTTGCTCGCATGTTGTCTCGCCTGCGGCGGGAGACGCACGATCGTGGCCGATGATGCCGAACCGGGACCGAGCTTGCCGGTCAAGGACTGGGTGGCGGCCGTCGCCCACGATCTGCGCGATCCGATGAACGCCATCGTCGGCATGACCGACCTGTTGTTGCTCACGCCGCTCGATCCGCAGCAGCAGCGCTATGCCGAGGCGCTGAAGGATGCGTCGGCGACGATGCTGACGCTGATCGCCGACCTGCTCGACGTGAACCGGCTGGAGCGGGGTGATCTGCACGTCCTGCACGAGCCGTTCGACGTGCGGTTGGCGGTGGGTCGCTCGCTCGACTGGCTCCGGCCGCGAATCGGCGCTCGCTCGCTCCGCCTGATCGGCGTCGTCGACGATGCGGTTCCAACCTGGGTGATGGGCGATCCGGGGCGACTGCGCCAAGTTCTGCTCAACCTGGTTGGCAACGCGCTGAAGTTCACGACCGACGGCGAAGTGCGGCTGGAGGTGATGCCGCTTGGCGCGGACGGCATGCTCCGCTTCCGGGTTGCCGACACCGGCCGGGGGATGGATCGCCAGGCGCTCGACCGCCTCCGCCGTCCCTTCGTCCAACTGGAGGCGGGGGATCGTCAGCAGGGTCTCGGTCTCGGCCTCACCATCACCCGTCATCTCGTCGCCGGTATGGGGGGGCGCATCGCCGTTGCCAGTGCGGCTGGACGCGGCACGACCGTGACGGTCGACCTGCCGCTGCCGGCCACCGCCGAACCGGCGCCGCTGGCGCCGCCACCGCTCGACCGCCGCCGGGTGACGGTCGTTGGCGGTCAGGGGGAGGTCGGCCGTCTGCTCGGCGAACGCTTGCGCTCGATGGGCGTGACGCCGGAGGTGGTCGTCGATCCGGCCGAGATGCTGCGCGGACTGGCGCGAGCGGAAGGGGCGCCCGATGCGCTTTTGGTGGTCTGCGACGCGGTGCGGGCGGAGACCGGGGCTGCCCTTGCCCGCTGGCGCGCAGCGGCGGCACGGCCGAACCTGCCGGCGCTCGCCCTGGTCGCCGCCGGCGTCCGCGGTGAGGCCGGGGCTGCGCGCGAGGCCGGTTTCGACGGCTACCTGCCGCAGACCGCGGCCGCCGACGTGTTGGCCGCAGCGCTCGGACGGTTGTGGGACGGCACCGCCGCGGCCGAGCGTGAGTTCGTTACCGTGCATGGTCTGCGCGAGCGGGCCGACGGTCCCTGGCGGCTCTTGGTGGTGGACGACAACCCGATGAACGTACGGCTCTTGCAGATCGTACTCGAGCGGGTGGGGCACGAGGTGGAGACGGCACTCGACGGCGAGACGGCGGTCGCCCGGGCCGGGGAAGGCCGGTTCGACGCCGTCTTGATGGACCTCCAGATGCCCGGCCTCTCGGGCTTCGAGGCGACCGCGCGGATTCGGGGACTGGCAGGGAGTGCCGGCCGGGTGCCGATCGTCGCCGTCACGGCCAACGCCGCGGGGGAGGTCGCGGCGCGCTGCCTCGCCGTGGGCATGCAGGGCTGCCTCACCAAACCGATCGAACCCGGGCGGGTGCAGGAGGCCCTGCGGCTGGCGGTCGCCGCGGACCGCGAGCCGCCGGCCGGCGGGTGATGCTGGCGGGTGCGGCCGGCGTCAGGCGCCGCGGCGCTTTTCGGCGTGCGTCTTCAGCCGGCGCTTGGCGACGTCGAAGCTCTGGGCGAGGGCCGCGTGCAGGTCCGGCGACGGGTCGGCCTTGACCACGATGTCCTGGCCGGGCACCGCAATCTCGATCTTGACGGCGAACGAGGCGGCGGCGCCCTCCTGGTTCTTGGCGGGCGCCTCCACCACCACCCGGCAGCCGACGATGCGGTCGAAGAAGCCCTCCAGCTTGGCCACGCGTTCGCGGATCTCGGTCTCCACGGCGTCCGAATGCGGTACGTTGTGAAAGCTGATCTTCAGGTTCGAGTCCATCATGTCGTCCGTGGCGTTGCTCAAGCAGGAACGCGCAGTAGAGCGCTCCGGTTCGACCGATGCAATGCACGAGCGCTCCTGCTGCACCAAAGTTGACGGACCGGCGGTCAGCGCGTGCGTGCCGCGGGAACTGGCTCGTTCGGCAGGCGATGCAGCCAGCGCTGGCTTTCGTTCACCGCATAGTAGGGCGCATAGTGCGGCAAGGCGTCGATCGCCCGGATCTTGTCGTCGTAGTTGTCGAGCACCCAGACCCTACCGTGCTGGTGGACGGCCAGCACCGCGTGGGCGATGCCGCGGGCTAGGTCCTCCAGGACGACGATGCGCATGGCTTCCGCCGGTACGCCCAGCTTGCGCAGGCTTACGTACTTGGCGATGGCGTAGTCCTCGCAATCGCCACCGCCCGCGAAGAACTCCAGCGGGCTCGCCCAGTAGTCGACGACACCGAAGCGGTCGATGTCGCGTACGTAGGGCACGGTGTTGACGAAGCGGTTGACGGCGTCGAGCTGCCGTTGCCAATCCGCATCGCGCACCTCGGTCATCATCCGCCGCCAGCCGGCAAGGCGGGGTGCGTCACAATGCTCGGCGGACTCCAAACAGGCGCGGAGTTGCGGTCGCTCGGCCTGGGTGCGGGCGAGGGCCGCCTCCCAGCGCGGCAGCCGCACCTCGTCCGGGAGCACGCGGACATTGGGGGCGAACGGCATCGACGCGACGGCGGGTGCCGCGGCGGCGACGAGGACGAGAACGAGAGCGGCGAGCCGCTGGACGAACGGATACGACACCGGCACGAACTCCGGGAAACGAGGACGAATGTCCAGTGTCGGCGCCAACCGTTAACAAGGGGTTAGCGCTGCGGCCGATGCTGCCGGCTCAGAGACCGGGGCCACCTCCCGACCGCTGTCGCATGACGAACCCGATCACCTCGGCCACCGCCTCGAAGTGCGTCTGCGGGATCGTCTGGCCCAGCTCGACGTCGGCGAACAGGGCGCGCGCCAGAGGCTTGTTCTCGATGATCGGCACTTCATGGTCGCGGGCGAGCGCACGAATGCGGAATGCGACTGCGTCGGTACCCTTGGCGACGACCTCGGGGGCGTTCATCCGGCTCTGGTCGTAGCGCAACGCCACCGCGAAATGCGTCGGGTTGGTGATCACCACGGTCGCCTCCGGCACCGCCGCCATCATGCGGTGCCGCGCCCGCTCCATGCGGAGCTGGCGGATCTTCGCCTTCACGTGCGGATCGCCGTCGGTCTGCTTGGCCTCGTCCTTCACCTGCCGGCGGGTCATCTTGAGCTGCTGGAGGTGGCTGTGCTGCTGCAGCATGAAGTCGGCGATGGCGATGGCCGCGACCACCAGCAGCGCCGCTCCCGTCGCGCGCAAGAGCCAGTTCTGGACGAGCGCCAGGACGTCCGGCATGGGCACGTGCATGGCGCCGACGAACTCCATCGTCACCGGCCGCAGCGCCAGCCACGCGGCACCGCCCACCAGCGACACCTTGGCCACGTTCTTGACGAACTCCGCCAGCGACTTCGGCGCGAACAGCCGCTTCAGCCCCGCCATCGGCGAGATCCGGTTGATCTTCGGCGTGACCGGCTTGAGGCTCCAGACCAGGCCGTGCTGGAGCACGTTGGAGAGGATCGCCGCAGCCATGCAGAGGGCGAGTGGCAAAGCCAGCACCAGCATCACGGCGAGGCCGGCGGCGACCAGCACCTCGGCCAGCGCTTCCGCGTCGCCGGCGAACAGGTGCGGGCGTTCGAGAAAACTGCGCAGCGGCCGCACCAAGCCACCGAACAGGCCGGCGCCCAAGGGCGAGATCATGAGGACGCCGACCCCGAGCAGCAGCAGACTGGTCACGTCGCGCGAGGTCGCGACCTGGCCGTCGCGCTGCGCGTCCTCGAGGCGTTTTGGTGTCGGTTCTTCTGTCTTGTCGCTCTTCTCCGGCTCTTCGCTCATCGTCTAGGCCCCCAGCAGCGCGTTGAGGTCGAAGACGAAGGCGACGAAGAGCTGGACGATGCCCGCCACCGTCAGCCCGAGGATGCCGAGGCCCAGGAGGATCTGTGCCGGCAAGGCCACGAAGATGACCTGGAGCGTCGGCACGAGACGGTTCATCATGCCAAGGAGTGCGTAGAGCACGACCGCAGCCGCCGTCATCGGCAGCGCCATTTGGAGACCGAGCGCCACGGCGTCGGCACTGCCGCGTGCCATCGCGGCCGCCATGTCCGCCGCCTGCAGCCCGCCGGAGGGCGGCAGCGCCTCGTAGCTGGCGACGAGCCCCCGCAGCATCATGTGGTGGCCGTCGACCGCGAGCAGGCCGGCAAAGCCCGCAATGCTGAACAGGTTGCCCGTGACCGAACTCTGCTGGGCCTCGGCCGGGTTGAAGAAGTTGGCGGCGGCGAAGCCCATCTGCATGGCGACCGCACCGCCGGCGATGGAGAGGGCGACCACGGCCAACCGCACGAAGCTGCCGAGAAAGAGCCCGTGCACCACCTCGACGCCGACCCTTCCGGCGAAGGCCGCGTCGATCGACGGCACGGCCGGCAGGGTGGGCGCCAGGACCGGCGCGAGCAGGACCGAGAGGGCGAGGGCGAGCATCAGACGCGCGCGGGAAAGGACGTAGCTCTCGCCGAAGATCGGCAGGATCATCACCGCCGCGCCGACGCGCGCGAACACCAGCGCCAGCAACGCCAACTCGTCGGCGAGGACGATGGTCACGTGCCGCTGCCGATCCGCACGAACAGTTCCTGCGCGAAGGCGATCAGGGTGCCGAGCATGAAGGGCATGGCGAGGACCAGGGTGAGCATGATGCCCACCGCCTTGGGCACGAAGGTGAGGGTGGGTTCCTGGATCTGCGTGATCGCCTGGATGAACGAGACGACCAAGCCGATGCCGAGGGCGACGAACATCACCGGCGCGCCGACCTTCAGCGAGACGAAGACGGCGGTGCGGGCGACGTCGAGGACGGTGCCTTCCATGGTGCGGGAACTCCCCTCGATCCGGGCCGGATCAGATCGGCATCCGGATGATGTCCTGATAGGCGGCGATCACGCGGTCGCGCACGGCGGTCGCCGTCTGCAGGGTGACCTCGGCAGCGGTCACCGCCTCCACCACCTCGCGCACCGAGGCGTCGCCGGTGATGCCGCGCGCCGAGGTCGCCTCGGCCGCTTGGTTGACGGCGACGGTGTCGCGGATGGCCGTCGAGAGCAGGCTCTCGAAGCTCGGCGCGGCACCGACGCCCCGGAGGTTGGCGGCGCCCTGGCCGGCACCCGCCTTCACCAGTTGCGCGAGGCGCGCGGCAAGCGGATCGATGGTGGTCATCGGCGGGCGCTCCCGAGGCTCAGCGCAACAGGTCCAGCGTCTGGCGGACGAGGTTGCGGGTGAGCGAGATGGCGTTGAGGTTGGCCTCGTAGGTCCGCTGCGCCTCGCGCATGTCCATCAGCTCGATCAGGGGGCTGACGTTCGGCAACAGGACGTAGCCGGCCCCGTCGGCGGCGGGATGGGTGGGATCGAAGCGGCGTTCGAAGTCGCCGCGATCGACGCCGTAGCGCTGCACGTCGACCAGGCGCAGGCCGCGCTCGCGGTCCAGCCGCTCGCCGAAGCTGACGGTCTTGCGCCGGTAGGGCTCGCCTCCGGGCTCGTTCGCGGTCGAGGAGGCGTTGGCGAGGTTCTCCGCGGCGAGGCGCACTCGTACGCCCTGCACCTTCATGCCGGCGCTGGCGATCGCAACGCTGTCTTCGAGTTTCATGCGGAAGCGTCCTTTCGCTCGGCTGCGGCGCGTCAACCCTGCGCGCCGACCGCCATCTTGAGAAAGCCGACATACTTGCCGTAGAGGGCGGTGATCTTGCCGTGCTGGCCGGCGGTTTCGCGCAGTTTTCCGGCCTCTTCCTCCAGGCTCACGGCGTTGCCGGAGGGCAAGACCTCGTGCGGCGGACGGATCAGCCGGCCCGGGCCTTGGGCGGTGGAGCTTCGGAGGTGTCCGGCGTGGGAGGTCGCGAGCGCGACGTTGCCGGGGCCTCGGCCGCGAACCATGGCGCCGAAATCCGGCTCGCGCACGTCCGACGGGCGAAAGCCCGGCGTGTCGGCATTGGCGATGTTGCGGGCGATCACCACGTGCCGTTGCTCGAGATAGTCGAGCCGCCGGCTCGCCAGATCGAACAGCCCCAAGCGCTCCAGCATCGTCGTCCTCCTGGCCCATCGCCACCGGTTGCAGGCTAGTCGCAACAGGGTTAACAACCTCCTAACTCCAAGGAAGTTATCGCCCCCCATGCTGTACCTGACGCGGAAAGTCGGCGAGGCCGTGGTCATCAACCACGACATCGAAGTCCGGGTCGTCGAGTTGCGCGGCAAGACGGTGAAGCTCGGTTTCGTGTTCCCGAGCCACGCCTCGGTCTTGCGCGAGGAGGTCTTCGTGCAGGTGCGCGAGGCCAACCTGGCGGCGGCCGAAGGCGCCCGTGCGTTGCGTGGCGGGCCCGCCGAGGGTGAAGACGAGGGCAACGGCGAACCGCCCCAACCGGAGGGGAAGCGCTGAGCGTGCGCGTCGCCGTGGTCATGGGCAGCCGCTCGGACTGGCCGTGCCTGCGTCACGCTGCGGACGTGCTGCGCGAGCTCGAGGTGCCGCATCTGTGCCGCGTGGTCTCTGCGCACCGCACGCCGGAGCGGCTCTACGCGTTCGCCAAGGGAGCGATCGACGAGGGTATCCAGGTCATCGTGGCCGGTGCCGGCGGAGCGGCGCACCTGCCGGGGATGATCGCCTCGTTGACGACGCTGCCGGTTCTCGGTGTGCCGGTGCGCAGCGAGAGCCTGAGCGGTGTCGACAGCCTCTACTCCATCGTGCAGATGCCCGCGGGCGTCCCCGTCGGCACCTTCGCCATCGGCCGCGCCGGCGCGGTGAACGCCGGGTTGCAGGCAGCCGCGATCCTGGCGCTGGCCGATCCGGCCCTGGCGGCGCGGCTCCGCGCCTGGCGGGCGGCGCAGACGGCAGCCGTCCCGGAAGCGCCTGCGGACGAGACCGAGGCGTGATCCTCGAACCCGGCGCCACCTTGGGCATCCTCGGCGGCGGT
Source organism: Geminicoccaceae bacterium (assembly GCA_050485385.1). Classification (GTDB taxonomy): domain Bacteria; phylum Pseudomonadota; class Alphaproteobacteria; order Geminicoccales; family Geminicoccaceae; genus RECO01. Next base: position 12,225 of record JBJHBG010000013.1, on the reverse strand, counting down.
CAGCTCGGCCGCATGCTCGCCATGGCCGCGCATCGCCTGGGCCTCCACGTCCACGTCTTCGCCCAGGCGGATGACGAGCCGGCGGTTCAGGTGACGTCGCGCCGCACGCTCGCGCCGTTCGACGACGCCCGAGCGCTCGACGCGTTCGCCGCCGCCGTCGACCTGGTCACGCTCGAGTTCGAGAACGTGCCGGCGTGGAGCGTCGAACGGCTGGCGGCGCGGGTTCCGGTTCGGCCGGGTGCGGGGGTGCTGGCGGTTGCCCAGGATCGTTTGCGGGAGAAGCGTTTCGCCGCTTCGCTCGGCCTGCGCACCGCCCCGTTCGTCGCCTATGCGGGCACGGCGGACGGAGCGGCGCTCGACGGCCTGCGCTTTCCCGCGCGGATCAAGACGCGGCGCCTCGGCTACGACGGCAAGGGCCAGACGCGGATCCTCGCCGCCGACGAGGCCGACGCCGCGTGGCGGGCGATGGGCGGCGTACCCTGCGTGGTCGAAAGCGAGGTTGCGTTCACGCGGGAGTTGTCGGTGTTGGTGGCACGGCGGCCGAGCGGGCAGGTCGCAACCTTTCCCTTGGTCGAGAACCGCCATGACGACGGCATCCTGCGCGAGACCCTGGCGCCGGCGGCGGCAAGCCCGGCGCTGACGGCGGCCGGTGTCGAACTGGCCGGGACCGTCGCCGAGGGACTGCGGCTCGAGGGGCTCCTTGCGGTCGAGCTGTTCGAGACGACGGACGGCGAACTGCTCGTCAACGAATTCGCGCCGCGCCCGCACAACTCGGGCCACTGGACCCTCGATGCCTGCACCGTGGACCAGTTCGAGCAGGCCGTGCGCGCGGTCTGCGACTGGCCGCTCGCGCCCGCGCATGCGACCGCGCGCGCGCGCATGGTGAATCTTTTGGGGGCCGACGGCGCCGATTGGGCCTCTTGGCTTGCGGAGTCGCACGCGCACCTGCACCTTTACGGCAAGGCCGAGATACGGGCAGGGCGGAAGATGGGACACGTCACCCTCGTGGACCGGAATGGGGTCGGATGAGCGACGACCTACAGCGGTCGCTCACCGACGACGATCTCGTGACGCTGACCGGCGTCCCGAAGCACGCGCTCACCCCCGAGGTTCGCAAGGCGCTGGTCACGCTCCTGCACGACAACGCCGATCTCAGCGCCGAGATCGAACGGCGGCGCATGCGCGAGGCGGAACTGGAGCGCTTGGCCGACGAGGACTCGCTGGTGCCGATCAGCAACCGCCGCTCGTTCATGCGCGAGCTGGCACGCGCCATCCGCGGTCTGGAGCGTTACGGCACGCCCGGCTGCGTGCTCTATTTCGATCTCAACGACCTGAAGCACGTCAACGACCGCCACGGCCACGCCGCGGGTGACGCCGTCCTGCGCCACGTGGCGGAGGTCTTGGTCCGCAACCTCCGCGCCTCGGACGTCTTCGCCCGCCTCGGCGGCGACGAGTTCGGCGTGATCTTGATGTGGGCGGACCTCGAGACGGCGCGCCAGAAGGCGCGCAGCCTTGCGGAGTTGGTCAAGCGGCGGCCGTTGGCCTGGGAGGGGGTGTTGATCGAGATAGCACTCGCCTACGGCGCCTACGCCTTCGCGCCCGGTCAGCACGCGGAGGAGGTGCTGGCGGCGGCGGATGCGGAGATGTATCGCTGCAAGCGCGAGCAGAAGGCCCAGCGCAACCGTGCCACGGCCACGAGCGGCTCAGGCGATGATGTCGGGTAGCCTGGAGCTCTCCAACCGCGCGATCCGGTCGCGGAGGTGCAGCTTGCGTTTCTTCAGCCGCTGCACTTCGATTTGACCGGCATTGCGTTCGGTCTCCAGTTGCCTGATGCGCTCGTCGAGGGCGCGGTGCGCCGCCTTGAGCGTCTCGATCTCCGTGTCGAAGACCATGACGGGTGAAGCTTCCATGCCCGAGACATACGCAGCCGTTATACCACGTCGGGCGCGTCTGCCTACGCTCTCGACGAACGCGGCCGGACGCACCCCAGCGGAACGACCAGCGAGGAAAGGACCTGCATGCGTATCGGCGTGTTGACCAGCGGCGGCGACTGCTCGGGGCTGAACGCGGTCATCCGGGCCGTCGTCCGCCGCGCCGTCCACGGCTACGGCTTCGAGGTGTACGGTATCCACAAGGCCACGCACGGCTTCGCGACACGACCGGTCGATGCGGTCACGCTGACACCCGGTGACGTCTCCGGCTTGGTCGGTCGCGGCGGCACGGTGCTGGAGACCACCAACAAGGGCGATCCCTTCGCCTATCCCGACGGCAAGGGCGGGTTCGTCGATCAGTCCGGCAAGATCGGCCAGGGTTACCATGCGATCGGGCTCGACGCCCTGATCGGCATTGGCGGCGACGGCAGCCTCGCCATCCTCGACCGTCTCGCCCGCCAATCCGACTGGAACTTCGTCGGCATCCCCAAGACCATCGACAACGATCTCGGCCAGACCGACGCCTCGATCGGCTTCCACTCGGCGGTCGCCGTGGCGACCGAGGCCCTCGACCGGCTCGACGTTACCGCCGCCAGTCACAGCCGCGTCATGGTGCTGGAGGTGATGGGCCGCGATGCCGGCCACATCGCCCTCAATGCGGGCATCGCCGGGGGCGCTCACGTCATCCTCATCCCCGAAATCCCCTACGCCATGGATACCGTCTGCCGTTACTTGGAGGAGCGCCGCGCCACCGGGCGCAAGCACTCGCTGGTCATCGTCGCCGAGGCGACCAAGGCGCCGGCCGGCGAGCACAGCGTGCAGGCGGTGAGCCAGGGCGAACGGCGCTACGGCGGAGTGGGCCATCAGGTGGCGGCGGCGATCGCCGAGCGCACCGGCATGGAGACACGGGTGACGGTGCTGGGTCACGTCCAGCGCGGCGGCTCGCCGGTCGCCTACGACCGGGTGCTGGCCTCGGCCTTCGGCGTCGCCGCGGTCGATCTCTGCGCCGCGGGCAAGTTCGGCCGCATGGTCGCGTGGCGGCACCGCGAGGTGGTCGACGTGCCCATCGCCGACGCCATCGGCAGCTATCAGGCGGTCGATCCCGACGACTGTCTGGTCAAGACCGCGCGCGGCCTCGGCATCACCTTCGGCGACCGATGAGTGCGATCTGGGACGCCGCCGTCCGCCTCTACGGACGGCCGGGGGTGCGCGATCTGTGCCTGGAATTGCAGGACGTGCACGGGGTCGACGTCCCGGTGCTCCTGACCGGAGCCTGGCTGATGGCGCGCGGCATCCCGGTCGACGCCGGACGCTGGTGCGTGCTGAGCGAGTGCAGCCGCGTTTGGCAGCGCGACGTCGTCGGCGGCCTGCGCGGCGTCCGCCGCTGCCTGCTCGACGCGGCACCCGCGATGGGCGTCTCCGCAGCCGACGCGGCGGCGCTGAAGCGTCGGGTGCAGGACGTGGAACTGGCGGCCGAGCGCGCGCAGCTCGACGCGTTGGCCGCCTACACCGGCGGTTGGCAGGCGACCGAGGCACCGCCCGCCGGCGATCTGACGTCCCTGGTTCCGGCCCTGCCGCCGGCTCTGTGGGCGCCGCTGCAGGACGCCGTTCGGGCCGAGGTCGGGGCGTGACGCCACCGGCGTTCGATACCGCGTTTCGGGCTGGCTTCGAGCGACTGGTCCGCTGGCGTCGGGACGTCCGTCGCTTCCGGCCCGATGCCTTGGACGAGGCGGCCGTCGAGCGCTGGCTGGACCTCGCCTGTCTTGCCCCTTCGGTCGGCAACAGCCAGCCCTGGCGGTTCGTCCGCGTCGACGGCGAGGCGGCGCGGGCCGCGATCCGCCGCAACTTCGCCGCCGCCAACGCCGCCGCGCTGGCGGCCGAGCCGGCGGTGCGGTCGGCGGCCTATGCCCGGCTGCGGCTGGAGGGCCTGGCCGTAGCGCCCGTCCAGTTCGCCGTCTTCGCCGACCTGGCCACGGCGCAGGGTCACGGCCTCGGCCGCCGCACCATGCCCGAAACGCTGTGCTATTCCGTGGTGACGGCCGTCCACACCTTCTGGCTGGCGGCACGTAGCGAGGGCGTCGGCGTCGGCTGGGTCTCGATTCTCGAACCCGAGCGCGTCGCTGCCGACCTGGATGTCCCCGACACTTGGCGCTTGGTCGCCTATCTCTGCGTCGGCTGGCCGGAGGAAGCAGGCGCGGAGCCGGAACTCGCGAGGCTGGGGTGGCAGGCGCGCACGTCCATCGGCCGCGCGGTCATTCGCCGCTGACCTCCGGCACCGGCTGGTGGAACTGCGGCGCCTCGCGACGATCCAAGAGGCCGTAGTCGCGGACGATGCACACCTGCGCCCAGCGCTCGCCCGAGGGCGGGGTGGCGGGCATGGCCGCTGCCGCGGTCTCGGCGCTCGCATGGGCGGCGACCTCCGCCCAATCCAGAGGATCGACCACGCCGTCCAGGCGGTCGGTGGTCAGCGCCGGCGGGCCGGCAAGCGGCGGCGACGCGGCGGGCCCGCGGCCCAGGCGCAGCACCATCGCCTTGGCGTCGCCGATCTCGGTCTCGTCCAGGCGATGCCTCGGCAGCGCTCCAGGGGCGCCGATGCCGCCCGTCGCCACCACCTCACCGACGCGCAGCCGGTAGCCGGCCAGTACCTCCCGGCGCCCCTTCGCCTGGGCGGCATAGTGCCCGGCGTGCGTGCGCCAACGGATCACCGCCTTCTCGTCGCGCCAGAACGAGAGCGACAGCAGGAGACCGGCGCGGCTGCGGCTGCGATAGCGCGTGTTCTCGAGGAAGCCCTCGATCCGCTCCAACTCGGGACGGAGCAGACGCGCGATGTCCAGATACGCGTCCAGACGGTCCGCTCTCGGTTGCACCTCGAAGATCACCGCGAACATCGCTCTTCAGCCCCCGTTCTCGGTCTCGCCGGGATCGGGCGCGGGGTCCTTCCAGCGGCGGACGAGGTCGTTGTCGAGGCCGAGCAGGTCCAGCCAGCGGCCGACCTGATGGTCGACGAGCTCGTCGAGCGAGGCCGGCTTGGCGTAGAAGGCCGGCATTGGCGGGGCGACGATGGCGCCGAGTTCGGCGAGCGCCGTCATGTTGCGCAGGTGGCCGAGGTGCAGGGGCGTCTCGCGCGGGGCGACGACCAGCCGGCGGCGCTCCTTCAGCATTACGTCGGCGGCGCGCGTCAACAGGCTCATGGACAAGCCGTGCGCGATCTCGGCGACGGTCCGCATCGAGCAGGGTGCGACGATCATGCCGAGCGAGCGGAACGAGCCCGAGGCCGGGCCGGCGCCGACGTCGCCGTTGTCGTGCACGGTATGGGCGAGGTCGCGCACCTCGCGCACCGAGCGGTCGGTCTCGTAGGCGATGGTCATCGCGGCGGCACGGGTGAGGACCAGGTGCGTCTCGACGTCGAGCGCCCGCAGCGCCTCCAAGAGACGGATCCCGTAGCGGACGCCGCTCGCGCCCGACAGGCCGACGATCACACGCATGTCAGGTTTCATCCACCTAAGGTTGGCGGCACAGGGCCTTTTGCCGATGGCGCTCGGCCTCCTGCGAAGGTATTATCCCACATTCTTCGGGACTGGAACGGAGGGTGAGCCGGATGGCAACTCACGAACACCTCGTCAGCTTGAAGGACAAGCACGCGGCCTTGGACGCCGAACTCTCGAGAGAGATGCTCCGGCCCTTGCCCGATACCAGCGTGCTGGCTCGATTGAAGAAAGAGAAGCTGCGGCTCAAGGAACAGATCCTTCGCCTCGAAGAGAATGGTGCGCCGATCCGCGATCGCGCCCTCCACTGAGCATCGCTCCGGGCCGCGGGCTCAAACGAGCCCGCGGCGTCCGAGATCTCCGAACAACGCCGACAATCCGTAGGTCCAACGCGGGATCGCATTGGCGCGGCCGACCCGGTTGACCAGGCGGCCCAGCCCCGGTGCTGCAATGGTCACCACGTCGTCGTCGCGGTGGGTGAAGCCGCTCCCCGCTTCGCCCCGGTCCTTGGTCGGCGCGAACATCGTCCCGCACATCAAGAACACGCCATCCGGGTACTGATGGCAGTCGTTCAGCGTCTGTCCCGCGATGTCGGCCGGATCGCGGCTGATCGCCGCCATCGAGCTTTCGCCGTCGAGGACGAAGCCGTCCGAGCCCTCGACCCGGAGTTGCACCGTGGTGGAGCGCACGTCGTCGAGGCCGAAGCCGTCGTCGAACAGCCGGAGGAACGGGCCCAGCGCACAGGCGCCGTTGTTGTCCTTGGCGCGGCCGAGGAGCAGCGCGCTGCGGCCCTCGACGTCCCGGAGGTTCACGTCGTTGCCTAGCGTCACCCCCTTGATCGTGCCGTCCGGTGCGATCGCCAGCACCATCTCCGGCTCCGGGTTGTTCCAGACCGAGACCGGGTGCAGGCCGATCATGGCGCCGGTGCCGACCGCCGACATCGGCGGCGCCTTGGTGAACACCTCGGCATCCGGGCCGATGCCGACCTCCAGATACTGCGACCAGAGGCCGCGCGATTGCAGTTCCGCCTTCAAGGCCTTGGCCTTGTCGCTACCGGGCCGGATCGCCTTCAGATCGGTGCCGATGGTCGCCTCGATCTGTTGGCGCACCGCCGCCGCCTTCTTCGGATCGCCGTCGGCCTGCTCCTCGATCACCCGCTCGAGCAGGCTCTGCACGAAGGTGACGCCCGCCGCCTTGATCGGTTGCAGGTCGGCCGGCGCCAGGAGGTGGACGACCGCCTCGCCGCGGCGGTCCCAGCGGCTCGCCGCCACCACCTCGTCGAGCGCACCGAGATCCTCGCCCTCGGCCGCCCGCACCGCCGCCGCCGGCTCGGCTGCGGACAGGACGGCGGCGATGGTCGGCAGGGAAGGGGTGACGTCGGTCAGCCGGCCCTGGCGCAACGTGACGACCGAGGCGCCGAGGCCGGGCCGCCAGGCGCGGCCGACCAGGGTGGCGCCGTCGGGCAGGTTCGGGTCCAGCGAGGTCGTCATGGCGTTAGGTCCTTGGCTTGATTGCGGAGCACGGTCTTCTGCACCTTGCCCGTCGAGGTCTTCGGCAGTTCGCCGAAGACGACGGTGCGCGGCGCCTTGAAATGGGCCAGTTCGCTGCGGCAGTGCGCGATCAGCTCCTCGGCCGTGGCACTCGCCCCCGGCCGGAGCGTGACGAAGGCGCACGGGCTCTCGCCCCAGCGCGCGTCCGGCCGGGCGACGACGGCCGCCTCCAGCACCGCCGGGTGCCGATAGAGCGCACCCTCCACCTCGATGGACGAGATGTTCTCGCCGCCGGAGATGATGATGTCCTTCGAGCGGTCCTTGATCTCGACATAGCCGTCGGGATGGGTCACGGCGAGGTCGCCCGTGTGGAACCAGCCGCCCCGGAACGCCGTCTCGGTCGCGGCCGCGTCCTTCAGGTAGCCCTTCATCACGATGTGACCGCGCATCATGATCTCGCCGACGGTGGCGCCGTCGTGGGGCAGGGGCTCCAGGCTCTCCGGATCGCACACCTCCAGCCCCTCGAGCACCGGATAGCGCACCCCTTGCCGCGCCAGCTTCTCCGCCTTGCCCTTGCCGTCGAGCGTATCCCACGCATGCTGCCAAGCGCAGACGGTGGCGGGACCGTAGACCTCGGTCAGCCCGTAGACGTGGGTCACGTCGAAGCCGCGCTCGGCCATCCGCTCCAGCATCGCCGCCGGCGGGGCCGAGGCTGCCGTCATCATGCGCACGCGATGGCGGATCGGGGCGTGCAGCGCGTCGTCGGCATTGGCGATCAGCCCCATCACGATCGGCGCCCCGCAGAGGTGCGTCACCGCCTCGTCGGCGATCGCCCCCAGCACCGTCTCGGCGGTGAGCTTTCTGAGGCAGACGTGGGTGCCGCCCTTCATCGTCACCGTCCAGGGAAAGCACCAGCCGTTGCAGTGGAACATCGGCAGGGTCCAGAGATAGACCGGCGCGTCGCCCATGTCCCAGACCAGCGCGTTGCCGACGGCGTTCAGATAGGCGCCACGGTGGTGGTAGACGACGCCCTTGGGATTGCCGGTCGTCCCCGAGGTGTAGTTGAGCGCGATGGCCTGCCACTCGTCGGCCGGCGCGTAGGGCACGAAGCCAGGACGACCCAACGCCAAAAGCGCATCGTAGTCGGTCGTGCCCGACCGCTTGCCCGGGGCTGACGGATCGACCAGGTCGACCACCGTGAGCGGCCGGTCGAGCTGGGCCAGCGCCGCCTCGACGACGGCTGCGTACTCCGTGTCGGCGATCAGCACCTTCGCCTCGCCGTGCGCCAGGATGTAGGCGATGGTCCGCGCGTCCAGCCGGGTATTCAGCGCCCCCAGCACGGCTCCCGCCAAGGGCACGCCGTAGTGCGCCTCCAAGAGCGCCGGCACGTTCGGCGCCATCACCGCCACCGTGTCGCCGGGCCTCACGCCCAAGGCCTCCAGCCCGCCGGCGAGGCGGTGGCAGCGCTCGCGGAACGCCGCGTAGGTGGTGCTCTCGCCCGCGTAGCGCACGGCGACGCGGTCCGGATAGGTCGTGGCCGCCCGGTCGAGGAAGGTGAGGGGCGTCAGCGGCTGATGGTTGGCGGCCTGTCGGTCCAGGCCCTGCTCGTAGATCGAGCCGGCCTCGAACCTCGCCGTGCGATGCCCGTCCATGCCTCCCCCCTTCGGTTGGCGTCGGTGTCGCCGAGCGCCTCTGCCCTGTCAACGCGGCAGGCTTTGGTCTTGCTGAAGAACCTGCCCCGCATTTGCTACATCTCGCCCCGAGCATTTGCGAGCGGGAGGCCCGTCGGCATGAGCATTCAAGACCAAATGCGCAGGCGTTCGCTGGAGCGTCCGGACGAATTCTGGGGCGAGGCCGCCGAGGGGTTGCATTGGGAGCGCCGCTGGGACCGGGTGCTGGACGCCAGCCGGGCACCCTTCTACCGCTGGTTCGCGGGCGGCCGACTCAACACCTGCGACAACGCCGTCGACCGCCACGTCCGCGGCGGGCGCGCCAGCCAGACCGCCATCGTCTACGACAGCCCCGTCACCGGCACCATCCGCCACATCACTTTTGCCGAGTTGCAGGAGCAGGTGGCGCGGTTCGCGGGCGTGCTGGTGAAGCACGGTGCCCGCCAGGGCGACCGCGTCATCGTCTACATGCCGATGGTGCCGGAAGCCGTCGTCGCCATGCTCGCCTGCGCCCGCATCGGCGCCATCCACTCGGTCGTCTTCGGCGGCTTCGCCGCCAACGAACTCGCCACCCGCATCGACGACGCCAAGCCCGTCTTGATCGTCGCCGCGAGCTGCGGCATCGAGGGCAGCCGCGTCATCCCGTACAAGCCGCTCCTGGATGCAGCTTTGCGGCATGCCGCGCACCAGCCGCGCCACTGCATCCTGCTGCAACGGCCGCAGGCCACGGCCGAGCTGACCACCCCGCGCGACGTCGACTGGACGACCGCAATGGCCGCCGCCCACCCCGTCGATTGCGTGCCCGTGGAGGCGACCGACCCGCTCTACATCCTCTACACCTCGGGCACGACCGGCCAGCCCAAGGGCGTCGTGCGCGACAATGGCGGCCACGCCACGGCGCTGCTCTGGTCGATGCGCCACCTCTACGACGTCCAGCCGGGCGAGGTCTTCTGGGCGGCCTCGGACGTCGGCTGGGTCGTCGGCCACAGCTACATCGTCTACGCGCCGCTGCTGAACGGCTCGACCACCGTGCTCTACGAGGGCAAGCCCGTCGGCACCCCCGACCCCGGCGCCTTCTGGCGCGTGATCGAGCAGCATCGGGTGGCGGCCCTGTTCACCGCGCCCACCGCCTTCCGCGCCATCAGGAAGGAAGACCCGGAAGGCGCCCACATCGCCAACTACGACCTCTCGCACTTCCGCACGCTGTTCCTCGCGGGCGAGCGCTGCGACCCCGACACGCTGATGTGGGCCGAGGCGCAGTTGGGCGTCCCGGTCATCGACCACTGGTGGCAGACCGAGACCGGCTGGGCCATCGCCGCCAACTGCATCGGCCTCGAGAAGCTGCCGGTGAAGCCGGGCTCGCCGACCAAGGCCGTGCCCGGCTACGACATCCGCATCCTCGACGAGGACGGGGGCGAAGTGCCCGCCGGCCAGATCGGCGCCATCTGCATCAAGCTGCCGCTGCCACCGTCCTGCCTGCCGACCCTCTGGCAGAACGATGCGCGCTACGAACAAAGCTACCTGAGCCGTTACCCAGGCTACTATCTGACGGGCGATGCCGGCTACAAGGACGACGACGACTACCTGTTCATCATGAGCCGCATCGACGACATCATCAACGTCGCCGGTCACCGCCTCTCCACCGGCGCCATGGAGGAAGTGCTCGCCGGCCACCCGGCCGTCGCCGAATGCGCCGTCATCGGCGTCGCCGACCAGCTCAAGGGCGAACTGCCGCTCGGCCTCGTCGTCCTCAAGCGCGGCATCGACCAGGACGCGGAAACCCTCAAGGCCGAGCTGATCCAGAAGGTGAGGAACGAGATCGGCCCGGTCGCCGCCTTCAAGCTCGTCGCCATCGTCGACCGTTTGCCCAAAACCCGTTCCGGCAAGATCCTCAGAGGTACGATGAAGAAGCTGGCCGACCACGAAGACGTCAAGGTTCCCGCCACCATCGACGATCCCGCCATCCTCCAGGAGATCGCCGAAGCCCTGCGGCCGATGGGCTACGCCTGACGCCCGGCAGCGCGGAGACCCGTGATGACGCGCTGGATGCGCTGGATCGAGGGGCTGGTCCACGGCCAACTCCTCACCGTCCTGCTCTTCCTCGTCGCCATGCTGGGCATCGGCGTCATCGTCGCCCACAGCTTCGGCCCGGCCGTGCCCAGCACCGGCTTCGCCGTCCTGGTGCGTCTGCTCGAACTGGTCTTCGTCAGCGCCGTCGCCGCAACCGTCGTCAACCTTTCGCAGTCGGTGGGGGTCTACAACCAGGAGATCGCCAAGATCATGGTGGAGCGGCGCTTCGTCAGCGAGTTCCGCCGCGCCTTCGTCGTCGACCTCTGGAACCGACTCTCCCTGGCCTTCTTCCTGCCGCGGATGGACGACGGCGCCGAAGCCGAAGCCCTGGCGCAGCGCACCCGCCACCGCCTCACCGCCGCCTTCGCCAGCGCCGCCGACCGCCAGACCCACGACTTCTACGAGGACGAGTTCTTCCTCCGCGGCCTGCACCGGGTCTACCGCATCCGCTGGCACGACACCGGCCACACCCAGGTCGAACTGGAAGAACAGCTCCACGCCGACCTCGTACCCTTCGGCCAGCGTGACCGCGTCACCTACCGCGTCAACTTCGTGCCCCTGATGGACAACGAGCTCCAAAGCTACCACGTCCTGCCCAAGCTCGAAGTCTTCGACCAAGCCCAGCAGCCCCAGGTGATGTTCGACGCCGCCGACCGTGCCCCAGCCGCCGCCCGAGCCGCCGACCCCGCCGCCGATCCGGCCCCGCCCAGCTTCACCGTCAGCCTCGATACCAAGGGCCGCGAAGCACTCCGCATCCGCGTCACCACCCGCTTCCGCTGGAAGCTCGAGGACGATCCGACCTTCCTCGTCCAGCCGCCCTATCTCTGCGACGGCCTCACCGTCGACCTCGCCCAAATCCCGCCCGACCTCGACGTCTACTTCCTCGAAGTCGGCCGCAACCTCGCCATCCCGGCCCTCGACCAGGAAGACGCCGGCGCCCCCTTCCTCCGCCGCACCACCGAGGTCGTCCTGCCGGGCGAGGGCTTCCTCCTCGTCCTCACCCGCAAGGCCCCGGCCGCCGCCGGCTGACCGTTGCAGTCTTGCCCCCCGCCAACCATTTCAGGTACGCTACCAACACGGCAACGAAGGGTGTGACATGAACCGGATCAAAGTCGTCGGCTGACCGTCCAGGCTGGCCAGCCCGGCCCACGCCCGGCGCGCTGCCCCCAGCCGCACCGCTCCCCGAACCGCACCGCACCCCCCTGGAGCCGATCGACCCCGACCGGCTCCGCAAGGCTCTCGTGGCAGCCGCCCGCCACCGCCGGCCGGTCAGCTACCGCCAACTGCTCCACCTCTTCGACCGCCGCATCGGCCCCAACAACGTCCGCGCCCTCATGCGCGTGCTCGCCGAGATCTGCCGCCAAAGCGAGGCCAAGGGCGAACCCGACCTCGCCTGCCTCGTCGTCCGCGAGAAGGACGGGCTTCCCGGCGAAGGCTATTTCGCGGCCGAAGCCGCGACGGGCCACTCCCTCCAAGGCTCCCGCCGCGCTCGCGTCACGAAGGCCCAGGAACGCGCCTTCGCCTATTGGGCCGAAGAGACGGGTGGGGGAGCTTGATGGCTCCCCCACACCCCCAAGGG
>JBJHBG010000012.1:0-55569 GCA_050485385.1 Geminicoccaceae bacterium | reverse complement strand
CACCTCCGCCATCTACCTGGGCGCCAAGGCCGATTGACTAATAAGTAAGCAGGGGGCTTGATGGCCCCCTGCACCCCCGCACCGGCCAAGGCCGATGCAGTTTCTCCTTTGTGATGGCCCCCGAATCCTCGGTGGGCGTCCACTTCCCAACTCCACGGGCTTGGCTACCGGGGTTGTTGATCACGTCGATGCCCGCTCCGCGTGGCTTGACGCATCTAACGTCATGACCACATCTGAACAACCACGGGAGGAGATTGCCGAGATGACAGGCGATATGCCAGCCGATGGCCTCACGAAGGATTCCAGTGGTCTGGAAGCGCTACGAGCCGAGATAAGGAGCAAGCCCGGTTCTTGGACCATCGCTGCAATCGTTGCGGCCATCGTTGCGGCCATCGTTGCGCTCCCAGTAACAATTTTTATTACTTGGTTTCCAAGAGAAATTGACAATATACGGGCCAATCTATCAAATATACGGAATGACATATCAGAGGTTCTCAATGCATCACAGCAGGCTGCAGCCGCTGCTGAACGCGCAGAGATGGCTTCCGACGAAACAATTGCACAAATTCAACATCTTATTCAAGCCATCGCTAGGAACGATGCAATGCAACGTGGGGCATCCGGCTGGCATCAGGTGGCGGAACTACTTCCTCGTGATATTATGGAATTCTTCATTTCAGAGGACATCATTGAACACGTGCGCTACTCTGGATTTGATGGAACTCCTTGGATTTTTATAGAGAGCGCTGGTTTTTCTCGCCTTGACGCGCAGCGTCAGCAATATTTATTTGAAACGATGCGGAATCAGAACGTGAAATTATCAGTCGAACGCGGCCCATTCCCTCCTCCTCTTGGAATGTGGCAAACTATCCCCCGCGTGCGTGCGCCAAATTGAACCTCACCCCGCCGGGCAGTGCAGAACCTCCTCGGCCCATTGGTTCAGGCTCTTGTCGGTACGTTCGGAGGCAAGCCCCACCTTGAGGTGGACCTCGGGGTCGATGCGCAACGTCACTGGCCGGAGCAAGCGCGTTCCGGTTCCTTGCCGATGCGCGCGCAGGTCTCCAGATCGTCGTCGACTGCTTCATGGAACGCCGCCCGTAGCCCGTCGACGCTGTCGGCATGGAGCCCCACGCCGTCGCGGATGCCGAGCAAGCGCCCGATGAAGAGGCCGTCCTCGTCCTCGTAGTCGATGCGGGCGTGATGGCCCTTGTGCGACACGCTGCCACTCATGGCGTGATTCCCCGCCCCGTCGGAAGCGCGCATGCCGGCTAGACGGCCTGCCCGACTTCGTAGGCCATACTCTCGAGCGTCGCGGCATGGGCGAGAGCGGCCATCACGTCGGCACGTTCCAGTTCGGGAAACTCGCCGAGCACGTCATCCACCGTCATGCCGGCCGCCAGCATCGAAAGCACGTCGCCCACGGCGATACGCGTACCTCGCACGACCGCACGCACCGACCGACGGCCCGGCTCGACGACGATACAGGCGGGCTCTACTCGCGACGGCGTAGGATCTTCCCTCATCCGCCAATTATGCGCCCAGCATCGCAACCTGTCATCACGGGCCAAAGACTCGGTGCGGCGCAAGCGGGAACGACCACCCGCCAAGCCGTCGCCGCCGTGCCTCACCCCGCAGCGCGGTCCAGGACTTCCTCCGCCCATTGGTTCAGGCTCTTGCCGGCACGTTCGGCGGCAAGGGCGGCCTTGCGGTGCACCTCTGGGTCGATGCGAAACATCACCTGGCCGGAATAGGCGCGTTGCGGTTCCTTGCCTACGCGCGCGCAGGTCTCCAGATAATCGTCGACTGCTTCATGGAACGCCGCCCGTAGCCCGTCGACGCTGTCGGCATGGAACCCCACGCCGTCGCGGATACCGAGCAAGCGTCCGATGAAGATGCCGTCCTCGTCGTCGTAGTCGATGCGGGCGTGATACCCCTTGTACGACATGCTGCCATTCATGGCGTGATCCCCAACCTCATCAGAAACGCGCGTGCCGCTCGAACCTGATAGCGTTTCGCTTCCTTGGCCGGATGCGGTCGGTGAAACGTCTCGATCTCGCCGTTCTTCTCGAACCGCACCCGCGAGCCCCGTCCCTCGATCACCCGTGCGCCGACCGCGATCAGCAACCCCTCGATATCGACCCAAACGATCGTGCCCGATACCGGCTCCGCAAATACCGCGGCCAAGGTCCGTCGATGCCTCGCGTTCATACAACGATGATGCCGATGCTAGCGATTTATGCAAGCACGCTCTTGACCTGCGTTACCTTCGCCTCTGGCCCGAACGCCCTGACACCCGAGCCCTCACTGCAGCCCCTTCTTGCGCCGATACTCACCGGGCAACGCGGCACGGCCTCGCTATCGCCCTCGACCACCAGCCCTAGGACTGTTACCCTATGCAAATGCACCCTGCGACGCGCGAAAACCTCTCCGTCAAAACGAACCGGCAGCCATCATTTCCCCTTCCCCTTCAACCTCTTGCAAAGTTCCAGGGGGGTACGAGGGGGGACCGTCAAGTCCCCCCTCGCCTGCCTCCCCCGCGACCAAAGACCGAGGCGCCCTTGACCTTTGCGGCCATCGGCCCGACCCTTGGCCGTCCGAGGAACGCCGACGCGAGGCGACGATGACCGATATCGAAGACGGCGACATCCCCGAGGACGCCCGCCCGCAGCAGGAGGACGTCGGCTTCGAGCTGGCGCCGGTGCTGGAGGCGGTGGTCTCGCTCCGCACCGAGATCCCGGAGGATGCGTTCACCGCCGAGCCCTTGGGCACCGAGCGGTTCGGCAGCGGCGTGGTGATCGACGACAACGGCCTCGTGCTGACCATCGGCTACCTGGTGACCGAGGCCGAGCGCCTGTGGCTGACCACCAACCAGGGGCAGGCAGCGCCGGCGCACGTCGTCGCCTACGACCAAGTGACCGGCTTCGGCCTCGTCCAGGCGCTCGCCCGGCTCGAGGTGGCACCGCTCACCATCGCCTCCGCCAAGGGCGTGCAGGTCGGCAGCCCCATGATCGTCGCCGCCGGCGGCGGCATTGCCCAGGCCCTCAGCGTGCGCCTCGCCGCCAAGCGCGAGTTCGCCGGCTATTGGGAATACCTGCTCGACGAAGCCCTCTTCACCCTGCCGGCGCACCCCCGCTGGAGCGGCACCGCCATGCTCGACGAGACGGGCAAGCTGGTCGGCATCGGCTCGCTGCTGGTGCAGACCACGGCTGCCAGCGGGGCGACGCAGGCCGGCAACATGTTCGTGCCGGCCGACCTCCTGCCGCCGATCCAGGACGACCTGTTGCGCTTCGGCAAGGTGCGGCGCGAGCCGCGTCCGTGGCTCGGCTTCTACCCGACCGAGACCGAGGACGGCGTGGCGATCGCGGCCACCGCCGCCAAGGGCCCGGCCGCCGCAAGCGGCATCGACGCAGGCGACGTGGTGGTCGCCGTGGCCGGCGTTGAGATCGAGGACTTGGCCGACCTCTACCGCAAGGTGTGGAAGCTCGGCCCGGCCGGCACCAAGGTGCCCCTTACCGTGCTCCGCGACGGCCGCCCCCGCGAGGTCACCGTCGTCTCTGCCGATCGCGACTCGTTCCTGAAGCGCCCGCCACTGCACTGAGCGCCCGAGGGGGACGCGACCGTCCCCGGCACCGGCTCGCTGAAGCCGTTGCAAGGCTCGGTTGCGTGGCCGCCAAGCTGTCATGACGCGGGCGAGCGTCTATGCTCCGGCAAAAGCCGGACGAGAGCGTGTATTCCCGCGGCATTGCCAACCTGAGCCAAGCCTTCCAGAACCGCGACTTCGCCCGGTTCACCTACGGCAATGCCGTCTCGCTGGTCGGCATGTGGGGGCTCAGGATCGCCGTCGGTTGGCTTGCCTGGGAGTTGACCGAGCAGGCCTTCTGGGTCGGCCTCGTCGCCTTCGCCGACCTGTTCCCCACCATCGTCATCACGCCCTTGGCCGGCGCCATCGCCGACCGCCGCTCGCGCCTCGCCATCGTCCGCGTCTGCCAGCTCGTCTCGATGAGCCTGGTCCTCGGCCTCGCACTGCTCGTCTGGACCGGCGCGCTCACGGTCGAACTCCTGGCGCTGATGGCGCTCGCCAACGGCCTCGTCATGGGCTTCAAGCAGCCCTCGCGCATGGCGCTGACCCGCATCCTGGTCCGGCCCAGGGACCTGCCGACGGCGATCGCCGTCAACGCCATCGTCTTCAACCTCGCCCGCTTCGTCGGCCCGTCCTTCGCGGGCGTCCTCATCGTCACCGTCGGCGTCGAGGCGGTGCTCCTGTTCGACGTACTGTCGTCCGCCTTCTTCCTCGCCGTGATCCGCGCCATCCACCTCGACGTGCCGCCCGCCAACGGCAAGCGCCGCGGGCTCGGCACCGATATCGTCGACGGCTTCCGCTACGCCGCCTCGCACCCCGGCATCGGCCCGATCATGCTGTTGATGCTGGTCATGGGCGTGTGCATGCGCGCCTATATCGAGCTGTTGCCGGCCTATAGTGCCGCGATCCTGGAGCGGGGCGCCGACGGCCTCGCCGTCTTGAGCGCCGGCATCGGCGCCGGTGCCGTGATGGCCGGGCTCTGGCTCACCCAGCGCGACGGGCTGGAAGGGCTCACCCGGCTCGTCGTCGTCAACCACACGCTCTCGGCGGCGAGCCTCTTGGCCATCGCGCTTGCGCCGTCGCTGCCCCTGGCGACGGCCGCCGTCGTCGTCAACGGCTTCGCCCTCGCCATGGCCGGCGTCGCCAGCCAGACGCTGACGCAGCGCGTGGTCGACGAGGCCATGCTCGGCCGGGTGATGTCGCTCTACGGCGTGATCTTCCGCGCCGGCCCCGCCGCCGGTGCGCTAGCCATGGGTGCGCTCGCCGACGTCTTCGGCCTGCGCTGGCCCTTCCTGGCAGGTGCCGTGATCTGCCTCGTTGCCTGCCTGGTCATCGGCCGGCGACTCTTGCGGGCACGCCACGGGCTCGAGGGCGAGTTGCCTCAGCCGGCCGATTGATCTCATGCCGGACGCAGCACGCCCTCTTCGGTGACGATGGCGCACATCGGCACGTCGTGGAGTTGCGGCCGGATCGTCGGCAACCGCGCCAGCGACGGGCCGATGCCGATGGCGATCGGCTTCGATGAGGCCGCCGCCAACGTGCGGTCGAAGTAGCCGCCGCCATGGCCGAGACGGTGGCACGCCGCGTCGAAACCGACCACCGGCGCCAGGACGACTTCGGGCACGACCGTCTCGCCCGCGACCGGCACGGGGATGTTCCAGAAGCCGGGCTGCATCCGGCTCGTGGGCGTCCAGCGGCGAAAGTGCAGTGGACTGCGGGGTTCGGCCACCACCGGCAGGGCCATGACCGCACCCCGTTCGTGCCACGAGACGAAAAGTGGCCGCAGGTTCAGCTCGCCGTCGATCGGCCACCAGCCGGCGATACGGCAGCCGCCGACCGGTCCGAGCCATCCCTCGATCAGACGTTCCAGATGACCGGCAACGAGGTTGGCGATCCGCCGCCGTTCGGTGGCGCCCAACGCCCTGCGCTCGGCCCGCAGTCGTCCCCGCTCGGCACGACGCCACGAACGCACCTCGGCGGAGATGGCCGGGGCTTCGGCCCCGAGGCCGACATAGGCCGGCTCCAACTCGTGCGCGTAGCAGGGCGGCGAGGCGAAAGCCGGCGGATCGCCGTCGTCGGCCATCTCAGGCCGCCGATTGGGCGGCGCCGGCCTCGGGGTCGTAGGCGAGGTTGGGCTGGAGCCAGCGCTCCACTTCCTCGCGGCTCAGGCCCTTGCGCTTCGCATAGTCCTCGACCTGGTCCTCGCCGATGCGGCCGACGCCGAAATAGGCCGAGCCCGGATGGGCGAAGTACCAACCGGCAACCGCCGCCGCCGGCCACATGGCGAAGCTCTCCGTCAGCCGGAGGCCGGTCGCCGCTGGCGCGTCGAGCAGGTCGAAGAGCTTCTGCTTCTCGGTATGATCCGGGCAGGCCGGATAGCCGGGTGCGGGGCGAATGCCGCGATAGCGCTCGCGGATGAGATCGTCGTTGGCAAGGGCCTCCTCCGGCGCGTAGGCCCAGAACTCCCGCCGCACCCGCTCGTGCATCCGCTCGGCGAAGGCCTCGGCGAGCCGGTCGCCCAGGGCCTGGACGAGGATCGAGGCGTAGTCGTCGCCCGCCGCCTTGAAGCGTTCGGCCAAATCGTGGACTTCGGGGCCGGCGGTAACGGCAAAGCCGCCGATCCAGTCGTCGATCCCCGCGGGCGCCACGAAGTCGGCGAGCGCGTAGTTCACGCGGCCGCCGCCCTTGCTGCCCTGCTGGCGCAGCGTGCAGAGACGCGCGCGGACGTCGGCCCGCGTCTCGTCCTCGTGGACAAGGACGTCGTCGCCCTCGGCATTGGCCGGCCAAAAGCCGACCACACCCTTGGCCGTGAACCACCCCTCGTCGCGGATGCGCGCCAGCATGGCGAGGGCTGCCGCGTGCAGTTCGCGGGCGGCCTCGCCCTGCGCCGCATCGTCCAGGATGGCGGGGAAGGTGCCCTTCATCTCCCAAGTGCGGAAGAACGGGGTCCAGTCGATGTAGCCGAACAACTCGCCCACGTCGTAGGGGGCGAAGATGCGCGTGTCGACAAAGCTCGGCCGCGGCGGCACGTAGGTGTCCCAGCCGCCGTCGAAGGCATTGGCGCGGGCCTGCGCCAGAGGCACGGTCGGCCGCGGGCCGGCATCGCGACCGGAGCCCAGCCGGAGCTTTTGCTGGTCGGCGCGGGTGTCCGCCAGAAGTTCGTCGCGTGCGGTCTTCGACAGCAATCGCGAGACGACACCCACCGCCTTCGACGCATCGTCGACGTGGAGGACGCCGTGCGGATATTCCGGCGCGATCCTGAGTGCGGTGTGCTTCTTCGAGGTGGTGGCCCCGCCGATCAGGAGCGGCACGGCGAGGCCCTGCCGGCGCATCTCCGCCGCGACGTCGACCATGCGGTCGAGGCTCGGCGTGATCAGGCCGGAGAGGCCGACGATGTCCACCTTCTCCTTCTTCGCCGTCTCGATGATGGTCTCGGTCGGCACCATCACGCCGAGGTCGACCACGTCGTAGTTGTTGCACTGGAGAACGACGCCGACGATGTTCTTGCCGATGTCGTGCACGTCGCCCTTCACCGTCGCCATCAGGACCTTGCCCTTGGCCGAGGTGTCCTTGGCGAGGCGCTTCTCCTCTTCCATGTAGGGCAGCAGGTGGGCCACCGCCGTCTTCATGACGCGGGCCGACTTCACCACCTGTGGCAGGAACATCTTGCCGGCACCGAACAGGTCGCCGACGACGTTCATGCCGTCCATCAACGGGCCCTCGATCACGTCGAGCGGACGCTCGGCCTGCTGGCGGGCCTCCTCGGTGTCGGCGACGACGAAATCGGCGATGCCGTGCACCAGGGCGTGGCTCAGCCGCTCGGCGACCGGCGCCTCGCGCCAGGCCGGGTCCGCCGTCTTCTGCGCCTCGCCCTTGCCACGATAGCGGTCCGCGATCTCGAGCAGGCGCTCGGTCGCATCCTCCCGTCGGTTCAAGAGCACGTCCTCGACGCGCTCCCTGAGCTCGTCGGGGATGTCGTCGTAGACGGTGATCTGGCCCGCGTTGACGATCGCCATGTCCATGCCGGCGCGCGTGGCATGGTAGAGAAAAGCCGAGTGCATCGCCTCGCGCACGGCGTCGTTGCCACGGAACGAGAAGGAGACGTTGGAGAGCCCGCCCGAGACGTGCGTAAGCGGCATCGCCTCCTTGATCATCCGCGTCGCGTCGAAGAAGGCGACCGCGTAGTCCGCGTGCTCTTCGATGCCGGTGGCGACGGCGAAGATGTTCGGGTCGAAGATGATGTCCTCGGGCGGAAAGCCCACCTTCTCGACCAGGAGGTCGTGGGACCGCTTGGCGATGGCGAATTTGTGCTCCGCCGTCTCGGCCTGGCCGGTCTCGTCGAACGCCATGACGACCACGGCCGCACCGTACCGGCGGATCAGCCGGGCCTGCTCGAGGAACGGCGCCTCGCCTTCCTTCAGGCTGATCGAGTTGACCACGGCCTTGCCCTGGACGCACTTGAGGCCGGCCTCGATCACCTCCCACTTGGAGCTGTCGATCATCACCGGCACGCGGGCGATGTCGGGCTCGCCGGCGATCAGATTCAAGAACGTGGTCATGGCCAGGGCGCCGTCGAGCAGACCCTCGTCCATGTTGACGTCGATGATCTGTGCGCCGTTCTCGACCTGCTGGCGCGCGACCTCGACGGCGGCGGCGTAGTCGCCCGCCAGGATCAGCTTCTTGAAGCGGGCGGAGCCGGTGACGTTGGTCCGCTCGCCGACGACGACGAAATTGCTGATGCCGGTCATGCCGCCTCGAACACCTCGAGCCCGGAGAGACGCAGCGCCGGCTTGGCTTCGGGCACGCGGCGGGGCGGACATCCCCGCACGGCCTCGGCAATGGCGCGGATGTGGGCGGGCGTGGTGCCGCAGCAGCCGCCCACCACGTTGACCAGCCCCGCTTCGGCCCACTCGCGGAGATGGGCCGCCGTCTCCTCCGGCGTCTCGTCGTAGCCGCCCATTTCGTTGGGCAGGCCCGCATTGGGATAGGCGGAGATGCGCGTGTCGGCGACGTCGGCGAGCGCCTTGACGTGCGGGCGCATCTCGGCGGCACCCAGAGCGCAGTTGAGACCGACGGCGAAGGGCCGGGCGTGGGACATGGAGGTCCAGAACGCCTCTGGCGTCTGACCGGTCAGCGTGCGGCCGGAGCGGTCGGTGATGGTGCCGGAGACCATGACGGGCGGCAGGCCGCCTCGCTCGTCCCTGATGCCTTCGATGGCGAAGATGGCGGCCTTGGCGTTGAGGGTGTCGAAGATGGTCTCGATCAGGAGGACGTCGACGCCACCGTCGAGCAGACCGCGGGCCGCCTCGGCATAGGCTTCGGCAAGCTGGTCGAAGGCGACGTTCCTGAAGCCCGGGTCGTTGACGTCGGGGCTGATCGAGGCGGTCCGGTTGGTCGGGCCGATGGCCCCCGCCACCCAGCGCGGCCGGTCCTCCGTCGAGAAGGCATCGGCCGCGCGGCGGGCGACCTTCGCCGCCTCCAGGTTCAGCTCGTAGGCGAGGTCGTCGAGGTCGTAGTCCGCCTGGCTGATGCGGTTGGCGCTGAAGGTGTTGGTCGAGAGGACGTCGCAGCCGGCCTCGAGGAAGGCGCGATGGATGCCCTCGATCAGCTCGGGCCGGGTCAGGGTCAACAGTTCGTTGTTGCCGGCGAGATCCTTCGGGTGGTCCTGGAACCGCTCGCCGCGGTAGTCGGCCTCGGTCGGCTTGCTCGCCTGGATCATGGTGCCCATCGCCCCGTCGAGGACGAGGATCCGGGTGCGGGCGGCGGCTTCGAGAGCATCGGCGCGCATAGGTGCCGTTCCTTTCGGAATGAGAGAGTTCAAGCGGCCCAGCGGATGGCCAAGGGACCGCTCTCCAGTCGACGCACGAGGGCCAGCGTGAGGGCGCTCCGGTTCAGCGTGTAGACGTGCAGGTGGTCCATGCCGGCGCGGACCAGCCGGTCGCACTGCTCGGCCGCGATCTCGACCGCCACCTCCTGGGCCGCGGGCGAGCCCGGCTCCAGACCCTCCAGGCGCTCGACCAGCCAGCCCGGCACGCCCGCGCCGCAACGCTCGCTGAAGCGGCGGATCTGGGTGAAATTGCCGATCGGCATGATGCCGACGCCGATCGGCGTGTCGATGCCGGCGGCGCGCACACGGTCCCGCCAGCCGAGGACGGTGTCGGTCTCGAAGCAGTACTGCGTCAGGATGCGGTCGGCCCCGGCGTCGATCTTGGCGCGCAGATAGCGGAGGCAGGCCGCCTCGTCCGTCGCCTCCGGATGGACCTCGGGATAGGCGCCCACCGCCACGTCCCTGGCCCCCCAGCCCTTCAACGCCGCCACCAGCGCGTCGGGATAGGCGAAGCCGTCGGCATGGGGAGCGTAGCGCCCGTCGGGCGCCGGCGAATCGCCACGCAGGGCCACGAACTGATCGATGCCGCGGTCGAGATAAGCGCGCACCTCCGCCTCGATCCCGCTCCGGCTGCCCTGCACGCAGGTGAGGTGCGGCCGCGCCGCCGTCGCCGCCATCCGGGCGAGTTCGGCCGCGTGCTCGGCCCCGGCGCCGGGTGTGCCGCCGCCGGCCCCGCTGGTGATCGACAAAAAGCGGCCGTCGAGCGTCGCCAGGTCGGCGAGCGCCGCATGCAGGCTCGCCGCCGCCTTGTCGGTCTTCGGCGGGAAGATCTCGAAGGACAAATGGACGGTGGCGAGAGTCATGCGGCAACACTCCGTTCGGGGACAGAATTGGCGAGTTCGGCCTGCCAGACCACCGTGGTGGCAACCTTGCCGGCGAGGCGGTGGACCTTGCCGGGCGCGAGACCGGCCGCCGTCATCCAGCCCTCGATTTCGTCGTCGGCGAAGCCCAACCGGCGATGGGCGAACTCGTCACGCAGCCGCTCCACGTCGTGCGATGCGAGGTCGACCACGAGGAGGCGGCCGCCCGGCGCCAGCACGCGCGCCGCCTCGCGGATCGCGGCACCGGGCTCGGCGGCGAAATGCAGAACCTGGTGCAGCACGGCACAGTCGAAGGCGGCGTCGGCAACGGGCAGTTGGTACATGTCGCCATGACGAAGCTGGCAATTGCCGACACCGGCCTCGCCCAGATTGGCGCGGGCCACCGCCAGCATGTCGAACGAGAGGTCGATACCCAGCCCCGCCTCGACGATGGGGGCGGCGACCTTGAGGACGTGGCCCGTACCGGTACCGATGTCGATCAAGGTGGTGGGCGGCCGCTCGCGCAGGAGCGCGGACAGGGCTTCGTCGACCTCGGCATCGCCGACGGTGAGTGCGCGCACCTGCTCCCAGCCGGCGGCCTGCGCATCGAAGTAGCGCTGCGCCCGCGCTTGGCGGTCGCGCCGCACGTCGTCGAGGCGGCGACGGTCATTTTCCAGTTCCGGCGACGACGGCAAGAGGTCGACCAGGGCACGGCCCAACGATTGGGGCGCCAACCGGTAGAAGACCCACGTTCCTTCACGGAAGCGCTCGAGCAGCCCCGCATCGGCCAACACCTTCAGATGACGGGACACCCGCGGCTGCGACTGGCCGACCACCTGGGTGAGTTCGCTCACGGTCCACTCGCCGACGGCGCACACGGCAAGCAGCCGCGCGCGACTCGGCTCCGCTGCGGCGCGCAGCGCCTCCAGCCACGGCGTCATCGGCGAGGCCATCGTCGAGCCGGCATGAATCATGTCCATGCCACACTTATGCAGATATCTTTATATCCGTGTCAACGCTCTCGGCGTCCGAGATCAGTGCATCGTCGTCGAGACCTCCGGATAGTCGCGGAACGGGTCGTCCAGGGGGATCCGGTCGGCACCGAACAACCAATCCAGGATCGCACTCTCCACGGCGAGCCGCACGTCGTTGGGCGTCTCGCGCAGGGTCTCGAACGCGGTGGCAAGCGCCGCGTCGTCCTGATGCACCAACGCCTGTTCGAAGTGCTCCGCCAGTTGCGGACGATCCGACAGGATGGCCCGCAACCGGTCCTGCAGGTCGTGCAGCCTTACGATCTTCACCATCGTCTCCCTCGCCCGTGTCGCCATGTCCTGCCGCCTGCATAACGCGTCGCAAGAGCCGCGTACGGCAAAGCTTGCTTAACGCGTACGAACCTATATCGAAGCGTCTCGCGCGGTGCATTCGGGCCGCGCCGCGCTCGCAGGATGACGGAACGGCTTCCATGACCGACTTCTCTCCCCTTCGCTCGCTTGCCCGCCTGCTTGCCCGCGCCCGACCGCTGGCCTTGGGGCTGGCCACGGCCGCCGTCCTGTCGCTCCCCGCGGCTCCCGTCCGCGCGCAGACGCCGGAAGACCCGTTCGAGCGCTTCAACCGCGGCTCCTTCGTCGTCCACCAAGTGGTCGATGGCGCGTTCCTGCGCCCGGCGGCGGTGATGTATCGCGGCGTCGTGCCGGAATACGGCCGCGAGCGCGTCGGCAACGTGCTGTCGAACCTGCTCGAGCCGGTGCGCTTTCTGAACGCCGTCCTGCAGGGCGACGCCGAGGCGGCGACCAAGACGTTCGGCCGCTTCTTCGTCAACTCGACCATCGGCCTCGGCGGCGTGTTCGAGGTCGCCGCGCACCTCGAGCCGCCCTACGCCATCCCGGTGCAGCGCGGCGAGTTCGGCAAGACGCTCGGCGTCTGGGGCTGGGAGGAGAGCGCCTATCTGGTGATCCCGGCGATCGGCCCCTCCACCGTCCGCGACGCCATCGGCCTCGGCGTCGATGCCGTAACGACACCCTGGTTCTGGATCTTCCCGAGCGAGGCGTCCTGGGCCCTCACCGGCGTGGGCGTCGTCCATGCCCGCGAGGGTGTGCTGGACCTCCTCGACGATCTGGAGCGTACCAGCCTCGACTACTACGCCTCGCTGCGCTCGACCTATCTGCAGAACCGCGCGTTCGTCATCAGGGGCGACCAGGCGGGCGGCCGCGACGACATCTTCGACGAGTTCGACGACCTCGACTAGGGCGCTGCCGGCGGGGCCTTTTCCGGCCACGCCGCCGCTGCTAGACTCGTCGTTTCCCGACTATCCAAGCCGCGAAAGCCGAACGGACGCCCATGGCTGCCTATCAGTACATCTACGTGATGCGCCAGTTGACCAAGATTTTCCCCGGCGGGAAGAAAATCTTCGAAAACGTGACGCTCGCGTTCCTGCCCGGCGCGAAAATCGGCGTGCTTGGCGTCAATGGCGCCGGCAAGTCGACCGTGCTCCGGATCATGGCCGGCATCGACAAGGACTTCAACGGCGAGGCCTGGGCGGCAGACGGGGCGAAGGTCGGCTATCTCTCGCAGGAGCCGGAGTTGGACCCGGCGAAGGACGTGCTGGGCAACGTCATGGAGGGCGTCGCCGAGACCAAGGCGCTGATCGACCGCTTCAACGAGGTGTCGATGCAGTTCGGCGACGAGGACGCCGATTTCGATGCGCTGATGGCCGAGCAGGCGGAGCTCCAGGAGAAGATCGACGCGGTCAACGGCTGGGAGTTGGACCGCACGCTCGACATGGCGATGGACGCGCTGCGCTGCCCGCCGGGGGACGCCGACGTCGCCACGCTGTCGGGCGGCGAGAAGCGCCGCGTGGCACTCTGCCGGCTGCTCTTGTCGCAACCCGACCTCCTGTTGCTCGACGAGCCGACCAACCACCTCGACGCCGAGAGCGTCGCTTGGCTGGAGCGGTTCCTCCAGGAGTACAAGGGCACCGTCGTCGCCATCACCCACGACCGCTACTTCCTCGACAACGTGGCGGGCTGGATCCTGGAGATCGACCGCGGCCGCGGCCTGCCGTTCGAGGGCAACTACTCGGCCTGGCTGGAGAACAAGCGCAAGCGCCTGGAGCAGGAGGAGCGCGAGGACCAGGCGCGCCAGCGCACGCTCGCTCGCGAGGCCGAATGGATCGGTCAGAGCCCGCAAGGCCGGAGAGCCAAGGCCAAGGCCCGCGTCACGGCCTACGAGACGCTGCTCGCCGAAGCCCGCGACCGGACGCCCGGCTCGGCGCAGATCATCATCCCGCCCGGCCCGCGCCTCGGCGGCAACGTGCTGGAGGCTGCCGGGCTGACCAAGGGCTTCGGCGACCACCTCTTGATCGAGGACCTCACCTTTACCGTGCCGCCCGGCGCCATCGTCGGCGTGATCGGCCCGAACGGTGCCGGCAAGTCGACCCTGATCAGGATGATCGTCGGCGACGAACAGCCGGACGGCGGTAGCATCAAGCTCGGCGATACGGTGAAGCTCGGCTTCGTCGACCAGAGCCGGGAAGCGCTCCAGGCCGACAAGACCGTCTGGCAGGAGATCAGCGGCGGCGCGGAGGCGATCGAACTCGGCAAGAGCACCATGCCCAGCCGCGCCTACGTCTCCGCCTTCAACTTCAAGGGTGCCGACCAGCAGAAGAAGGTCGGCCAGCTCTCCGGCGGCGAGCGCAACCGTGTGCACATGGCGAAGCTCCTCAAGGGCGGCGCCAACGTCATCCTGCTCGACGAGCCGACCAACGACCTCGACGTCGACACGCTGCGAGCGCTGGAGGAGGCGTTGCTCGACTTCGCCGGCTCGGCCATCGTCGTCAGCCATGACCGCTGGTTCCTCGACCGCATCGCCACCCACATCCTCGCCTTCGAGGGGGATAGCCACGTCGAGTGGTTCGAAGGCAATTTCGACGAGTACGAAGCCGACAAGCGCCGCCGCCTCGGCGCCGACGCCACCGAGCCCCACCGCATCAAGTACAAACCCCTCAAGGTAGCCTAGCGGCCATGCACAAAGCGCTCGCCGTCGTCGCACTTCTGTCGGCGGCGGGCTGCGCCGCCGCCCCCGCCCCACGCAATCCGCTGCCGCCCGAGTTGATGGCCGATGCCCGCATCCCCGGCATCGACTGCGCGCGGACTTGGCCGATGATGCAGGATCCACGGTTGGACGAGGCGCTCGCGGCCATGCTGGACGAGCTGGAGGCAGCATATCCGGAGGCCTACCGTCCGGGCGGTGAGCCGGAGTTCACCATGCTGGCGCTGTCCGGCGGCGCCGACGACGGTGCCTACGGTGCGGGCGTGCTGCGCGCCTGGAGCGAAAGCGGCACCCGGCCGGCGTTCACGGTCGTGACGGGCGTCAGCACCGGCGCCCTCACCGCCCCCTTCGCCTTCCTCGGCCCCGATTGGGACGACGACCTCGAGGCGGTCTACAGCCTGACCGCCGACCAGGTGATCCGACTTCGCCCGTGGACCTCGATCTGGGGGGCGGCATCGCTGGTGGACACGGCGCCGCTGCTCGACGTGATCCGGCGCTATGCCGACGAGGCGATGCTCGATGCGATCGCCCGTGAGCACGCGAAGGGCCGCCGGCTGATCGTGCAGAGCACCAGCCTAGACGCCAAGCGGCCGGTGGTCTGGAGCCTCGGCTGTATCGCCGCGAGCGACGCACCGAACCGGCTCGACGTCTTCCACCAAGCCCTGCTCGCCTCGGCATCCATCCCGGTTGCCTTCCCCCTCGTGCGGATCGAGGTGGAGGCGGGCGGCGAGACCTTCGACGAGTTGCATGGCGACGGCGGGATCATCTCCCAGACCACCACGCTCTCCAGCGTTCTTTTGACCCGCGATTTGTTCGAGGGCCGCGGCTACGAGCCGACGAAGACCATGTACGTGATCCGCAACGGCCGCCTCCTGCCGGAATGGAAGGCCGTCGAGGAGCGGTTGCCCGACATCGGCGAGCAGACCATCTCGACCATGATCGCGATCAACGGTGCCGCCGGCCTCCTCTTGTCGATGGAGGTGGCGGAACGCACCGGCTTCGACTTCAAGGCCACTTGGATCGGCGAGGACTTCGAGGTGCCCTATTCGGGCCCGTTCGATCCCGTCTACATGAAGGCGCTGATGGACTACGGCTACCAGCGCTTCCTCGCTGGTGACGGCTGGGCCGACCGGCTCTTCGTATTCGACCTCACCACCGACCGGCCGATCCCGACACCGGGCTCATGAGAGGACGATGGCTGGCGCGACGCGCGGTCTCGCGCGGGCCGGTCAGGTGACCTCCAAGGGACAGCGTCGCGGACCGCGGCCCTTGCGGGCGCAGCGGCGCGCGACGGCACCGCCGCGCGACGGGGCACCGGGCGCAGGACGGCTCTCCGCACGCTACGCCCCCCACCGCACGCCGTGCCCGGCCACGGGCACCGCACGGCATCTACAATACGAGGATGAGGGCTACGGCAACAACGAGCAGGAACGCCGTCTCGCCGACGACGATGGCGAGCGGCAGGGGGCCGAGGTCGACCATCGCCTTGAGCGAGGTCTTGACGCCGAGGGCGGCAATGGCACCGACGAGCAGCCAGCGGGAGGCGGTGTCCAATGCCGCGACCACCGGCGCGGGGATCAGACCGACGCTGTTGGCGAGCAGCAGGGCGACGAACGCGAAGGCGAACACCGGCAGCGGTGCCCGCGCCCTGCCCTCGCCGCCCATGCGGACGGCGACCAGGGCGACCGTCATGACCACCAGGGGCAGCATGGTGACGCGCAGGAGCTTGACGTAGGTGGCAACGTCCCCTGCGTCCGGCGAAACGGCGTAGCCCGCACCCACCACCTGGGCGACGTCGTGGATGGTGGCGCCGATGAGCACGCCGATCTCGACGTCGCCGAAGCCGAGCAGGGCGAACAGCACCGGGTAGAGCACCATCGCCACGGTCGAGAGCGTGGTAACGGCGATCACGGTGAAGAGCGTGTCGCGCTCCTGCCCCTGGTAGCGCGGCAGGGCGGCCGAGATGGCGAGTGCGGCCGACGCCCCGCAGATGGCGACGGCACCGCCCGTCAGGACACCGAAGGACCGGCCGCGGCCGAGCGCGCTCGCCAACACGACGCCGGTGGCGATGGTCGCCACGAGGCAGATCACCACGAGCAGGACGGGACCGAGGCCGAGGGCCAGGATCTGGTCGACCGTCACGCGCACACCGAGGAGGGCGACGCCGATGCGCAACAGCCGCCGCGCGGTGAACTCGACGCCCGGCTTGCACTTGGCGTCGGTGGCGAGGAAGTGGAACGCCATGCCGATCAACAGCGCGAACAACATCACCGGCGCGCCGTAGTGCTCGCCGAGGAAGGTGGCCGCCGTGGCGACGGTGAAGCAGAGCACGAGGCCCGGTGCCAACACGATGGCGCGACCCTTGGAGGCAACGATCCATGCGGGCAGGGTGGAAGCCAAGATCGTCGTCCCTAGCGGCTGCGCGGCATCGGCCGGACGGCGGCGATGGGGCGTCGGCTCCGGCCCTCGCGCCAAAGCACGAGAAGGCCAGCACCCGCGATCAGCACCAGCCCCGTCCAGGCCACCAGATCGGGCATGTCGCCCCAGAAGAGCCAGCCCCAGAGGATGGCGATCGGCAGGGCGGTGTACTCGAAGGGTGCGACCGCCGTCGCCTCGATCAGCCGGTAGGCCTGGGCGATGAACATGCCGCCGAGCGCCACCAGCGTGCCGCAGACGGCCAGCAGCAGAACGTCGCCGACGGCGGGCCAGATCCAGGCACGGAGGAGGAAGGCCAGGCTCGGATGGTCGACGTCGCCGAAGCGCCCGTCGCCGATGCCGAGGCCGACCAGGGCCGCGAACACGAGAAAGCAGGACTGCATCGAGAAGGTCATCGCGAGCGCGCCGTCGGTCATGCCGAGCCGGCGCGTGAGCAACTGCATGAAGGCGTAGGCGATGGCCGCCAGCACCGGCAGCACCGCCGTCCATTGCAGGCCGTCGCCGCCCGGCCGCAGCATGACGACGACGCCGACGAGACCGATGACGACGGCGGCCATACGCCACGGGCCGATGCGTTCGCCCAGCATCGGCACCGACAGGAGCGTGATGAAGATCGGCGCCACGAAGAAGATCGCCATGGCTTCGGCCAGCGGCATCGCCGCCAAGGCCAGAAAGTAGACCGAGTTGATGAAGATGACGAGCAGACCCCGCAGGAGGTGGAGGCCGGGCCGCCGGGTCTTCAGGATGCCGAGCCCACCGGTGGCGGCGGCGATGCCGACGAGCAGCGTCACCGAGAACAAGGAGCGGATGAGTACGGCCTGATGCAACGCGTAGGTGGGGCTCAGCCACTTCATCAGCGCGTCGTTCAAGGTGACGCAGGCCATGCCGGCGACGATGCAGAGAACGCCGACGAGGTTCGGTGACGACGCGACGCCACGGAGGCTCAAGCTGGACACGAGCCGCCCCGCAAGTCGATCCAGTAGCGGCGCAAGGCCCCGCCGCCGAAGACGTCGTCGACCACGTCCTCGAGAACCCCACCGTTGGCCTCGATCACCTTGGCCGAGGCCAGATTGTCGTCGTGACAGGTGAGCAGCACCTGCGGGAGCCCGTGCGCGCGCGCCCGGTCGAGGCCGAGGGCGAGCAGACGCTTGCCGAAACCGCGACCCCACAAGGACGGACGGATGCCGTAGCCGATATGGCCGCCGGACAGCCGGAGTTGGGGGTTCAGTTCGTGGCGGAAGCTCAATTCGCCGACGAAGACCTCGCCCGCCACCAACCAGTGCAGGGAGGACGGCACCGGGCGGATGCGCTCGCCGTTCGGCAGCACGATCATCCGCGTCTGATCCAGCCGGGCGCGAAGATAGCGCTCGAACCGGCGCTTCGCCTCGCGGATCTCGCGCGGGCTCGCCGGAGGCCGGTTGCCGCGCCGAAACCCCTCCTCCAGCGCGTCGGCGAACGAGCCGGCCCAGCGCACGCTCGGCGCCACGAGGCAACTCGCCTCGGTCAAGAGCGCCGCACGCTCGTCGATGGCCGATCGCATCACGCTTCGTTGCCTCCCCGGATAGGCGCTCCCCGCCCATCCTTGCGCCTTTGCACCAGAGAAGCCCCCGCGCGTCCATCACCGCTCGAGCAAGGGAGCCACCGTCGCACGCCGGAACCGTCATCACCGCCCGTTCGCGCAGGCGTGAGGCGGCGTCAGGCCATCGTCAGTGGGACCGAACCCGGAGTTGGCTAGGCTCGGGTTCGCGGCGAGGCGTCGTGGCGCGGCACGCTCGATCCTCGGCCGCTTCACCCAGAAGGAGACGCTCGATGACGGCCAAGGCCACCACCGCCCTTCTCGGCTCGGCGCTCGTCGCCGCAGCCCACCTCGTCGCCGCCCAGGGGGCGAACGCCCAGCAGATGGAGAAGTGCTTCGGCATTTCGCTCGCGGGGCAGAACGACTGCGCCGCCGGCCCCGGCACCACCTGCGCCGGCACCTCGACCATCGACTACCAGGGCAACGCCTGGAAGCTGGTGCCCGCCGGCACCTGCGAGGACATCGCCTTGACCACGGCCGACGGCCGCGAAGTGATGGGCAGCCTCGAGGAGCTCGACCGGGACATTCCGAGCTGACCCGCCCCACTCGCCGGCCGGCATGGCGCCGGCCGGTAGCCTTTTCGGAACCGCTGCCATGACCGAGCCACTGCCACGCCGCGCCGGCGTCGGCCTCAAGCTTGAGCACGCCACGACCGTGCTCGAGGAGCGGCCGGACGTCGGCTGGTTCGAGGTCCATCCGGAGACGTTCATGGTCGAAGGCGGGCCACGCCATCGCATCCTCGAGGAGATCCGCGCCCGCTATCCGCTCTCGCTGCACGGCGTAGCGCTGTCGCTCGCCGGCGCCGATCCCCTGGACGCAGCCCATCTCGCTGCGCTGAAGGCGTTGGTCGACCGCTACCAGCCGGCCAGTGTTTCCGAGCACCTCGCTTGGTCGGCGCATGGCGACCTCTACTTCGGCGACCTGTTGCCGGTGCCCCTGACCGCAGCGACGCTCGACCATCTGGCGGCGAACGTCGCGCGCACGCAGGACGCCCTCGGCCGCACCATCCTGATCGAGAACCCCTCGCACTATCTCAGGCCGCCGGGGACGGCCCTCGACGAGATCGCCTTCCTCACCGCCTGCGCCGAGCGTACCGGCTGCGGGTTGCTGGTCGACGTCAACAACGTCCAGATCAGTGCCGCCAACGTCGGCTACGATGCCGAGGCCTATGTCGATGCCCTGCCGGGCGAGTTGATCGGCGAGATCCACCTCGCCGGCTACGAGGCCGATGCGAACGAGCCGGGCCTGCTGATCGACAGCCACGCACGGCCGGTCGCCCCCGACGTCTGGAACCTGCTCCGCCGCCTCCTGGCCCGCGTCGGCCCGAAGCCGGTACTGGTCGAATGGGACAACGACGTCCCCGCCTGGCCCGTCCTGGAAGCCGAGGTGCAGAAAGCCGAATTCTGTCTCCAGGCCCATGCCGATCCGGACTTGGCGCGATGAGCGGGCTCGGGCAGTTCCAAGCGGCGATGGCCGCCGCCCTGCTCGCACCCGCGGGCGATGCGGTTCCCGACGGCTGGGATGCCGGCGCGGCACGCCGTTTTCGGGTCTACCGCAACAACGTCCACCACGGTCTCGCAGCAGCCCTTGCCCACGCCTACCCCGTTGTCGAGCGGCTCGTGGGTGCGGCCTTCTTCACCGCCATGGCGCGGGCGTTCCTGGTGACACACCCACCGCGAACGCGCTCGCTGGCGCTGTTCGGCGACGGCTTCGCGGACTTCGTCGAGGGCTTCGCGCCGGCATCGTCGCTGCCATATCTCGCCGACGTCGCCCGGCTGGAGCGAGCCGTGCTGGAAGCTCAGCACGCAACCGACGCAGCGCCGCTCTCCTACACGGCGGTGCTGGCCATCGAGGCGCGGGCGCAACACATCCCCGTCACACCGCATCCGGCGACGCGGCTCGTGGCGTCACCGCATCCGATCGTCGCCCTTTGGCGCGCCGACGGCCCCACTACCATCCTGGCGCGGCCGGAGCCCGCGCTCGTGACGCGGCCGGCGGAGCGGGTCGTCGTCCAAGCGCTGGAGCCGGCCGCTGCCGCCTTCGCCCGCGCCGTTCTCGACGGCCAACCCGTCGACCACTCCCTCGCCACCGCCCGACAGCTCGAGCCTGACTTCGATGCTGTCGCCGGCTGGCAGCCCCTGATTGCCGGTGGCGCGCTCGCGGCCCCCGCTGAGCCCTTCGCCTGAGCCACGCCCAAAGTCCGGCCGGCCGACGCCGCATCGGCGCTGCCGGCGGCAGATCGACCGCTCGCCCTGATCGTCGAGCCTCAGGGCTTGCGGGCGACCACGCCCCCCCAACCGATCTTGCCGGCCGCACCGGCCTCCACCCAGAACTGCAACGCCTTGGCGGTGCGGTCGACGAGGTCGGCGCCGATACGCTCGTCGAACTCGGTGCGCCGCTCCAAGAGCTGCTCGCGCACCCAAGCATAGGTGGGGGCGACATGCTCCGACCAGTCCTCGTGCCGCTCGACGACGAAGCCAAGGTCCTCGAGTGCGGCCAGATAGTCCGTCATGTCCCACATGTCGGAGAGCTTGATGCGCTCGTAGATGCGCTCCTTGTCCTCGGGCGTCGCCGACGCGCGGATGAGAAGGTCGCTGAACACCAGTCGGCCGCCCGGCTTCAACACCCGCTTCGCCTCGGCCAGCACGGTCCGCTTGTCGGCGGCGTGCAGGAACGCCTCCTGGCTGGTGTAGGTCTGGAAGCTCTCGTCGTCGTAGGGCAGATCGTGGAAGTCCGCCCACTCGAAGTCGACGAGGTCGTCGAGCCCGGCCTCGGCCGTCAGTTCGCGGCCGTATTCGAGTTCGCGCTCGGAGATGTTGGTCGCCAGCACTCGACAGCCGAAACGGTGCGACAGGTAGCGGGCGAAGGCGCCGTAGCCGCAGCCGACGTCGAGCACGACGTCGCGGCGGCTCACCTCCATCAGGTCGCCGATGCGCTGGTTGGAGCGCTGCATGGCGGCCTGCAAACTCTCGCCCTCGAAGGCGAAGGTGCCGAGGTGGATGTTCTCGCCCCAGATGTCGCGATAGATCTCGTCCGCCGCCCCGTCATAGTACTCGCGGGTTTCGCGCACCGTGCGGTTGACCCGCTTGGCGAGGCTGTCGGCGGCCTTGCGGCGGTGCGGCATCATGCGTGCCTGCTGCGCCGCCGGCTTGAAGGCCACCTGCTGCACGAAATCCACACCATAGTGTTCGTACGGCCGCTTGAAGTCGCCGTAACGGTGGATATCCACGAACCCGGCATCCTCCAGCAGGAAATGCACGTAGTTCTGCCGCAGCGGATACATTTGCAGGCTGTGGCGGTCGCCGTTGGGGAAACTGTAGAGGAATTTGACCAGCGTCCGCTCGATGGAGACGGGGCGCGCATCGACGCCTTGACCCGTGTAGTAGAACTGGTGCTTGGAGCTGTAGCCCTGGTCGAGGATCAGGTCGTAGTTGCGATGATCGAGCACGATCAGGCCGCCCGGCTTGAGGACCGCGTACATCGCGGCCAGCGCATCGCGGCGCGTCTCGTGGTCGAACAGATGGGTGAAGGCGTTGCCGAGGCAGATCAACGCATCGAACCGCCCCTCGCCGAACTCCTTGTCCAGATTGCACCAGTCGACGACGTGCGCCCCGGCAAGACGCACCCCATGCTCGGTGGCGTTCGCACGGGTCTTCTCGACCATGGTGGCCGCACCGTCGCAGGCCCAGACCTGGAAGCCGTCCTTGGCCAGCACCACCGAATGAAAGCCCGTGCCGCAGGCGACGTCGGCCACGCTCTCCACACCGAAGGCGTTGAGCAGCCGGTGGAAGAAGCCTGCCTCGCTCTCGAGACGACCATCCCAGCCGATGAGGTCGTCCCACCGGTCAACGAAGTCCGGGGTGTACTCGTCGCGATAGGTGTCGTCCGCCAGGAGCTTGGCCATGCTCGTCTTATCCCTCTGCCGTGTCGGTCGGTGCGCCGGAACGCGATGGCGCGCGGTACGGGACGCGTCAGCATCCGCCGCGCGGCACGCCGCCACCCTACACATGCGCCTTAGCGACACAAGGTTGCGAAAAAACGACAGATGAGTGATGGTGGCAGGTTGGATCGGACCAATGCCTCCCAAGGGGCGGGCTCCGCCTGCGCTCGGCCCGAGGGCCGGCCAGCACCTCCCCGCTTGCCTATCGCTCCAGGACGTAACGAAGCTGCGCCCCGGTCTCGATGGCGCCGGGACGGACCCGGCGCACGGTGCGCACGGCCAACCGCGGCGGCAATCCCCGCTCGACCAGGAGACGCGCGGCGACGAGACCGCTGCGGCCGCACCCGCCCTGGCAGTGCACGGCCACCGCCCGGCCTCGGTCGAGTGCGTCGTGCAGCGTCGGCGCCGCCGCCTGCCATGCCACCTCCCAGGTTGGTAGGGGCACCGAGAGATCCTCGATCGGCAGATGCAGCCAAGCAAAAGGCTGGTCTCCAACGGCGATACGAATGGCGTCGAGATAGAGCTCGCTCGCTTCCGTCAGGCTGACCAGGACGGCTACTCCGGCTGCGGCGAGGTCGTCCAGATCGGCCGTCACGCCGCGGCCGCGCCCCGGCGACGGCAGAAGGAGCAGCGTGCCGGGCGGTGCCGCGAGCGGTGTCAGCGGCAGAGCTGCGACCGGTTCAGCCCCCGGCATCGGCAGGGTGTCGGGCGGTCGAGGTCGAATTGTAGGGGTAGGTCGCCCAGCGGGGCACGTAGTCGGGGCCGGCCTCCAGGCCCCAGCTCGTCCAGCCCCGACGGGCCCCCCGAGCGAACAACTCCAAAAAAGGCCCCCAACTGCACGCCTCGATTACGTCGTACAGCGCGTCGGGTTTGCGACTGTGCTCGCGCTTGCGGCTGGCGAGCAGGTTCACCTGTCGGCGCCCCGGCGGCCGCGTGCGCACGTCGCGGCCACGAACGCCGAACAGGACCAACTCCGTCACGTTGCGGAAGTAGAAGCCGACGCCACGCCCGTCGGAGCCGCCATCCTTGCGCACCTTGTGCCAGACGAGGTTGGATTTGTAGGTGAAGCCCCAGGCCGCCATGACGTCGAGGCCGGCCGGCAGCAGTGCGTTGGGCACCCACAAGTAGAGGTGCGCACGCTCGGCGGCGACGTCCCCGACCGGCAGCGCCCGGATCGCCTCCAGGTCCATCGTGCCGTAACGGGCGAGCCGGCGATGCTCGGGCGCCACCTTGCCGGTGCGGTTGGCGAACTGCCAGGGCGGGTCGGCCAGGACGGCCGCGAACCGCTCGCCGCCAGCGACGTCGATCAGGCTACCGGCAGCAGCCGCCTCAGCCACTCCGACCGTGCCGGCTCAAGCCGGCTCCGGCACCGGCGGCGAGCGGTCGCCCTCGTCGCCGCCGGCCTCCTCGTCGGGCGGCGCCAGGAGCGATGGGCCGCCGCCGGCCGTGATGACGAAATGCAGCTCGCCGTCCTGCACCGTGACCAGGACGCGCCCGCCCTTGGCCAGATCGCCGAACAGGAGCTGGTCCGCCAGGGGCCGCTTGATCTTCTCCTGGATGACGCGGGCGAGCGGACGCGCCCCGAACAGGGGTTCGTAGCCGCGCTCCGCGAGCCACAGCCGCGCCTCCTCGTCGACGTCGATCGCGACGCGCTTGTCGGCGAGTTGCGCCGACAGTTCCTTGACGAACTTGTCGACGACGTTGACCACGATCTCCGGCGTCAAGGCCGAGAAGGGGATGATGGCGTCGAGCCGGTTCCTGAACTCCGGCGTGAACAGGCGGTTGATCGCGTCGGTGTCCTCGCCCTCGCGCGCCTCCCGCATGAAACCGATGGCGGGCTTGCTCATGTCGGCGGCACCGGCATTGGTCGTCATGATGAGGACGACGTTGCGGAAGTCGACCGTCTTGCCGTTGTTGTCGGTCAGCTTGCCGTAGTCCATCACCTGCAAAAGGATGTTGAAGACTTCCGGGTGCGCCTTCTCGATCTCGTCGAGCAGCAGCACCGCGTGCGGGTGCTGGTCGATGGCATCGGTCAAGAGCCCGCCCTGGTCGAAGCCGACATAGCCGGGGGGTGCGCCGATCAGCCTGGAGACGGCGTGCCGCTCCATGTACTCGGACATGTCGAAGCGAACGAGCTCGATGCCCATGACCTTGCCGAGCTGGCGAGCGACCTCGGTCTTGCCGACGCCCGTCGGGCCGGAGAAGAGATAGCAGCCGATGGGCTTCTGCTCGTCCCTCAGCCCAGCGCGGCTGAGCTTGATCGCCGAGGCGAGCGCGTCGATCGCCCGGTCCTGGCCGAAGACGCCGGCCTTGAGATCGTCCTCCAGGGTACGCAGCGCCTCCTTGTCGCGGGCCGACACGTTCTTCACTGGCACCCGCGCCATCTTGGCGACGATCTCCTCGATGTCCTTGACCTGAATGGTGCGCTTGCGCTGCCCCTCGGGCTTCAGCGCCTGGGCGGCGCCGACCTCGTCGATGATGTCGATCGCCTTGTCCGGCAGCTTCCGGTCGTGGATGTAGCGCACCGCGAGGTCCACCGCCGACTGCAACGCCCCCTGGGTGTAGGTGACGCCGTGGTGGTCCTCGAAGCTGGGCTTCAGGCCCTCCAGGATCTGCACCGCCTCGTCGGCGCTCGGCTCGTTGATGTCGATCTTCTGGAAGCGCCGCACCAGCGCCCGATCCTTCTCGAAGTAGCTGCGGAACTCCTTGTAGGTGGTCGAGCCGATGCAGCGCAGCGAGCCGTTGGCCAGCGCCGGCTTCAGCAGGTTCGACGCATCGAGCGACCCGCCGGAGGTGGCGCCGGCACCGATCACGGTGTGGATCTCGTCGATGAACAGGATCGCGTTGTCGTCGTTCTCCAACTCGCCGAGCACGCCCTTCAACCGCTCTTCGAAATCGCCGCGGTAGCGCGTACCGGCGAGCAGCGCTCCCATGTCGAGCGAGTAGATCACCGCGTTCTTGAGGACGTCCGGCACCTCGCCATTGACGATCCTGAGCGCCAGCCCCTCGGCGATGGCGGTCTTGCCGACGCCCGGATCCCCGACGAACAGCGGGTTGTTCTTCGACCGCCGGCAGAGGATTTGGATGGTGCGCTCGACCTCAAGGTCGCGGCCGATCAGCACGTCGATCTTGCCGTCGCGGGCCTTCTTGTTGAGGTCGACGCAGTAGGCCGTCAGCGCTTCGCGCTCGTTCTGCTCCTCCGGCGCCTCCTCGGCCTTCTGCGGCTCTTCGGCGCCGCGCACCGGACGGCTCTCGCCCATCCCGGGCCGCTTGGCGATGCCGTGGCTGATGTAGTTCACGGCGTCGAGCCGCGACATGTTCTGTTCCTGGAGGAAGTAGACGGCGTGGCTCTCGCGCTCGGAGAACACGGCGACCAGCACGTTGGCGCCAGTCACCTCGTTGCGGCCCGACGACTGGACATGGATGGCGGCCCGCTGGATCACGCGCTGGAAGCCGGCCGTCGGCTTGGCGTCCACCGCCCCCTCGACGACCAGGCTGGAAAGCTCGTGGTCGAGGAACTCGGTGAGATCCTCCTTCAGCTTGTCGACGTCGACCGCGCACGCCTTGAGCACGGTGGCGGCGTCCTGGTCGTCGACCAGCGCCAACAACAGGTGCTCGATCGTCGCGAATTCATGGCTGCGCGCGTTGGCCAACGCCAGGGCCCGACGGAGTGCCCGTTCGAGGTTCTTCGACAGCATCGGCATCTCCTCAAGCCTCCGATCGAACCGGCACCACCGGTCGGACAGGTTTCGACGTCACTCTTTCTCCATGGTGCACTGCAGCGGATGTTGGTGCTGCCGTGCGAACTCGATTACCTGCGCCACCTTCGTCTCGGCAATCTCATACGTATAGATGCCGCATACGCCCACGCCCTTTTGGTGGACCTGTAGCATGATACGCGTCGCCTCCTCCGCCGATTTCCCGAAAAAACGCTGCAACACGAGCACGACGAACTCCATCGGCGTGTAGTCGTCGTTCAACAGCAGCACTTTGTACAGCGACGGACGTTGCGTCTTCGTGCGCGTCTTGGTGGCGACGTCGCCGGAGGTCTCGTCATCGATACGGGAGGGGTCGTTGGCCATCGACTGGACTGGACTATCGCTCGCGTGCATGCAACGGCACCGGTGGCCCTAGCGGAATGACGCCCCCGCCGCGAACCCACCCCGGTCCACCTCCGTCGACTCTGGTCCGATCAGCCCTTGGAAGCAAGGCCCTCGTCTGCCGCCTTGGCGTCGGCCGAGTCGCGCTCCGCGCCCCGCATGGTGAGCTTCGGACGCGTACTGCGGGACCGCGTCACCGGCCGTTCGACCGCTTCCGCCGGGGCCTCGCGCTTGGTTGCGCGGCGTGCGGCGGGGCGCCGCACGAACGCTTCCGCCTCGTCGAAATTCATCGGCTGGGGCATCTCGGCCGGCGCCATCTCGGCCGCCGCTTCCGCCGTCGGCTGCATCAGCGCCAGTGCCACCCGCCGCAAGCGTTCGTGCCGCTCCGCCTCGGCCTTGGCCTCCGCCTCGGCCCGCGCCGCGGCCTCCGCTTCCGCCGCCGCACGCCGGGCCTCCAGCACCGCCTCGTCGACCTCTTCCTCCTCCACGTCCGCACCATCGGCCGCGAAGGTCTCACCGTCCTCGTCGGTTTCCTCGGCGTCGGCGACGTCGCTGCCGAATTCCTCTTCGGCATCGTTCACCGTCAGCTTGAGCCGGGCAAGCTGCTCCAGGAATTCCTCCCGGTCGCGCAGGCCCAGCCGCTCGACCTGCTGCTCGGCGATGAGCTGGTCGGCCCGCTCCACCACGTTGCGCGCATGCACGAACTGGCCGGAAGCCTTGGTGTTGCCCGCCAGCACCTGCGCCAGCGCCTTGGTGGTGGGCTGCAAGAGCGGCAGCAGCTCGCGCGCCGAACCCGGCAGACGACGACCGCCCCCACCCTTGGGCCTACGAGGCGCATTGCCCTTGGAGCGCTTGCGCTGGTTGCCACGCCGATATGGAAACATCCACTATCCCTGTCGTACGTCTCACCACGCCGAACGCCACGCAGCGCCAAAGCGTCGTAGCCATGGATCCCCCAACGGGACCGGTCGCGGTGTGATCATGGTGGTACGCGCGTCTTGGGGGTTCGGACCCGCTGCTTGGACGATCGAAGGACGTCCGGCGCCGCGTACTTGCTACGCGACGCTATCACGTCGTTCGGGAAAGTCCAGCCCGTCGGTGCGAAACGCGCGGTTTTTTGCGGCGTCAGCGCCGCCACGCGCGCGTTGCGTCGTCCGTCGCTCCGAACGCGCCGCTCCACGACAGCCGCCCCGGACCCGGACGCGCGAGATCCAGCGCACAGCTGGCCGCCAAGCGATCGGCCAGCCAATCGGCCAGCACCGTGTCCCCGCTGCCGACGTCGTAGGGGGCGGCCGTCAGATCCAGCCGGCCCGGCATCGCGCCGACCGCCACCCCCAGCGACACCGTCCCGCGCTCGTCCAACGCCGCCAACGAGACGCGGAGCAACGGCTCCAGCCCCGGCCAAGCGACCACGGCTACCGCCCCCTCGCGCGCCGACGGCCGCCAGCCGAAGTCCGCCGCGACGCGGTCGACGAGGGGCCAAAGCTCCATGGACGCCACGGCGCGCGCGGGCGGCGGCACCGCTTCCGCGACCCGGTCGACGAGGTCCAGCGTGCGGCCGAGACTGCGCGCGGCCGCATGGACCTCCGCGACCGCTGCCCGCGCTGCGTCGTCGAGCCGACCGACGCCGCCGCCGGCCAGCAGCGCCGCGTAGCCCTCCACCACGTTCAACGGCGTCCGCAGCGCGTGGGCCAACACTGGCAGCGGCACACTCGGCAAGTCGGTCTCGTCGAGGCGCATGGGCGTTCCCGGCAGTCAGCCCGGGCGACGCCGCGGGCAACCGACAGCCTGCGGCCGAAAAGGTCGATTTTTCGTTAACGTGCCGCGATCAGAGCGAACGCCGGTAGTTCGGCGCCTCGCGGGTGATGCGGACGTCGTGGACGTGGCCCTCGATCACGCCGGCGTGGGTGACGCGCACGAAGCGGCAGTTGCGCTGCATGGCGGCGACCGTGGGGTTGCCGGTGTAGCCCATCGCCGCTCGCAGCCCGCCGACGAGCTGGTGGACGATGGTGGCGATCGGGCCCTTGTAGGGCACTTGGCCCTCGATCCCTTCCGGTACCAGCTTCAGCGGCTCCGAGACCTCGGCCTGGAAGTAGCGGTCGGCCGAGCCGCGCGCCATCGCCCCGAGCGAGCCCATACCGCGATAGGCCTTGTAGGAACGCCCCTCGTAGAGGAACACCTCGCCCGGCGCCTCGTCGGTGCCGGCGAACATGGAACCCAGCATGGCGCAGTCGGCACCGGCGGCGATGGCCTTGGCGAGGTCGCCCGACGCACGGATGCCGCCGTCGGCGATCACCGGTACGCCCGTGCCCGCGGCGGCGCGGCTCACCTCCATGATCGCCTGGAGCTGCGGCATGCCGACACCTGCCACCACCCGCGTGGTGCAGATCGATCCCGGTCCGATGCCCACCTTCACGGCGTCCACCCCGGCCTCGATCAACGCCGACGCTGCCGCCGCCGTGGCGACGTTGCCGGCCACGATCTGGGTCCGGTTGTCCCGTTTGTGGAGCGTCCGCACCATGTCGACGACGCCCCGCGCATGGCCGTGCGCGGTGTCGACGACGACGAGATCGACCCCCGCCGCTACCAGCGCCTCGGCTCGCTCCAGCCCCGCCGGCCCGACGCCGATCGCCGCCCCCACCCGGAGCCGTCCCTGCTCGTCCTTCGCCGCGTTCGGGTGCCGCTCGGCCTTCTCGATGTCCTTGACGGTGATCAGTCCCTTTAGGCGGTAGCCGTCGTCGACCACCAGGAGCTTCTCGATCCGATGCTGATGCAAAAGCTGGCGGCAGCGCTCGCGGCCGACGCCCTCCTCGACCGTGATCAGCCCCTCCGCCGTCATCAACTCGCGCACCCGCTGGCCCGGATCGTCGGCGAAGCGCACGTCGCGGTTGGTCAGGATGCCGACCAGCTTCTGCCCACGGTCGACCACCGGCACGCCCGAAATGCCATGCCGCCGCATCAACTCCAAAGCGTCACGCAAAGGTGCTTCCGGGCCGATGGTGACGGGGTTCACCACCATCCCCGCCTCGAACTTCTTGACCTGCCGCACCTGGTCCGCCTGCGCCTCGGGCTCCAGGTTCTTGTGGACGATGCCGAGGCCGCCGTGCTGCGCCATGGCGATCGCGAGCGCGCTCTCCGTTACCGTGTCCATCGCCGCCGAGATCAACGGAATGCGCAGCTCGATCTCACGGGTGACGCGCGTCGTCGTGTCCGCCTCCGCCGGCAGCACCTCGGAGGCAGCCGGCACCAGGAGCACGTCGTCGAAGGTCAAGGCCTCGGCAATCTCGGCCCGTCCGCCCACCACCGTCATCGCTTCCATGCATCCCTCGCTCTCGCCGCGCCGATGCGCGGGTCATATATAGCCTCGACGTGACGAGACCAAGCGCGCGGCCGGAAGGGCTGCGTCCACTTCCGGGGGACCACATGAGCGAGATCGACACCAGCCTGATGACCGCGGGCAAGTTCGGCGTCGGGCAATCGGTGCCGCGCAACGAGGACCCCAAGCTCGTGCGGGGCCGTGGCTGCTACACCGACGACCTCGCCTTTCCCGACCAGCTCCACGCCTTCGTCCTGCGCTCGACCGTGGCCTCCGGCACCATCGAGGGCTTCGAGGTGAGCGCCGCCGCCGCGGCCGAGGGCGTCGTCGCCGTCTACACCGCCTTCGACCTGATCGAGGCCGGCTACGGCGGCGTCGTCTGCAAGCTGCCGCTGAAGCATCACGACGGCAGCGCCATGCACGCCGAGCCCCGCCCGGCCTTCGCCGGCCGCGAGGTCCGCCACGTCGGCGAGCCGCTCGCCGTCGTCGTCGCCACCTCGCTGGGTGCCGCCCGCGACGCCGCCGAACTGATCGAGGTCGACATCACCGCCAAGCCCGCCGTGGTCGACCCGCGCCAGGCGATGCAGCCGGGCGCCCCCCGGGTCAGCCCCGACTATCCGGACAACGTCGTCCTCGACTACGCCCACGGCGATGCCGACGCCGTCGAGGCGGCCTTCGCCAAGGCTGCCCACGTCACCCGCGTCCGCCTCGTCCAGAACCGCCTCGCCTGCGCGCCGCTCGAGCCCCGCGCCGCCGTCGCCGAGTTCGACGCGGAGACCGGCCGCTACACCCTGCACGTCGGCTGTCAGGGCGTATTCGGGCTCAAGAATTTCCTCGTCCGCGACGTCCTCCAGTGCGATCCGGAGAAGGTTCGCGTCATCACCTACGACGTCGGCGGGTCGTTCGGCATGAAGATCCCGCCCTATCCCGAATACGTCGCCATCCTCCACGCCGCGAAGACCCTCGGCCGACCCGTCCGCTGGCGCGACGAGCGCTCGGAAAGCTTCCTGTCCGATCACCAAGCCCGCGAAGGCACCTACGACTGCGCCCTGGCACTCGACGCCGACGGCAACTTCCTCGCCGTGGACGTCCAGGTGCTGTTCAACCTCGGCGGCTACGTCAGCTTCGTCGGGCCGATGATGGGCAGCCTCAACGTCACCAAGAACCTGCCCGGTCCCTACCGTACGCCGCTCA
The DNA here is from genome assembly GCA_050485385.1 of Geminicoccaceae bacterium. Lineage (GTDB taxonomy): Bacteria > Pseudomonadota > Alphaproteobacteria > Geminicoccales > Geminicoccaceae > RECO01. Next base: position 24,693 of record JBJHBG010000012.1, on the reverse strand, counting down.
TCCGCGTCCGCTCCAAGGCCGTCCTCACCCATACCGTGCCCATCGGCCCCTATCGCGGCGCCGGCCGGCCCGAAGGGGTCTACGTCATGGAGCGCCTGATCGAGCACGCCGCCCGGGAAACCGGCCGCGACCCCTTGGAGTTGCGGCGCCGGAACTTTCTCACGCCCGACGAGCTTCCCTTCCGGGCCGCTTCGGGCCTGACCTACGACAGCGGCGACTTCCCACGACTCTTCGCCCGCGCCCTGGAACTCGCCGACGCCGAGGGCTATGCCGCGCGCAAGGCCAAGAGCCGGAGCCAGGGCAAGCTCCGCGGCCGTGCCGTCGCCTGCTATCTGGAAGTGACCGCCGACGCCGTCCAGGAGATGGGCGCACTCCGCTTCGAGCCGGACGGTCGCGTCACCATGATTACCGGCACCTCCGACTACGGTCAGGGCCACTGGTCCACCTTCGCCCAGATCATGGTCGACCGCCTGGGCCTGCCCTTCGACAAGCTGGACCTGCTGCAGAAGGACTCCGACGCACTCACCGCCGGCGGCGGCTCCGGCGGGTCGCGCTCGGTCATGAACTCGTCCATGGCGCTGCTCGCCGCCGCCGACGAGGTCGAGACCAAGGCGCGCAAATGGGCAGCCCACGCGCTCGAGGCCCCCGAGGTGGACATCGTCTTCGATTCGGGGGAGTTCTCGGTCGTGGGCACCGACCGCCGGGTTTCGCTGCTGGAGGTTGCCAAGCTCGCCCGCGAAAGTGGCCCCATCGACGACCTGCCCGACGGCATCGACGCCAGCCTCAACGTGACGGGGGCCCCGTCAGCCTACCCCAACGGCGCCCACTACTGCGAGTTGGAGGTCGACGAGGCCACGGGCACGGTGACCATCGACCGTTACGTCTCGGTCAACGACTTCGGCCGCATCGTCAACCCGATGCTGACCGCCGGCCAGATCCAGGGCGGCATCGTCCAGGGCATCGGCCAGGCCCTGTTCGAGAACGTGGTGTTCGACGAGGAGGGCCAACTCCTGACCGGCTCCTTCATGGACTACTGCATGCCCCGCGCCGACGCCGTCCCGCCGATCCAGGTCGAGTTCGTCGAGATCCCTGCCACCACCAACCCCCTGGGCGCCAAGGGATGCGGCGAAGCCGGCGCTACCGGCGCTCCCCCCACCGTCATGAACGCGCTGATCGACGCCCTGGCCCCCCTCGGCATCGGCCACCTCGACATGCCCGCCACCCCGCAGGCCGTCTGGTCCGCCATCCAATCCACCCGCGCCGCTGCGGAATAAGGGCTACCGCAGCAGGCGGATGATCGCGGCAGGGGCGTTCGCAGCGGTGCCTGCCGCGCTCGACGACACCCGGCACGTCGGGTATCGCGAGCGACGGCCACGCGCCCGGGCGTGAAGATCGAGAGCGGCGCCGGCCCGCGCCCCATGCGCCTCAGCGGTAGCGCCACCGCGGCGACGGCTATGCTTCCGGTCGGCGGTGTGCGGGCCATCGGGTCCGCCAGCCGCGACGTCCCATTCCTCAACCGCCCGTGACCAACGCGTCCGTCGGCTCGACCCAGGCGCCATGCGCATCGGCTACGGCAAGGGGGATGGTGCGGCCACCGGGGTAGGTTGCGAGGGTGAGGCGGGCGGCGGGGTCGCCGGTCCACTCGTAGCCGAGGCGGAAGACGGGGCGAAGTTGGGCCGCTTCGGCGAGCGCTTGGTCGAGTTGGTGGCGCATCGCCGTCGAGAACTGGTTGACGGTGAAGGCGTGGACGACCGCGGCCGGCATGCGCTCGGGTAAAGCGTCGAGGCCGGCGGGGAGCCAAGCGAGCGCATCCATCGCCTGGACCGGCGGCGGATGGGACCGGGCGAAGGCCAGGGCTCGATCGAATAGGGTGCTCCGCTCGACATGCTCCGGCCAAATCAGCGCACGCAGCCAGGCCATCGCGTCCGCATCGTGGACGCTGGGCGGTGCGAGGTCGAGACCGAGGCGGCCGGCCGGCGTGACGGGGGCGGTCGCGGGCGGTGCCGCAGCGCACCGCCACGCAACGGAGAGGGTGACCGGCGCGTCCTCGGCCCCGAGCCGGGTGTCGCCGTAGCGGTAGGCGAAGCGATCCCAGAGTAGGGTCAGGCCAGCGCTCGTGCCGATCTCGAGCAGATAGGCCGAGGGCGGCAGACCCTGCGTTGCCAGGCGGCGGGCGATGGCGACGTAACCGAGCCGCAGCACGACGGCCCGGCGCACCTCGTTGGTGGCACAACGGCGGCTGCGAATCAGGCCGGCAAGCGCGTCCGTTTCGGCCTGCCAGAAGGCGTCGAAGGCAGCTTCCAGGTGCGCGTCCGGCGCCCGACTGCCACCGAGGGTCGGATAATAGGCGCGCAACGCAGCCTCGGGGCGGTCCATCAGTCGGCGCTGCAAGGCGGCCAGCAGCACGTTGCCCGGCGGCTGTCCGGGCAGGCGCCGCTGCAGGAACCCGAGCAGGGTCGGGCGCCTCGCGGCCAAAGGGGCGAGGCGCTGATAGAGCGGAGAGGTGGGCGCTTCGTTCGCGCCGAAGGCGACGAGCCTGCGAGCGATGCGGTTGCAGTCCTCCAAGAACGAACTCCGACAAGGGCTCCGCCGGCCTTGTGCGGGAGGTGCGGTTCGGTGACAAGGGCACCGACCTGCCTCCGAGATTTCGGACCGTCGATTACGTGAGAGGCTCGCTCCCTGGACGAGAGGGAGCATGCGCACGTCGAGATCCACGACAGATTGGCTGGCGCGGCTCGGCTCGCACCCACCCGGCGGAGACCACGGCCGCCGCCGTTCGAAGGCCTGCACGGTCCGTCGTCCTGGCCGCCACCGTTCGGGCCTCCAACGCGTCCTCGCTGGCCGCCGCCTCCCTCTCCTCGAGCTGCGGCTCGAGCTGGTCCAGAAGCCGCGCCTTGCGCTCGGAGCGCTGCTCGTAGAGCTCGCGCCGTCGACACCGGGCGGTAGAGGACGTCCTCCGGGACGTGGCGGCTTTCTGGCCGTCGCCGACCCGGCCCCGCCCCTGCGTTCCCTCGTCATCTGCTGGTTCATCTCGCTCACCGAACCCAACGGAATGTGGAAGGGAAGTGGTCGAGGAACGTACGGATCCGAAGACCGAGCGCCTCGGCGACAGCGAGGCATTCGTCATCCAGCGCTTCGCGCAGCCGGCCCACGGCCGGCGTCACCTGCTCGCACTGGTTCCAGCGCTCGACCGTCTCCATGCGCCTCAGATTGCAGAGCGCGATGGCCATGTGGTTCTGGGGGTCGAGGTTGCTGACCACCACGGCGAGCAGCCCGTCGCGCAAGACGAAGCGGTCACCGCGGGCGGCACGGCAAGCGGCGAGCCCGTCCGCTGCCAACCGGCGCGGTACTATGGCGGCATCGGCCTTGGCGCGGACGGTCGACACCAACACCTCGGTCGGCGAGGGCTGACGGCGGGACGTCACCGTCGCGCCCCAGGTGACGATCGGCAGCGTCACGCCGCGGCCGGCGGGGATCAGAGGCGGGCCGTGTGCCACGCCTGCTCCAAGAAGCCGCCGCGCCGTCGACGCGGCGGCGGCCCGACGATCAGGCCGATGCCCGGTCCGAAGAAGGCCTAGCCAGGACCGTCTCGATACGATGCCCGTGCAAGGCGACCACGGTGAAGCGCCAGCCTTCCCACTCGAACGTCGCGCCCTCCTCCGGGATACCGCCCAGCCGCCACAGCACGAAGCCCGCGATGGTGGTGTAGTCGTCGCCGTCCATCATCGAGCGACGGTCCAAAACCTCGGCCGCCTCGTCCACCGGTGTCATGCCGTCGAACTCGATCGACCCGTCGGGCCGCCTCACCGGCTCGGGCTCGGCATCCTCCGCTTCGACCAGATCGCCGGCGATCGCGGCAAGCACGTCGGTGGGGGTGACGACACCATCGATGTTGCCATGGTCGTCGGTAACGACGGCCAACCGTGTCGGCGTCGTCTTGAGGCGCTCGATCAGACGGACGACGGGCAATCGGTCGTGAACGACGAGCGCCGGCTGCATGCGGTCGCGAAGGGCGATCGGCCGTCCATCCAACAGGTCCGGCATCAGGTCGCGCGCGACGACGACGCCTTCCAACTCCTCGAGGCGCCCGTTGCACACCAGGTAGCGGGCGTGGCCGTGCTCCTCCAGCGTCCGGCGGATGTCCTCGTTGCTGGCGTTCACGTCGAGCCACGCGACGTCCTGGCGCGGCGTCATGATCGATCGTGTCGTGCGGTTGCCCAGCCGTAGGACGCCCGCGATCATGTCCCGCTCGGTCTCGGCGAACGCTGGCTGCGACGGTTCGCCTCGAGCCACGTTTACCGAAGCATGCGCAACGTCCCCGAGCTCCGGCCTGCCGCCGAGAAGGCGCAAGACCGCGTCGGCCGTCCGCTGGCGCAGCGGCACGGCGGCCAAACGACGCTTCTCGTTGACGAGCCGGATCTGATTGAAGGTCTCGACCAGGATCGAGAACGTGATGGCGGCGTAGAGGTAGCCCTTCGGGATCTCGTAGTGGAACGCTTCCGCCACCAGGCTGAGCCCGATCATCAGCAGGAAACCGAGGCACAACATGACCACCGTGGGGTGGGCATTGACGAAGCTCGTGAGCGGCTTGCTGGCGACGATCATGACGACCATCGCCACGATGACCGCCGTCATCATCACCCAGAGCTCGTCGACCATGCCGACGGCCGTGATGACGGAGTCGAGCGAGAACACCGCGTCGAGTACGACGATCTGGGCGATGACGGCGGCGAAGCTGGCGTAGCCCCGAGCCTTGCGCGCGTGCGTGCCACCCTCCAGGCGCTCGTGGATCTCCATGGTCGCCTTGAAGAGCAGGAACAGGCCACCGAGCAGCAGGATCAAGTCCCTGCCCGAGAGGCTGAATTCACCGAGAACGACCATAGGCGTCGTCAGGGTCACGAGCCAGGAGATCGCGGCGAGCAGCCCGAGCCGCATGCCCAGCGCGAGGCTCAGGCCGATGATGCGGGCACGGTCCCGTTGATGCGGCGGCAGCCGGTCGGCGAGGATGGCGATGAAGACGAGGTTGTCGATGCCGAGGACGATCTCCAGCAGGATCAGCGTGAGCAGCCCAGCAACGATTTGCGGTTCGAGGAAGAATTCCATTGTGGATCGATCCAAGAACTTCAGAGCCCGAGGGCGTTCTGGAAGATGAAGAGCGTGGCCTTGACGAGCCCGTAGAGGACACCGGCGACGAGGATTACGCTCACGAGCGCGGACAGCAATCCGGCAAGAATGGCCACGCCGTCCCGCTCCAGAATGCCGAGCGCGAACAACGCCAGCGCGACGCCCGGCAGCGTGTTGCCGAACGGGATCGGAAGAAAGAGGATGACGGCCAGTGCCAACCCGACGGCCCCGATCAGCCGCTCCGCGAGCGGCTCGGTCAGGACGAAGACGCGAGGCCGGACCATCCGCTCGACACCTTGGAGCCACGGGACGAGCCGTTGCGTCAGCCGCAGAAACTCGCTCCGGCCGATCGAGCGATTGCGGATCATCCCCGGCAGCCACGGATGCGGGCGACCGGTGGCCAACTGCCAGGTCAAGAAGAGAAGTGGCGCGCCTAGGATCGCGGAGACGCCCGGCACGGCCACTGGCAGCGCGTTCGGCGCTGCGAAGATGAAGATCAGCGCGCCAAACGCCCGGTTGCCGAACCGGTCAAGGAGATCGCCAACCGAAATCCGGTCGCGAGCTTCATCTAGTGCGATTGCGGTGAGGATTTGTGAAAGGCGCCGCCCATTCGGAACACTCACCACGTCCGAATGGACGACGGTACTTGGGCCGTCGTCGCTCATGTTGGCGGGCTTATCCCTGCCTCTGCTGCCGGAGTGGAAACATCCGCCCCTAACTCTCGCAGAGTAGCGCCAGGGACAGGAGCATTCAAGGCGGCACCGGCGCGATGCCGAAGAGCGGCACGTCGCGACGAGCGTGGAGGCGTCGGTTCTCGCCGCCGGTCCGATCGACCATTGCACCTCGAGCGAGCGCTCTCTGGCGCGGATTGTCGCATCGGTTGACACCGCTGGCGGCGTGGACCGCGCAGGGCGTCCACATCCTGCCGCTGAGTGGAATGCGATGGCGGTCATCGGGCACGGCTCTGCGTGGCCCAGGCACTGCCGCGCCGTCCATCTGGCGACTCATGTCCCCGGCCAGCAGCCGCCGCTCGTGTCGGAACGGCCCGCCCGGAGCGCACGGGTCGTCGACACCGGCGACGCCGATCGCACAAAGACGCATTCTCGACACCGCGTTTGGTGCCGCGTACAATGTAGTGGTCCATTCAGGGAGCATGTGTCGTGTCGGGCATCGACAAGCGTTGGCTTTATGCAGGTGCGGCTATCGTCGTCGTTCTGCTGCTGGCATGGCTGCTCGGCTGGTTCGGCGGAGGCGACGTGTCGCCGCCGCCTGCGACGCAGTAGTTTTCCCCGGCGGCGGCGTCGCGCCGACTCCGATCGTCGTCCCCTTCACGCCTTTCGTCAGCGTCCGGCCGTCTTCGTCGATCACCCACGCCGGCGGGATCAGGGCGAGTGGTGGAGTAGACGGCAGCGTCAAGGGATGGCTGCGGCCGGCTTCGGCAATCCCCGTACGGCCGCTGTACGGGGACTACCCGGTGCGGGGTGGGCAGAGGATGGGGGGCTGCATGAAGCCATCGCCGAACACGGGGTCGCGGCCCGGCGGCCCTTGATCCAACGCGGCAGCGGCAAGCATCCGGCGAACCTCGCCACCGTCGGCGCGGCGCCGGTCCGCCTTGATGAGCCCCGCTGCCGCGGTCACGAAGGGTGCGGCGAAGGACGTGCCGGTCCGCGGCCGTACCCCACGTATGGACGCCGCCAGCGGCAAGCCGACGCCGGGTGCCGCGAGATCCACGTAGTCGCCGGTTTGCGCACGACGATAGGGCCGGAGTTCCGCGTCCACGGCAGTGACGGCGATGACTTCGGGATAGGCGGCCGGATAGGCCGGCGGCGCGCCGGGACCCCCGTTCCCGCCGGCAGCCACGAGCACGACACGGCGTCCATCGGCTGCCTGGATCGCGGCTTCCAGCAGACGGTTTGGGGGGCCCGCGAGGCTGAGATTGACGACCATCGGCCCCTCTTGCAGCAGTCGGTCGAGCGCCACGGTCAGCCGAAACGCATCCGCCCGGTCGTCGCCCATCCGCCGGTCGAAGGGATCGACGGCGAGCAGGCGGGCAGCGGGCAACAACCCAGGGCTTCGGCTCGACGGAGCCCCCACGAGCAGGGCGGCAATCGCCGTGCCGTGCCCCGCGTCCGAGGCGCGGCCTTCGCCCGGCGCCAGCCGCAACACCTCGACCTGCTGCCGGGCGAGTGCGGCGTGGGCCGTGTTGACGCGGGTGTCCACCAGGCCCACGACCACGCCCTGGCCACACGCCGCGTTGGCCGTCGAGTCGGCCGGCCAGGCCACGCTGGCGCGCGCGGCGCGCAATGCTGCCGGTGCGCTCTCGGGAACGTAGACGTGGTTGAGGTCGACGATCGCCGCACCCGTAACCGCCGCCACTTCGGCCCGTGCCTCTTCCAGGCCGCGCCCGGGCGGTACACGAAGGCGGAGCGCATCGAGGCCCAGGGTGGGATTGAGCGCACGCTCCAGCGGGACGTAGCCGAGCTGCAACAGCGGCTGAAGGGCGGCAGGGCGGAAGGGCGCGACGACCAACTCACCCGCCCGGCCGTCGCTGTCGCTGGCCCATGGCGTTTGCGGTCGTGGTCGTCCGAAGAGGCCGCGCAAGGCTTGCCAGAACTCACCGACCTCGACGCGGGGACCGCCGACGTTCGGCGAGAAGTTGCCACCGCCGCCATTGCCGCCGCGGCTGCTACTGCCGCCGAGTCCCCCACCGCCAGGACCGTCATCATCGTCATCGTCATCGTCGTCGTCGTCGTCGTCGTCCGCCCAGGCTTGGCCGCTCGGCCAAGCGGCATCGAACGGCAGGGGGGGCAACGCCAGCATGGCGAACGACAGGACGATTGCTGGCAGCGAACGCAGTAACGGACGACGGCGCATGGCTTCCTTTCGTTGCGTGCCGGACAGAAGCGCGGCTGCATGGGACGGCTTGCCTTGCCAACGAATGGCGGTCATGTCCATTCCACCGCGCGTCCGTCGACGTGCCGGCCGGGTCACGCCTGGAAGCCGATGCCGTTCGATTTGGGCACCGAGATCATCTCCGTCCTGCCGCGGGTGCGCCGGTTCGCATTGGCGCTGTGCCGCTCGGCGGAAGAGGCTGACGACCTGGTGCAGAGTGCCTGCGAGCGGGCGCTGACCGCTGCCGACGGCTTCGTGCCGGGCACGCGGCTCGATAGCTGGCTCTACCGTATCGTGCGCAACCTCTGGTACGACCGCTTGCGGCGCCGACGAACGCGCGGGACCGAACTCGACGTGGACGCGGTGACGGACCTCGTCGCGCCGGGGGCCGGCGAGCAGGCCCAGCAGCGTCGGCTCCTGGCACAGGTTTGGGAAGTCGTGGGCACGCTGCCGCGCGACCAGCGTGAGGTGCTGATCCTGGTTTGCGTCGAGGAGCTGTCCTACCGCGAAGCGGCCGAGGTGCTGGAGATTCCGGTGGGGACCGTGATGAGCCGCTTGTCGCGCGCCCGACGCCGGGTGGCCGAAGCCGTGGGAATGAACGGGGATTAGGCGCGTTGCCCGGGTGAGCCAGGAGACATCGCATGACCGCGCCCGACTTCACCGACGAGACGCTGATGGCCTTCGCCGACGGCGAGTTGGACGACGCCATGGCCGAGAGGGTGGCCGCCGCGGTTGCATCCGATCCCTCGGTCGCGCGGCGCATCCAAGCGTTCCGCGAGACTAGGGCGGCGCTGCACGGGGCGCTGGAACCCTTGGGGGCACGACCGGTGCCGCCAGCGCTGCGCGCCGCCATCGAGGCGCGGGTCGCGCAGACGCGAGCGGAACGGGGTGGCGGAACGGTCGTCTCCTTGCCGCACCCGCGGGCCGGGCGTCCGTTCACCCGATGGGCGCTGCCCTTGGCCGCCTCGGTCGCCCTCGCCGTCGGCTCGGTCGGCGGCTATGTCGCCGGGCAACGCGACGCCGGCCCGCCCGCCGTCTCGCTTGCCGTCGGCGGCGATCTCGCCGCTGCGATCGGCCGCGCCACGACCGGAGAGATCGAAACCCTCGGCGACGGGGCCGTCGTGCGGATGGTCGCCACGTTCGCCGACGGCACGGGTGCATTGTGCCGTGAGTTCACTCAGGTGCGCGGCCGGACGGAACTGATCGCGATAGCATGTCACGAGCGTGCCGGTTGGCAATTGCGCTTTGCGGTGCATTCGCCCGCGGCGGACGGCTACGCCCCGGCGAGCGTCCCGGAAGCGTTGGAGGTCTATCTCCAGGACATCGAGGCCGGGGCTCCACTCGTCGGCGAGGCCGAGCGGGCGGCCTTGGACCGGCTGCACTGAACCCGGAAGGCTCCGCCACCGGTTCGCCACCCCGCGCGGCAGGACGGGCCGGCTTCCGCCTCTCACCCGAGCCGGTAGCCGAAGCCGCGGACCGTGCGGATCAGGGGTTGCGCGGCGTCGGCATCCACTTTGCGCCGCAGATAGGCGATGTAGACCTCGACGATGTTGGTGCCCGGATCGAAGCCGTACCCCCATACCTCCCGGAGAATATCCGCCCGTGACGCTACCCTGCCGGCGTGGGTCATCAGGTAGGTCAACAGTGCGTACTCGGTAGCGGTCAGCGTAATCTCCCGCTCGCCACGCCGCGCCGTCTTCGTGTCGGGGTCGAGGACGAGATCCGCCACTTGGAGCGGCGCCGTCGCGACACTGGGCGTCGATCCGACAGCGCGGCGGGTGAGCGCCTCGATGCGCGCCAGCAATTCCTCGAAGGCGAAGGGTTTGGTGAGATAATCGTCAGCACCCGCCTTGAGGCCTTCGACCCGGTCGGCAATGGCGTCGCGCGCCGTCAGCAGCAGGATCATCGCGCCGTCGTCCCGCTCGCGCAGTTCGCGGCAAAGGTCGACGCCGTCGCCATCGGGCAGGATGCGGTCGATGACGACGAGGGGGTAGGTCGCCTCCGCCAGGAGCGCGAGCGCCGCCCCAGCCGTCGCCGCATGCTCGACGGCGAAGCCCTCGGCCGCCAAGCCGCGGCGGAGGACGGAGGCGATGTCCGGATCGTCCTCGACGAGCAGCAAGCGCGCCCCGCTCATGCCACGTCTCCGACGAGCGGCAGGCGGACTTCCACGGCAGCGCCGCGTCCCGCCGGCTTTGCGAACTCGATTCGGCCGCCGTGTTTCTCGACGATCCACCTTGCGATCGAGAGGCCGAGGCCCGCGCCCTGTCGCGCCTGCGCCGCCATGGGAGAAGTACGGCGGCGGAAACAGTCGACGGCGCGTGCGCCGTCGGCCAGGTCGAGGCCAGGTCCCTCGTCGGCGATTCGGACCCGCGCCTCGCCGTCCTCGGCGGTAAGTGCCACCGTCACCGTGCCGCGTGGGGGCGAGAACTTGACCGCGTTGTCGAGAATGATCAGCAGGACTTGCCGCAGACGGCCGGCGTCGCCCCGAACGTGCAACGGCGTCTCGGGTTGTATGGCCCGGAGCGTCACGCCGTCGGGCCGCGCCAATGCCCGGCCGTCGGAGAGCACGTCGCCAACGACGTCCTGGAGCGCAATCTCCGCGGCCGTCATCCGCCATTCGGCCGTGTCGGAGCGGGCGAGAAAGAGCAGGTCGTCCACCAGGGCGCTCATCTGTTTCGCCTTGCGGCCGGCGATGTCGAGCGCGGCGCGCAGCGCCTCGGGATCGCACCGGCTCCCGCGGAGTGCGACCTCGGCCTCGGTGCGGATCACCGTGAGCGGGGTGCGCAGTTCGTGACTGATCTCGGCAAAGAACTGGGTGCGCGCGGATTCCAAGGCGCGCAGGCGCGCATTGGCCGCCTCCAGGTCCGCCGACCGTGCGGACAGCTCCTGGGTGCGCTCGGCCACGGTGTCCTCCAGTGTCGCCTTCGCCCGCAACAACGCCGTGCGTTGGCGTGCGACCTCCGCCGACATGACGTTGAAGCGCTCTGCGAGCCGGCCCAGCTCGCCTCCACCAACCGCGGCCGCACGCACCAGCTCGCCGCGACCGATCGCGTCCGCCGTGGCGGTCAGCTCCGTGATCGGTTGTGAGATGTTGCGGCTGAAGAACATCGCCGCCGCACCGACGATGCCGACCACGGCGACCGCGAGCGCGAGGCTCAGATTCCGAGCCTGGCTCGCAAGGTCGTTGCCTGCCGCGACGATCCGCTCGACCTGCGCCTGCTCGCGCTCCAGGGCCTCGGCGATGAGACCCTTCATCTGTCGGTCGAAGTCGCTCTCGATCCGCTGGTCGAACAACTGGGAAGCGGCGCCGATTTGGCCTGCCTGGATGAGCGCCAGCACCTCGCTGCCAACCACGTCCATCTCGGCGGCGACCGCCGCCATCCGTGTCACCGCCTGCTGCGCGGCGCGCACGGCCACCGCTTCGCCCGGATCGTCGTTGTCGGCAGCCTCCCTGTCGACCATCTCGCGCAGCTGCACGATCGAGCCGACGAGCGCAGCGTACGCGGTGTCGAGATCCTCGACACCGGTCGCGCCGAAGACGAAGAGCTCGGCGATCTGCTCGGAATAGCGGTTGGCGCGGCTCGACACCGCGTCGATGCCGCGCAGCTGGTCGTAGGAGTCCACGAGGTGCCGCCGGCGGTCGTCGGCCGCATCGAGGATCACGAGGAGGGCGGCGCAGAACGCCAGCACCGCCACGGCGACCATGCCGTGCACGAGGTTGATCCTGGCCCTGATGGTCATGTCGTCGTCACTCCGGTCGGAGCAGCGCAAATGGCCGGCTCCGGACGGCCGGCCTCGCCGTCGGCACGCTCCGTCGGCGGCTTTGCCTGCAGGCGACCTCACCTGTCAACTCAGGTCGCTCCCAAAACATAGCAAGCTCTAATCCAAATCTAATCTTTTCGTTTTCGCAGGGAAACTGCCGCACGGCTTGCGTTCTTAGGCAAAACTAATTTGCGACTGACCGGAATAGTCACACCTTCAAAGACGTTGGCAGCCTGGACGTTGGTAGCGCGAGCGACGCGGCCGCGACCAAGGCGACGACACGAACCGATGAGAAGGAGCCACGATGCACGACGCCCGATGCCACGACGACGCGCCACGCATCGCACTCTACTCGCACGACACCATGGGCGTCGGCCATTTTCGGCGAAACCTGCTTCTCGCACAGGCCTTCGCGGCGCCGCCGCTCGCCGCGTCGGTGTTGATGCTGTCGGGGCTGCGCGATTCCGGGCGCTTCGCCCTGCCGGACGGGGTCGACGTGCTGACCCTCCCCGGCTGGCGCAAGCTGCCGACGGGCGGCTACGTGCCGCGTGCCCTGAAGAGCGAAGCCAAGGCGCACGCCGCCTTGAGGGCCGACATCATCAGCGCCGCCCTCGCCAGCTTTCGGCCCGACCTTCTCGTGGTCGACAACGTGCCGCGCGGGGCCGAAGGCGAACTGACGCCGGTGCTGCGCGATCTCCGCCGCACCGGGCGAACCCGGGTCGTCCTCGGTCTGCGCGACATCCTCGACGATGCCGCAACGGTTCGGCGGCAGTGGTGGCGCCGCCGCAACTACGAGGCGATGCGCCGCTACTTCGACGCTGTCTGGGTCTACGGCGATCCGCGCATCTGCCGGCCAGCCGAGGAGTACGGCTTCGGCTCGGGCCTCGGTGAGCGCGTGGAGCATCTGGGGTATCTCGACCCCCTCGGACGGCTCGCGCTCGTGTTGAACGAAACGCCGCAGGCGGCGGAGGAGCCGTTCATCCTTTGTGTCGCGGGGGGCGGCGAGGACGGCGCGGCGCTGACCGAGGCCTTCGTCAAGACCGCGATGCCCGCGGGACGGCGTGGGGTGATCGTGCTCGGTGCGATGGCCCCCACCGACGTTCGCGCTCGGGTCCGCACGGCCGCCGCCACGCGCCCCGACATGACCGTGCTGGACGCCGTGAGCGAAGGCATGCTGCTGATGGCGCGCGCCGAACGCATCGTCTGCATGGGGGGGTACAACACGACGATCGAGGCGCTCGCCTTGGCGAAGCCGACCTTGATCGTGCCGCGCGTCGCGCCGCGTCGCGAGCAGGCGATCCGTGCGGAGCGCCTCGCGGCCCTCGGCCTGGTGGAAACCATCGACCCGGCAACGCTCGTCCCAGCGACCCTGGCCGAGCGGCTCGTCCGACCCTTTCGACCATCGGGCAACCCACTCGACTTCGGCGGCCTCGACCGGGCCGTGTCGTGTGCCGCCGCTCTGATCGGCAGGCCCGAGCGTCATCTCGCCAACGTCGCATGAACGCCTAGCACGGCCCTGGAGACCGGACATGACCGTCACCCGATCGATCGACCGCCGCCGCCCACGCATCGGCTACGTGCTGAAGCGGTACCCGCGTTTCTCCGAGACCTTCGTCGTGCACGAGATCCTGGCGCACGAACGGGCCGGTCTCGCCATCGACATCTTCGCACTGCGCCCCGTGGCCGAGACCCACTTCCAGGACGTGCTCGGCCGAGTACGGTCACCCGTCGTCCGCATCCCGGAGAAGATGCGCAGCGCGCCGGCATTCTGGGCGCAACTGGCAGAAGCTGGCCGCCGTCTCCCCGGCTTCTGGCAGGCGCTCGATCGGACCAGCGATACGGACATCGACGATCTCGCGCAGGCGCTGGCGCTGGCGCTGGAGATCGACGCGCGGGGCATCGATCACCTGCACGCGCATTTCGGCACCGTCGCAACGACGGTGGCACGGCTTGCCGCCCGCTTCACCGGCATCACCTACAGCTTCACGGCGCACGCGAAGGACATCTATTTCCGCTACGACGAGCCGGTGAACCTCGACGTGAAGCTGCGCGATGCTGCCGCGGTCGTCACGATCTCCGACTACAACCTGCGGCATCTGCGCGAGCGCTTCGCGGCCGACGCGGCGCACGTCGACCTCATCTACAACGGCCTCGATCTCTCCTGCCTGCTGTGGCGCGAACCCGTGCCGACCGCCCGCGAGATCCTGGCGGTCGGCAGGCTGATCGAGAAGAAAGGCTTCCACGTGCTGGTCGAAGCGGCACGACTGCTGCTGGAGCGCGGCGTCGACTTCACGCTGCGCATCGTCGGCAACGGACCCGAGGAAGCCAATCTCCGTGACCAGATCGAGCGGAGCGGTCTGCGGGATCGGGCAGTACTCGATGGCCCGCGGCCCCAGGGCGAGGTGATCGCGTGCATGCGCGGGGCGGCCATGCTCGCTGCCCCTTGCGTCGTCGGCGAGGACGGCAACCGCGACGGGCTGCCGACCGTGCTGCTCGAAGCCATGGCGGTCGGCACCCCCTGCATCGCCACCGACGTGACGGGCATTCCGGAACTCGTCCGCCACGGCGAGACCGGCGTGATCGTACCCGAGGGCGATCCCGACACCCTCGCCGACGGGATGGCGCGGCTGTTGCGCGACCACGATCTTCGGCGGCGCCTCTCGGTCGCGGCCCGCGCGCGGCTGGAGCGAGACTTCGACATCGACGTGAACACCCGGCGCCTGCGCGACCTGTTCGACCTCGCCATCGCCCGTGGCGAACCGGCGCTCCGGGGAGCGGCCTGATGCGCGTGGCCTATGTCTGCGCCGATGCGGGTATCCCGGTGTTCGGCTGCAAGGGGGCGGCGAACCACGTCCGCGAGGTCGTGCGCGCCTTCCGTCGCCGAGGGGCGCGGGTGACCTTGATCGCGGCACGTACCGGCGGCGCGGCACCGGCAGACCTTGCCGGCGTGGAACTGCACCGCATCCCCATCCCCGAGCACGGCGACGCCGAGGATCGGGCGCGCGCGGCACTCGCCGCGAACCGGGTCACGCGCCGGCTGCTCGCCGAGGCGGGGCCGTTCGATCTCGTCTACCAGCGTCATGCGCTTTGGAGCTGGGCGGCCATGCGCCGGACCCGGGCCACCGGCGCCGCCCACGTGCTGGAAGTGAACGCGCCCCTTCTGGAAGAACAGGCCCGCACGCGGGTTCTGCCGATGCCGGACACCGCGGAACGGGCGGCCAGGCGGGCCTTCGCCCAGGCCGACACCCTGATTGCCGTGTCGCCTGCCGTCGCCGCGTACCTGGAGGGCTTCGCCGAGGCGCAGGGGCGGGTTCACGTCGTGTCGAACGGCGTCGACGCCCGCCGCTTCGTCCCCGCCGCGGAGCCGCCCGCCCGGTTCACCGTCGGCTTCGTCGGCACGCTGAAGCCTTGGCACGACCTCGCCACCCTGGTCGGCGCCTTCGCGCTCCTGGTGCAGACGGTACCCTCGGCGCGGCTGCTGATCGTCGGCGATGGGCCTGGCCGAAGCGCCTTGGAGGCCGGGCTGAGGTCCAGGGGGCTGATGGACCATGCCGTCCTCACCGGCGCGGTTGCGGCGAACGAGGTTCCGCGGCTGATGCACCGGATGAGCGTCGGCGTTGCGCCCTACAGCGCCGGGCAGCCCTTCTATTTCTCGCCACTCAAGCTCTACGAGTACATGGCTTGCGGTCTGCCGGTGGTCGCCAGTCGGATCGGACATCTGCCGGAGGTCGTGCGCGACGGCACCGATGGGTTGCTCTGCCCGCCCGACGACTCCGGCAGCTTGGCAGCGGCGTTGCGCAGGCTCGCCCTGCATCCGGGGCAGGCCGCACGGCTGGGTGCCGCGGGCCGCGCCCGTGCCGTGGCCGATCACGGCTGGGACGCCGTGGTCGGCCGTATCCTGACGCTGGCCGGGCTCCAGTCAGGGGAGGCTGCGGCGTGAGGCGACGCAAGCGACCGACCGGCCTGCGCGCAGCGGCGCCGGGGCTGCGCCGCGTGTTGCAGCGCTTCGCCCCCTATCTGCGCAGGGAACGCGGCCTGCTGGCGGCCGCGACCGCGGCGTTGCTCGGGGCGACGGCGTTCAAGCTCCTCGAGCCCTGGCCGCTCAAGGTCGTGATCGACACGCTGGCGGGCGCGACGGCGCCCTTGCCCGCCGTGCTCGAAGGTCTTGCTCCTGCTGAACTGTTCGCCGCCTGCGCGTTCGCGGTGGTGGTCGCGGTCGGCCTCAAGGCCTCCGCCACCTACGCCGCGACCGTCGGCTTCGCGCTCGCCGGCGTGCGGGTGCTGACCCGGGTGCGCGAGGACGTGTTCCGCCACCTGCAGCGGTTGTCGCCCGGTTTCCACGGCAAGGCGCGCACGGGCGACCTCACCATGCGGCTGATCGGCGATGTCGGCATGCTGAAGGAGGTCATGGTCACGGCGGCGCTGCCGCTGGCGGCGAACGGGCTCGTCCTGGTCGGCATGGTGGCCGTCATGCTGCTGCTCGACTGGCGCCTCGCCCTCATCGCCTTCGCACCGCTGCCCTTGCTCTGGCTGACCACGCTGCGCCTCGGACGGAGGCTGCAGGACGCGGGTCGGACGTTGCGGGCGCGCGAGGGTGCGATGGCCGCGACGGCAGCCGAGGCGCTCGCCGGCATCCGCACCGTACAGGCGCTCTCGCTCGAGGAGCGCTCTGCCGGCGCGTTCGCCGGGCGGAACACACGCAGCATGAAGGACGGCGTCAAGGCCAAACGCCTCGCCGCCCGAATCGAATGGGCAGTGGATGGCCTCGTGGCGCTCTCGCTCGCCGTCGTCCTCTGGCAGGGCGCCTTGTCGGTACAGCGCGGCCAGATCACGCCGGGCGACCTGCTCGTCTTCCTAACCTACCTGAAGAACGCCTTCCGGCCGGTGCGCGACTACGCCAAGTACGCAAGCCGCCTCGCCAAGGCGACCGCCGCGGGCGAGCGCGTCGTCGACCTTCTCGACGCCGAGCCGGAGGTCCGGGACGCGCCCGATGCGCGACCGGCCCCCGCACTCACCGGCCGCATCCGCTTCGACGGCGTCCGCTTCGCCCACGTTCAGGGCGACGCCCCGGCACTGGACGGCCTGGATCTGGAGATCCGGGCGGGCGAGCGCGTCGCTCTCGTCGGGCCGTCCGGTGCCGGCAAGTCGACCACCGCGGCACTCCTCCTTCGGCTCTACGATCCCCAAAGCGGCAGCGTGCGCATCGATGATCTCGACCTGCGCGCACTGACGCTTCGAAGTCTCCGTGCCCAGATCGCCGTGGCGCCGCAGGACGTGCTGCTGTTCGACGGCACCGTGCGCGACAACATCGCCATGGGAGCATCCGGCGACCCCAATGCCGCCGCAGTGGAGGCAGCCGCCCGCCGCGCCGGCGCCCACGAATTCATCGTCCGCCTGCCGCAAGGCTACGACACACCCGTCGGCGAGCGCGGCGCGGCCCTCTCGGAGGGGCAAAAGCGACGGATCGGTGTCGCCCGCGCCGCGCTGCGCCTTGCGCCTATCCTACTCCTCGACGAGCCGACAGCCGGCCTCGATCCCGAGAACGCCGCCGCCATCGTCTCGGCGCTGCCGCGTCTCTCGGCCGGGAGAACCACGCTCGTCGTCACCCACGACCCTTCCCTGGCGTCCGCCTGCGACCGGGCCGTCATGCTGGAGGGCGGCCGGATCGTTGCGGACGGCCCGCACGCGCGGCTGTTGGCGACCGATCCGCGTTATGCGGACCTTTGGGATGCCGATGCGGACGGGAGGCGCCGCGATGTTGCATGAGGCCGATCGCGAGATCGTCGCCCGCGACCCTGATCTGCCGGGGCTCCGGCTGCTGCTCGATGGGGAGGCGTTCGCCGACGCGATCGGTGTCGGCGGCGCCAGATCGACCTACCTGCGCTACAAGCCGGGCGAGAGTTGTCTTGCTGCCTTCCGGTGGCCCGACGGCCGGGAAATCGCGGCCAAGGCGGTCACCGAAGCGCGATGGGCGGCGGTGCGGGCCAATCAGAAATGGGCGGCACCGCATCTCCGTTGCGCCACGCTGCCGAGGCGCCTGGACGCCCCGCAGGTTCTGCTGCGCGACCGCACCGAGGATGCGCAGCTGAAGGCGCTGAAGTGGCTGTCGGACCCCGCCCGGGCCGAGCGGCACATGGAGCGGCTGTTCCGTCACGTTGCGGTCGAGGGTCCCGTCTCGCTCGTGCCCATACGGTGGAAGCCGGAACGCCGCTTCGTGGCGAGAGTCGACAGCCGCGGGCAGCCGATCGCGGTTCTGAAGGTCTGGGCGACCGCGGACTATGCGCGCGCTTTGGCTGGCGCGACTTTCGCCGCAGCGGCCGGCGGGCCGCCGCTCATGGCCGCCTCGGCCGCCGTCGGTGCGTTCGCGATGCGCTGGACCGAGGGCGCCTCGCTCTGCCCGGCCGCCGCCGGCGCCGTGGACCTCGACGGCGTGGCGGCTGCGGGACGCGCACTCGCGGCGCTGCACCAGGCGCCGCTCGTGCCTCCCGTCGCCTTGGATCGGGCCGTTGCCGGCGAAGCTCTCCGGGCGCGGGGCCGAGACCTCGGCTGGCTGCTTCCGGCCCTCGCCGACCGCGCGGCGCGGCTTGCCGAGCGTGTGACCGCGGCCCTCGCTACCGAGGCCGCGCCGCCCTGCCTCATCCACGGCGATTTCTCGGCGGATCAGGTGCTGATTCACCAAGGGCATGCCCGCATCGTCGATTGGGACGAAACGACCTGGGGCGACCCTGCGGCCGATTTCGGTACGTTCTTCGCACGGCTCGAAGCGCAAGCGCTCGATGGTGTCGTCCCGCATGAGGTCGCCGACGCGGCACGGGAGGCGCTGGTCGCCGGCTATGCGGAGACGAACGAGCCACCACCCGGTCTCCGCAGCCACACCGCACGCGGACTCCTCATGCTGGCGACCGAGGGCTTCCGCGTGCGACACCCCGCCTGGCCGGAGCGCGCGGCGGCCCTCCTGGACCGTGCCGAGGCGATGCTCGACGGACCGTGTTCGTTCGCGAGCGTGCTCGCGCACGCCCTCTGTCGCACCACCGCCGCAACACCGCTCTCGTCGGCGTTCGCCACCCCGGTGCGCCGGCTCGACCGGCCGCGCCTGGAGCGCTTGAAGCACGGCCGGCGCGCGCTGGTTGCCTACGACGCGGATCTCCTCGACGGCGGCCGGATCGCCGCCATGGGTAAGGTTCGCGCGAAGGGTGTCGATCGGCGAACCGCGGCCCTGCACGCCAAGCTCCGTGCGATCGGCTTCGCCGACGACGCCCCGGATGGGGTGATGGTCACCGAGGCTCTGGGCGAGGTGCCCGCGCTCTCGCTTTGGCTACAGCGACGGGTGGACGGGCGGCCTGCCACCTCGTTGCTCACCCCCGAGGCCACCCCGCTCCTCGCGCGCCGGATCGGCGGGGCGCTTGCAAAGTTGCATGCGGCGGATCTCCAGCTGGACCGCGTTTGGAGCGTCGCCGACGAGCTGGACGTTCTGCGGCGTCGGCTCGGTGAACTCGCCGCCAACCTTCCCGTCCTCGCTGCCGACGCCGACGACATCCTCGCCGGCTGCGAGGTCGTCGCTGCACGGCTGCCCCAGGCGACGGCGCGGCCGCTGCACCGGGACTTCTACCCCGATCAGATCCTGGTCAATGGCGAGGCGCTCTGGCTCGTCGACCTCGACCTCGCTGCCATGGGCGACCCGGCCTTGGATGTCGGCAACTTCGTTGCGCACCTGATCGATGCCGGTGTCCGCCACCAGCGCGATCCAGCGGCTCTCGACCACCACGTCCGTGCGTTCGTGGCCAGCTGGCAGGACGCCAGCGCGCCGGAGCCTCATGACCGTGTCGCCGCCTGGACCGTGCTCGCCCTCGCGCGTTGCGTTGCGATCGCTGGCTCACGGCCCGACCGCCGCCACGCCGCCCCGGCCCTTGCCCGACTGACGACCGCCCGGCTCGAACAGCTGGGCGCTCGGCAGGCGCTCCGGCACAGCGCCTGAAACCTATCGGAGGACGAGCAAGATGCGCATCCTATTGACCGGCGGTGCCGGCTGTAGCGTCCTCGAGGTCATCGCCGCGGCGGAACGGGTCGTGGGACGCCCCATCCGCTGCACGATGGCCTCGTCGCCGCCGGGCGACCGGCCCGTGCTCGTCGCCGATCCCACCGCCATCGGCCCAGCCTTGCACCGGCGGCCTCGACGGTCGTCCCTGGGGGACATCCTGAGGACCGCCCGGATGTGGACCTGCGGGCACCCGTACGGCTACGCCCAGCCCCACGCCGTGGCCGGTTGAGCATGCGCGCGTCGGACGTCCGTGCCGGGGTGTGGAATACCCTCGGCCGTCGAGCGTTGGCGGGAGAGCGTTCTTCGAGAAGGCTCTGCCATGTCGTGCAATTCGAGAGGTCCCGGGACAGGTGGCGCGGCTTGGTTCACGCCGGACCAGGCCCGGACCTTACGCTACGAGGTGGCGTCGATGGCTGCGGGCATGGAAGCGGGTGCGTGTCGAGTCATCGTGCTGCGGCGAAGGACTCCTCCGTCGGCTGGGTCCCAAGCTCCCGCCGAGTGGACCGCGCCGGCCGGATCGCTGCCCGAGGTCCGAGCGACCCTGGCGGGTCTCGCGGCAGCGCGGGATGCAACACCCGGAGCGGCGCTCCTGATCGCATTCGAACCCTCGGCGGAGACGGCGCTGTCTCTCGACCCGACGGTCGGCATCGCCGCTCCGTGGGTGACGATCTGTCTGGGACCTGGCGGGTTGGGAGTGATCGGCAGCACCGCCTGGACGATGACGGCCGGTACGCTGGTCGATCTGGGATCGCTCCGCGAGGTCGAACTTCGCTGCGGCGCCGCCCCGTGCCAGGTGCTCCTACTCGAACTCGTCCGCCGACCATCATGGCGCGAGATGTTCGCCGTGTCCGGTGGCTAGAGCACGTCCCGACATGGCGCAGCCGCGTTCCCGCCTCGCTCGGCGGTGCGGCCTCTCGGTGCAGGCACGGGAAGCCGGCGTCGTGAACTGGACGGAACGCGCCGGGATCGGAAGCCGTAGCGCTGCGATCCTCCTGGCGGTTGGCGCCGCTCTCGCGGCCACGCCGGCCGAGGCCGGGGACGCTACCCGCGCGCCCTGGTTCGAGCTGCGGCCACTCGTCAAGTTCGAGGCCGAAGTGGAGGAGAACTTCGACCTCGACCGCACCGCACGGGATCGGGAGGTCGGGCTGGAGCCGAAGCTGCGCCTCGTCCTCGACGTCGCGCGCGGCCGTCGGATCTCCGGGTTCGTCGAGGCCGACGTGCTCGGCCAGTTCGAGTGGGAGCAGGACGAGCCGTTGGAGCGCGACTGGGCCCTGCGGATCAACCAAGCCTATGTCCGCTTTGCCGACGTCGTCGACGACGTCGACCTCCGGGTCGGGCGTTGGCTCTTCCGCGACCGTCGGGAATGGCTGATCGACGAGAACATCGACGGCATTCACCTCTCGTTCGATCGCGAGCGCTGGACCGTCGACGCGCTCGCCGGCCGGGTCAACCTCGTCCAGCGCGACGTCCTCGATCCGCTGACACGCGGCGACCCCGAGGACGACGTCGCCTTGATGGCCGACTACGCGGTCACGGGTGCGTTGCAGGTCGGCGGCTACGTCGTCTATCGCCGCGAGTTGACCGATGCCCGCGACCGCCCCCTGTTCCTGGGCCTTCGTGCCTACGGCGAGGTGACGCCCGGCCTCGTCTACTGGGCCGATCTCGGCCATGTCCGTGGGCGGGCCGACGACCGCCGGCTGCGCGGCTTCGGCTTCGACGTCGGTGGCACCTACGTCGCCGTCGACCATTCGCTCCGCCCGCGCGTGACGCTGGGCTACGCCTGGGGCAGCGGCGATGACGGCGACGACGGTATCGACCGTTCCTTCCGCCAGACGGGTCTGCAGTCCAACGAGGATCGGCTCGGCGGCTTCGCCAAGCTGAAATACTACGGCGAGGTGCTGGACCCGGAGCTCAGCAATCTGCACGTCATGACCGCGGGCTTGGGGCTGACCCTGAGCGACCGCCTGTCGATCGACTTGCTCTACCATCACTACCGTCTGGTGCGCTCGGACGAGGGTCTCCGCGACGACGCCCTCTCCGGCAGCCCGACCGGCGGCAGCCGGCATCTCGGCGACGGTCTCGACCTCGTCCTCGGCTTCCGTCCCGAGCTGCCGTTCGAGATCGACGCGGCCGTGGGCTGGTTCGAGCCGGGTGCTGCCTATCGTGGCGGCGGGGAGCGGGCGGACGGTGCTCTGTTCGCCCGCATCGAGCTGGAGATTGCGTTCTGACACCGCGACGAACGACGTGCCAGCGCGGACACCATGGCGCGGTGGCGATGCGGCAACATCGGTATCTCGGCCGAACGCAATCGCCTCGCGAGCGTCCCGTGGGCGTTGCCGCATGCGAGAGTGGCGCATGCGAAACGGAACGAGCAGCGCCCTGGATGAAGCGGATCGGCGGCGGTTGGAAGCGATCGCGGCCGATCGGAATGCGCCCCAAAACCACGTCTGGCGTGCCCGGATCGTGTTGCCGAGCGCCGACGGCGTCGGCACCAACGGTATCATGGCGGCGACCGGGACGGGCCGCCTGAACAGCACGCCCGACAGCTTCGTTCCGGCAGACACCCGCCACGCCGGAACGACGGGCCTCGACTCACGTTCGGACTTCTACATGTAGGGCGCACGGCTTGGCGCCGCACCGGTTCCGCGCCGTCGAAGTCTCCGACGACCCGGCCTTCGCCGAGAAGCTGGAGGCCATCGCCAAGTGATCGTGGGGCCTCTACGTCGATCCGCCGTCGCACGCGGTGGTGCTGAGTTTGACCGAGAAGGGCCAAATTCAGGCGCTCGACCGCACCCAGCCCGGCCTGCCGATGAACGAGGGGCGCGGGGCCACGCTGACCCACGACGACAAGCGCAACCGCACCACCGCCCTGTCCGCTGCCCTCAACGGACTCGACGGCACGGTGGTGGGTCGCGCCATGCAGCGCCACCGGCATCAGGAGTTCATCCGCTTCCTCAATGCCCTCGAGCGTCACGTCGCGGCCGGCAAGGTGATCCACGTGATCCTCGACGATCACGCCGCCCACGAGAGTCCGGAGTGCCGCAGAAGACGACCGCGATCTGCATGGTCGACGAGGAAGGCGGGAAACTGGCTGCGGGTGTGACGGCGACCGAGCCGGAAGCCGTGGCGGCGTTCGTGCGGCGGCGGGCGCCGGAGGCGGTGCGCATCGGCATCGAGACCGGACCGCTGGCGGTGTGCCTCTGGAACGGGTTCGGCGCGCTCGATTTGTCGATGGTCTGCATGGATGCGCGTGACGCCAACACCGGCCCGAAGGTCATGCTGGCCAAAGCCGACCGTAACGATGCGGCCCGCTTCGCCCGACCGCGCGACGTCGGCGCCTACTTCGGCCTCGCACCGCGGCGCCACGCCTCGGGCCAGATCGCTCGCTCGACCGGGGCCCCCACGCGATCGTGATCGCTTGGGGTGGCCGGGCGCACCACCAAGCTCGGCGACGGCACCGTCCGCACCTTGCTCTACGAGGCGGCGAACGTGCTCCTGGTGAAGATCGGTCGCACCTCGTCGCTGCGCGAATGGGGCTTGGCCATCGCGCAGCGTAGCGGCTTCAGGCAGGCCAAGGTCGCCGTCGCCCGCAAGCTCGCCTTGCTGCTGCACCGGCTCTGGCGCGACGGGCCACCCGACGCGGCCCGCCGCGTGGGGCCACCGAGTTCCGCTGGAGCATAGCACCCGCTGCCGCCTGATCGGCGCGGCCGCCACCACCAGCGGTTCGTCCCGGCACGCACGCACGACGGCGGCGAGCGCGCGCGATCCCTGGCACGATGGCGGGCCCGAGCGCGCTCGCGCGGCCGAACGCATCATCGTTCTGTCACGGTGCGCGCGTAGATCGACCGGGTCCGTTTCGTCGATCCTCGCGAGGCCTGTGTGCCGGAAGTCGTCCTCGCTGGCCTGTCCCGTCGTTTTGTCGACCACTTGGCGGTCGACGCCGTCGATCTGACGGTGCGCGACGGCCACTTCTGCGTTCTGCTCGGGCCTTCGGGTTGCGGCAAGTCGACGACGCTCCGGCTCATCGCCGGACTCGACCACGCGAGCGCCGGCCGCATCCGCATCGACGGCCGCGACGTGACCGACCTGCCGCCCGCCCGCCGCGAGCTCTCGATGGTGTTCCAGAACTACGCCCTGTTCCCGCACCTGACCGTGGCGGAGAACGTGTTGTTCGGCCTCAGGGTGCGGCGGGTGCCGCAAGCGGAGCGCAGCCAGCGGCTGGCGCGGGCGGCGTCCATCCTCGGCCTCGACCATCTCCTGCACCGGAAGCCCTCGCAGCTTTCGGGCGGCCAGCAGCAGCGCGTGGCCCTTGCCCGCGCCATCGTGGCCGAAAGCCGTCTCTGCCTGATGGACGAGCCGCTCTCGAACCTCGACGCCAAGCTGCGCGCCGAGATGCGGGTCGAGATCCGGGCGCTCCAGCGCCGCCTCGGCATGACCATGATCTACGTCACTCACGACCAGGCCGAAGCGCTCAGCATGGCCGACCAGGTGGTACTGATGCGCGACGGTCGGGTCGAGCAGGACAGCACGCCCGCCGATCTCTACCGCCACCCCGCCACCGCCTTCGCGGCCAGCTTCGTCGGCACCCCGCCGATGAACCTCGTGCCGCTGACCTCGGTCGCCGACGGGTTGGTCGTCGCGGGAACCGCCGCCCCGGTGTTCCCCTATGCCGCCGACGGCGATCTTCGCCTCGGCATCCGTCCGGAGGCGCTCCGCCCCGCCGACCACGGGCTGGAAGTGACGGTGGAGGGTCCTCCCGATCCGGACACCGGCTTCATCGTGGATCTCGGCGGACTCGACGCGCTCCTGGAGGAGGTGGTAAGGCCTCTCGAGGGTGCTGACCTCAACGAGGTGATCCCCGAGGTGCGGAGCCGGAC
>JBJHBG010000011.1:0-57243 GCA_050485385.1 Geminicoccaceae bacterium | reverse complement strand
CCGCGCGACCGGGCCGGCCTTCAGGTTCAGGTTCGTTCATGAAGGCGTCAGTGACAGCCGTGAGATTTGTGCTAAGACCGACGCCCGACGTGCCCGCCCGTCCGGAGACCAAGCCTTGCCTGCCGTCGCCTCGTCCGAACGACCCGCTGCCAGCGGCGCCGCCGAAGCCGTTTGGCGCCTCGCACCCGCAGTCGGCTCGGCCGCAGTCTTCGCGTGGTTCGCAACCTATCTGCCGGCCATCGGCGCCGGTGAGGTCATCCGCTACGCCTGGCCCTGGATTCCGGGGATGGGGGTCGAGCTATCCTTCCTGATCGACGGTCTCGCCCTCGTCTTCGCCCTGCTGATCACCGGCATCGGTGCCTTGGTGCTGCTCTACACCGCGGCCTACTTCAAGACCGACCCCCGGCTCTGGCGGTTGATGACGCTGCTCGTCCTGTTCGAGCTGTCGATGCTCGGCCTCGTGGTTGCCGACAACCTCGTCGTCATGTTCGTCTTCTGGGAGCTGACCACGGTCACCTCGTTCCTCCTGGTCGGCTTCGACCACGAGAAGGCGGATGCGCGGGCGAAGGCGCTGCAGGCGCTGCTGGTGACCGCCGCCGGCGGATTGGCCCTGCTCGCGGGCGTCCTCTTGATGGGCATCGTCACCGGCACGCTCGAGGCCTCCGAGATGGCCGCCCATCGCCAGGCCATCCTGGATAGCGGCTACTACGTCGCCATCCTCGTCTTGGTCCTGCTCGGCTGCTTCACCAAGTCGGCGCAGTTCCCGTTCCATTTCTGGCTGCCGAACGCGATGGCGGCCCCCACCCCGGTCAGCGCCTACCTGCACTCCGCCACCATGGTGAAGGCGGGCGTCTACCTGATGGCGCGGCTGAACCCGACGCTCGGTGCCACCGATCTCTGGTTCTGGACCCTCGTCCTGTTCGGCGGCGTCACGGCCGTGCTCGCCTCGGTGTGGTCGCTGCGCCAGACCGACCTGAAACTGGCGCTGGCCTACACCACGGTGATGGCGCTGGGCGCGCTCACCATGATGATCGGTGCGGGGCACAGCTATGCCATCGGCGCCGCCGCCGCGTTCCTCGTCGTTCACGCCTTCTACAAGGCCGCCCTCTTCCTCACCGTCGGCATCCTCGACAAGAAGGCCGGTACCCGCGAGGTCGACCTCTTGGGCGGCCTCGGCCCCAAAATGCGGGCGACCTGGCTGATCGCCGCCCTTGCCGGCCTGTCGATGGCGGGCCTGCCGCCTTTGTTCGGCTTCATCGGCAAGGAGTTGATCTACGAGGCGGCGGTCGGCGCACCCGTGGTGCCGTGGCTCGTCGCAGCGTTCGCCTTTTCAGCCAGCGCCATGATGGTCGCCATCGCCGCCGCCGTGGCGCTCAAGCCGTTCGTCGGTCCGCCGACCGAGGCGTCGGAGAAGGCGGGCGAACCGCCGCTCGGCATGTGGATCGGCCCGGCGGTGCTGGCCTTCGGCGGGCTGATCCTGGGCCTCCTGCCGAGCCTCGCCGACGTCTATCTCGTGACACCGACGGCGACCGCGATCTACGCCGCCCCGGTGAACGTCAGCGTGGCGCTCTGGCACGGGTTCAACCTGCCGCTCTTGTTGAGCGCGCTGACGTTGGCGGCAGGTGCGTTGATCTACGTCCGTCTGCCACGCATTCGCGCCGGGCTCGCGCGGGCCGAGGCGCGCGGCATCTGGGATGCGGAATGGGGCTACGACTGGCTCCTCAGGTGCCTGAAGGACGTCGCAGCTTGGCAGACCCGGCTGATCCAGTCGGGCGAGGTGACGCGCTACATCTACTGGACCACGCTCACCTTCGCGATCCTCTTGTGGACGGCGATCGTCCTCGGCGGCGGCATCGGCATGCCGACGCTGCAAGCGCTGCCGCTGATCGACTGGACCATCCTCGGCCTCATCGCCTTCGGCACGATCGCGGTTGCCGTCACGCGCTCGCGGCTGATCGCCATCGTGGCCCTCGGCGTGGTCGGCATCGCCATCGCCGCCTTCTTCGTGCTCTACGGCGCCATCGACGTCGCCATGACCCAGCTCCTGGTGGAGACCCTGTTCGTCGTCATCGTCGTCGTCGCGCTGTTGAAGCTGCCGCGCCTGCGTACCGCCGTGCCGCACTGGGAGAAGGGCCCGCGCTGGGGTCATGCGGCGATCGCCACGGTGATGGGCGCCGGCGTGACCGTGTCGCTCCTCGCCGTGCTCGAAACCGATCTGGACCGGTACGTCACGAGCTACTTCGAGGCCGAAAGCGCGCCCGCGGCCTTCGGGCGCAACGTCGTCAACGTCATCCTGGTCGACTTCCGGGCACTCGACACCTTCGGCGAGATCGCCGTGGTCGTCATCGCGGCCATCGGTGCCCTCGCCCTCTTGCGCATCAAGCCGGAACGCCCTGCCCCGACGGAGGAGAACCGATGAACTCGATCATCCTCACCGCCGCGGCGCGCATCGTCACGCCGTTGATGATCGCCTTCTCGCTGTTCATCCTCCTGCGCGGCCACAACGAGCCCGGCGGCGGCTTCATCGGTGGCTTGGTGGGCGCCACCGCCTTCGCCCTCTACGCCAAGGCGACGAGCGTCAAGGCGGCGATCCGTGCGTTGCGCGTGCAGCCGCCGACCGTCGCCATCCTCGGCCTCGGGGCAGCGCTCCTCGCCGGCATCTGGGGTCAGGTGCTGGACGGCGCGTTCCTCAAGGGCATGTGGCCGTTCTACGGGCCATCGCCCGACGGTGGCACCGCCGGGGTGCCCATCGGCTCGGTGCTGCTGTTCGACATCGGCGTCTATCTCGTCGTCGTCGGCTCCGTCCTCACCATCCTGTTCGCGCTCGAGGACGACGTCGCCCATCCCGACCACATCGACATCGAGGAATGAGCCGGTGGAACCCGCCCTCGCCATCCTCATCGGCGTGATGGTCGCCGCCAGCCTGTACCTGATGCTCAGCGGACACATGGTCCGTTTCCTGTTCGGTCTGGTGCTGCTGTCGAACGCCGCCAACCTCGTGATCTTCACGGCCGGCCGACTCAGCTACGCGGCGCCGTCGCTGATCGCCGAGGGCGCCTACGCTCCCGACGGGCCGGTGGCCAACGCGCTGCCGCAGGCCCTCGTGCTCACCGCCATCGTGATCGGCTTCGGCCTTCTGGCCTTCGCCCTCGTGCTCGTCCACCGCACCTTTCAGGCCCTCGGCACGGTCGAGGGTGACGAGATGCGGGTCGCCGAGCCGCGTACCGACGAAGGCTGACCGCCGTGCTTTTGACCGCCCCGCTGATCATCCCGTTCCTGACGGCAATCGCCTGTTTCCTCGCGCGCCACGACCAGAGGCTGCAGCGCTGGCTCAGCGTCGGCGGTGCCGTGGCGCTCCTGATCGCGAGCCTCGCCCTCGGTGCGGCCGTCCTGGAGCAAGGACCGATCGCCGCCGCCATGGGCGGCTGGATCCCGCCCTTCGGCATCGTGCTGGTCGCCGACCTCTTCGCCGCCTCGATGGTGGTGATCACCGGCATCATCGCGGTCGCGACCACCGTCTACGGCCTCGGCGAGATCGGCGCCGAGAAGGAGCGCATCGGCTACCACATGCTGTTGCACTCGCTGCTCGCCGGCGTCTGCGGCGCCTTCCTCACCGGCGACATCTTCAACCTCTACGTCTGGTTCGAGGTGATGCTCATCGCCTCGTTCGGGCTCCTGGGCCTCGGCGGGCGCAAGGCGCAGCTCGACGGGGCGATCAAGTACGTCGTCCTCAACCTGATCTCGACCATCGCCTTCCTCACCGGCGTGGGCCTGCTCTACGGCGCGACCGGCACGCTCAACATGGCGGACCTGCGCGGAGCGGTGCACGGGCTGGAGAACCAGACCGTCGTCCTGACCACCGCCGCCATGTTCCTCTTCGCCTTCGGCGTGAAGGCGGCACTGTTTCCGGTCTTCTTCTGGCTGCCGGCGTCGTACCACACGCCTGCCGTCACCGTGTCGTCGGTGTTCTCGGCGCTGTTGACCAAGGTTGGCGTCTACGCGCTGATCCGCGTCTTCACGCTGATCTACGACACCGAGATGCCGCAGATCCAAGGGCTGTTGATCACGGTTTCGGCGCTCACCATGCTGACGGGCGTGCTCGGTGCCGCAGCGCAGAACGACATCCGCCGCATCCTGTCGTTCCACATCATCAGCCAGATCGGCTACATGGTGCTGGGCTTGGCGCTGTTCACGCCGTTGGCGCTGGTCGGCGGCATCTTCTACATCATCCACCACATCGTGGTGAAAGCGAACCTGTTCCTGGTCGGGGGCGTGGTGAAGCGGCTGACGGGCTCGGAAGACCTTGCGCAGATCGGCGGGCTTTGGCAGCGCGCCCCCTGGCTCGCCGTGCTGTTCCTCATCCCGGCGCTGTCGCTGGCGGGCATTCCGCCCCTCTCCGGGTTCTGGGCCAAGCTCGTCATCATCCAGGCGAGCCTGGAGGCGCAGTCCTACACGGTGGCGTTCGTCGCCCTCTTGGTCGGCCTGCTCACCATCTACTCCATGTCGAAGATCTGGCTCGAGGCGTTCTGGAAGCCGCACCCGGACGCCGCCGGCGCCGCCAAGCTGACGCTGACGCGGACCGAGATGGCCGTGCTCGTCGGGCCGATCGTGTTCCTGGCCGCCATCACGGTCGCGATCGGCCTCGTCACCGCACCGTTCTACGACGTGGCGGCGGAGGCGGCCGCCCAACTCGTCGATCCCGAGGCGTACGTGCGCGCCGTGCTCGGAGAGCGCCCATGAACCTCTTCGCCATCAACCTGATGATCGCCGGCGGCTGGGTCGCGGTATCCGGCAGCTTCGACGGCACGAACCTGCTGCTCGGCTATGCCGGCGGGTTCGTCAGTCTCTACGCCACCCGCCAGCTCTTCGGGCCGACCGACTACTTCCGTCGGACCTTCGCGACGATCGGGCTGATCGCCTACTTCCTGTACGACTTGACGCGCTCCAGCATCGCCGTGGTGTGGGAAATCCTCACGCCCAGCATGCGCTCGCGGCCGCAGATGATCCGCATGCCACTGGACGCGACCGAGGACATCGAGATCATGCTGACGGGGAACCTCATTTCCCTGACCCCCGGCACGCTCACCGTCGACGTCGATCCCGAGCGGCGCTACCTGCTGATCCACGCCATGTTCGTCGACGACCCGGAAGAGACCATCCGCGACCTGAAGCGCGGCATGGAACGGCGCGTGATCGAGGCGCTGCGATGATCATGGAGCACCGCCACGACCTGTCCTGGATCATGGGCCTCGCGATGGACATCGCGGCCCTGTTCATCATCGCCGCCCTCGTCCTCGCGACGATCCGCCTGATCCGCGGCCCGACGCTGCCCGACCGCGTCGTGGCGCTCGACCTGCTCGCCATGCTGCTGGTGGCGTTCCTCACCCTCTTCGCCCTCGCGAGCGGCGTGAACGCCTATCTCGATGCGGCGGTGGCCCTGGCACTGGTGGCGTTCCTCGCCACCATCGCCTTCGCCCGCTTCATCGACCGCTCGCCGCAGAGCAAGGAGGATGCGAGCCCATGACCATGGTCATCGAGGCCGTCGCGGCCGTCCTGCTGATGCTGGGCGGCTTTCTCGCCTTCGCCGCCGCACTCGGTCTCCTCCGCATGCCGGACGTCTACATCCGCATGCACGCCTCGACCAAGGCCGGCACCCTCGGCGTCGGCCTGATCGTGCTCTCGCTGGTCCTGGTCGGCGGCGAGGCGAGCGTCGTCGGCAAGGGGCTCGCCATCTTCGCCTTCATCGTCCTGACGGCCCCCATCGGCGCCCACTTGATCGGCCGCTCGGCTTGGCGCTGCGGGATCAAGCCGTGGAGCCACCGCCCTCCCGAACGCTCGGACTGAGCGCGAGTCATCGATTGCAGGTTCACGCCGCTTTCTCGCTGTCCGGAAGAACCGCGATGGTCCTTGCATCTCGATCGGCCAGCAACGACGCCCCGGTCGTGGAGTGGTGCCGGACGATGGGACGGGTTGGAAGTGACCGGGTAGCCGGGCGGTCGAAGGATGGAAGCCATGGCAAGACGCCGCACCCCCCGCGTCGCGGCTCGAGCGCCGGGTCGCGCCGCGGCTCCTGACGGCTGAGACGCTGCCCGGGCTGGCGAAGACGGACGACCCGGCGGCGGTCGCGGCTGGGTCGAGACGTACGAGGCCGACGCCCTCGACGAGGTTACGCCGCTCGTCGATCTGAGCCGAGCCGACGAATCATGGATCGCCGCACACGAGGTCGCGTTCCTCGAGGCGGCGATGCGGCAAGGCCGGTAGCCCAGAAACGGGCGCATGGCCGCGAGCACCGGCCCGATAGCGCGTCCATCGCCGATCTGCGCGGTCTGCAACGCTCGGAACCGAACCTCAGAAGCTGCATTTCTGCAGTTTTTGCGTGCGAACTTCTTCGTTGACATGCGTCGGTGCCGGCTTTGTAAGCGAAATGTCATGTGTGGCCGTCGTCAATCGGCGTCTTGCTGGAGTCGGTATGGAGCTCGTCTTCGCGCTCGGCATCAACGGCCTGATCTGGGGATTGATCATCGCGCTCATCGCGCTTGGCCTTTCGATCATCTTTGGTTTGTTGGACATCGTGAACCTCGCGCACGGCGACTTCTTCATGGTCGGCACCGTAATGGCTTGGTTCATCGTGAGTTGGACGGGCAACTTCTGGCTGGCCTTCGCCATCGTCCCAGTTCTGGGTCTGATCCTGGGTGCACTGATCCAACGCGTGGTGATCGTGCCGATCGGCGGTGCGGCGGCGTTGTCGATCGTCGCGACGTTCGGGCTCTCGATCATGCTGCAGGAAAGCGTGCGGGCGACCTTTGGCCCAGCCCCCAAGCGCCTGTTGCCGCCGGTGACCGAGACCATTCCGCTGTTCGGGATCGAGTACGATGTCTACCGCATCGTCGCGGCCTTGATCTCCGCCGCCTGCATCCTCGGCTTCTTCTCGTTCCTGCACCGGACCAAGATGGGCACCTGGATGCGGGCCGTGCGTCATGACAAGGAAACCGCCACCGCGCTCGGCATTCCGACCGACCGCGTCTATACCATCACCTTCGCGACCGGTTTTGCACTGGCGGCCCTGGGCGGGGTGGTGGCAGCGCCGATTACCACCGTCGACTTCCGTACGGGCGTGGATATACTGCCGTTCTGCTTCATGGCGGTGATCATCGGTGGTCTCGGCAATCTACAGGGGACGGCTGCGGCTGCGGTGCTCTTGGCCTTCATGGAGGGTATCATCACCGCCTTCGCGGACCCCGTGACCGCGCGCATCGCGTCCTTGTGCCTGATGAGCGCGGTCCTGCTGCTGCGTCCGCAGGGCCTCTTCGCCGGAGCCACGTCGTGAGCCCCGCGGCCCGCGCCGCCCGCCGAATCGACCGCACGGTGGGCGCCATCCTGGTGCTGTTCTTCGTGACGGCCCCTTGGCTCCTCCCCCTCGTTACCAGCGAGTTCTGGGTCGGGATCACCGCAGAGATCATGATCTGGGCGCTGCTCGCCGCGAGCGTGAACCTCCTGTTCGGCTACACGGGGCTCCTGTCGTTCGGTCAGGCACTTTACTTCGGCGTCGGGATGTACGGCGTGGCCATCGGCATCGACAAGCTCGGCCTGGGCTTTTGGCCGGCCTTCGGTTTCGGTGTCGTCGTCGCCGTCCTGATGGCCGGGGTCGCCGGGGCGTTGGCGGTCCGCCTCACATGGCACTACTTCGCCATCATCACCGTCGTGTTCTCGCTGATCTTCTATTTCCTGGCCCTGACGATGAAGCCGCTGACGGGCGGCGACGACGGGCTCGCCTTCACCTTGCCGCCGATGTTCGTCTGGGGCGATCACCGGGTCGACCTCACCGATCCGACGGTGCAGTACCTGTTCATCCTTTCGGTGGTCGGCGGCTGCTTTCTGCTCAAGGCTCGCCTGTTGGCGAGTCCCTTCGGCCGCGCCCTGGTTGCGATTCGCGAGAACGCCGTACGGGCCGAGCTGATCGGCATCAACGTCTATGCGCTGAGGCTCGCTTCTTTCGTGGTCGCCGGCTTCTTCGCCGGGGTGGCCGGGGCGCTCTTCGCGCTCTTCGGCCGCTACGCCTCGGCCTCCTACATGTTCTACCATGTTTCCGGCGAAGCCGTGGTCTGGGCGATCGTCGGCGGTTCCGGCACGCTGCTCGGGCCGCTGGTCGGGGCTGGCGCCTTGATCCTCGTTCGCGAGGAACTCTCTCTCTACTGGGATCACTATCTGCTGTTGGTGGGGGCGATCACGATACTGACGGTGATCTTCGCGCCACGGGGTATCGTCGGCCTTTATTCCGATCTCGTGGCACGCGCCGTGGCCGGTCTCGACCGCCCGGAGCCCGCCACCAAGGTCAGCGCGAGCGAGACCGTACCGGTGGCGGAGACGCGGCGATGAGCGGCGATCCGGTAGCGGCGCTGGAGACGATCCATCTCGTCAAGCGCTTCGGCGGCTTGGCCGCGGTCGATGGCGTCTCCTTCAGCCTTGCCCGGACCGGTCGGCTCCATGCCATCATCGGCCCGAACGGCGCCGGCAAGACCACCTTCTTCAACCTGATTTGCGGCCGACTGAAGCCCTCCGCCGGGCGAATCCTCTTCCAAGGCCGCGACATCACGGGGCTGAAGCCGCATCGCATCGCTCGACTCGGGATCGCCCGCACCCTTCAGATCAAGTCGGTCTTCAACGCCCTGTCGGTCGAGGAGAACGTGTGGATGGCCGCTCAGGCGAAAACGGGGACCTGGCACCCGTTGAAGCCGGCGGCCACGTTCAAGGAAACGGCCGCCAAGGTCGAGCGCATCGTCGAGGAGGTGGGTCTGGCCGAGTTCCGGCGTCGTCCTGCCAACACGCTCTCCTATGGCGACGTCGCACTGCTCGAGATCGGCATGGCGCTCGCCAGCGACCCCGAACTGCTTCTCCTCGACGAGCCGATCTGCGGCATGAGCCCGACGGAGACCCAGCGGACGGTCGCCAAGATCGTCGAACTCTCGAAGGTCGTGAACGTGATCCTGATCGAGCACGACATGGAGGTGGTGTTCGATGCCGCGGACGACATCACGGTGATGGCCCAGGGCCGCGTCCTCGCCCAGGGCACGCCCGCCGAGATCGCCGACCACCAGGCGGTGCGCGAGGCCTATCTTGGCTTCGACGACGACGAGGCGGACGACGAGGCGCCGCCGATTCGCCTCGCCCATGGTTGAAGGAACCGGGAACATGGCCGAGCGCGCTCCCGTCCTGGAGATCGTCGATCTGCATGCGCATTACGGCAAGATCCACGTCCTCCAGGGCGTGAATCTCGCCGTCGGCGCGGGCGAGGCGGTCAGCCTGCTCGGCCGTAACGGTGTTGGCAAGACGACCACCCTGCGGGCCACCCTCGGCCTGATGCCGCGCTCGGCGGGCCGCATCCTGTTCGAAGGCCGGGACGTCACCCGGACACCGGCGCACCGCTTGGCGTCGCTGGGCATCGGCTACGTGCCGCAGGGGCGCGGGATCTTTCCGTTGCTCTCGGTTCGGGAGAATCTCTTCCTCGGCCTGACCGGACGGCCAGACCCCAACCTCGTGGACGAGGTGTTCGCGCGCTTTCCCCGGCTGCGCGAGCGGATCGACCAAGCCGGCGGTACGCTTTCCGGCGGCGAGCAACAGATGCTGGCCATTGCCCGCTGTCTGATGATGGCGCCGAAGCTGATCATCCTCGACGAGCCCACCGAAGGGATCATGCCGATCCTGGTCGCCGACATCCGCAAGACGATCCAGTCGATCAACCGCGGCGGCGTCTCGATCCTGCTGGTGGAGCAGAACGTCAAGACGGCGCTGCGCATCTGTCAGCGGACCTATCTGATGGAAAAGGGCCGCATCGCCTACGTGGGCACGTCGGCGGACCTGCGCGCCCAACCCGAGATCGTCCACCGCTATCTGGGCCTCGCCCTGGAGACCGGCTGACGCCCCGTCAATCGCCTGCAACTCGCCACGAGAGGAACACCCACATGCGCTCGAGGCCTACCCGTCGCAGCTTTCTGGAGACCGCCTTGGCCGGTGGCGCCTTCGGCGCCGCCTACCTCAACCTCGGCCGCGACATGGTCGCGAAGGCGTCGGGCCCGATCGTCATCGGCCACCACGCGGAGTTGACCGGCGGGTTCTCCTCGTGGGGCTACTGGCACGACAAGGCCGCGCGCAAGGCGGCGGAGATCATCAACCAATCGGGCGGCATCGCAGGGCGCGAGTTGCGACTGGTGACGGAGGATACGGAATCGAATCCGGCAGCCGGCGCCCGCAAGCTGAGGGCGTTGATCCAGCGGCAGCGCGCCGAGTTCGTCACCGGCTCCGTGCACTCGGGCATCATGCTCGCCTCGATCCCCGTCGCGACGGAACTCAAGACGATCTACTTCTCCACCGGCGAGGCGACCGAGGCCACGGGTTCGCAGGGCACGCGCTACTCGTTTCGGACGGGCAACGACACCTACACCCTGTCCGGCGCCGGCGCTCCCTGGGCGTTCGAGAACCTCGGCAAGAACTGGACCATGATCTTCCCCGACTACGCCTGGGGGCACAGCCATCACCAGGAGCACAAACGCGTCATCGAGGCGCTCGGGGGCACCGTCAACGACCCCATCTCGGTGCCGCTCGACGCCCGCGACCTCGTCCCGTACCTCGCCAGGATCCCGGCGCAGACCGAAGTGCTGTTCTCGGTGTTCTTCGGTGCCCTGTCCGTCGCCTTCTACACCCAGGCCAAGGCGATGGGCATCGGCGATCGGATGAAGATGTACTCGGTTTCCGGTACCATCGAGGCGATCGCACCGGACGATATCGACGGTGCCGCCGAGGGTGTCTACTTCCTCGAGAACTTCCCACGGCCGCTGGCGAGCAAGGACGACGAGTACCATCGCGAGTTCAATCAGATCATGGAGATCGACGACGTGCACGCCCGGGAGTTGACCTCCGACCGCGTCATGGCGAAGAGCCACGCTTGGCAACCGTGGGAAAACCTCTTCCTCCTCAAAGCCGCGATCGAGGCCACGGGCTGGACCGCAAAGAAGGACGACCAAGCGGTCATCGAATACCTCGAGGGGGCCGAGATGCCGAACTCGCTCGCCTTCGCGCAGGGCGACAAGTACCTGCGCGCCGAAGACCACAGCGGTATCCTCGACAACTATATCAGCCAGGTCCGCGACGGAAAATTCGAGCTGATCAAGCGAGTCCCGAAGGAGGAGATCGCGACCGCCCTGCCGCCGCGCTTCGACTTCCGCACCTATCAGCTCTAGCCGCGTGCTGCCGCCCGCCTGGCCAAGCGCCGCCGGCGGGCGGCCGATCGGACCCGACGATGCAACATTATCCTCGTTTCCGCGCCTGTGCGGCGCACGTCGCCCCGGTATTCCTCGACGCCGACCGAACCGTCGACAAGGCCTGCGCGTTGATCGCCGAGGCGGCCGGCAACGGCGCCCGTCTGGTGACCTTCCCGGAATCCTTCGTCCCCGGCTTCCCCTTGTGGGCAGCACTCCAGGCGCCGATCCGGGGGCACGACCTCTTCCGTCGCTTGGCGCAGCACTCCATCAAGGTGCCGGGCCCCGAGGTGCTCAGGCTCTGCCTCGCCGCCCGCCGGCACGGCGTCCATGTCTCGATCGGTATCAGCGAGGCGACCGACACCAGCGTCGGCTGCCTTTGGAACACGAACCTCTTGATCGGCTCCGACGGCGCGCTCTTGAACGTCCATCGCAAACTCGTCCCGACGTTCTTCGAGAAGCTGATCTGGGCCAACGGCGACGCGGCTGGTCTCAGGGTCACGAATACGGAGATCGGCCGCATCGGCATGCTGATCTGCGGCGAGAACACCAACCCGCTCGCTCGTTTCGCTCTGATGGCTCAGGGGGAGCAGGTGCACCTCTCCACCTATCCCCCGACGTGGCCGACCCGCGAGCCGAGCGAGGCCGGCCGCTACGACTTGGCGCAGGCGATCCGCGTCCGTGCCGGCGCCCACGCCTTCGAGGCCAAGGTGTTCAACATCGTCTCGGCAGCCCACCTCGACGCCACCACGCTGGATGCCCTGGCCCCGCTCGGCGCCACCGCACTCCGCATTCTGCAGGACACACCGGCCGGGATGTCGATGATCCTCGGCCCGAATGCGGAACTGGTCGGCGACACCTGCAGTGGCGAGGAAGGCCTCCTCTATGCCGATCTCGATCTGGCCCTCTGCGTCGAGCCCAAGCAGTTCCACGATGTCGTCGGCTACTACAATCGCTTCGACATCTTCCATCTGTCGATGGACGCACGACGAACCGAGCCCCTGGCTCTGGAGGGTCAGGGCGAAGGCCCGGTGCGGCGCTATTCGCTGAGCGAGATCGAGCGGCACGTGCAGGCCGGCGAACGATCGGCCGAGCCGGATCGAGCGCTCGCCTGAGGTTCCGGCGGGTGTCGCCGCCGGTGGCGCTGTCCGGTCCGTGCCGCGCCATCTTTGGTTCGGCGCGGTTTGCGGCTAACTGGACGCTCCAACGCGCGCGTCCGCGCCCCTTCACGTGACGGTAGCGTCCTTGTTCAATTGGAACGACGTCACCTACTTTTTGGAAGTTGCGCGGCATCGCCAACTTGCTGCTGCGGCCAAGCGCTTGCGCACCGACGCCACCACCGTCGGTCGTCGCGTCCGCGAGCTCGAGGCCAAGCTGAATTGCAAGTTGTTCCGCCGCGACAAGAGCGGCTTCGTCCTCACCGATGCCGGGCAGCAGCTCCTGGTCCATGCCGAGGCCATGGAAACCCGCGCCCGTTCCATCGGCGATACGTTCGGTGGCGGTGGCAAGAGCCTGTCGGGCACCGTGCGCGTCGGCACCATGGAAGCCCTGGGTAGCCTCTACCTCGCCGGCAGGTTCGTCGACTTCAACCGCACTCACCCCGAAATCACGGTGGAACTGGTCACCGCCTCCAACTGGATCAATCTCTCCAAGCGGGAGGCCGACATCCTCATCAGCTTTCCGCGGCCGAACGGCCACCGCCTCTGTTGCAAGAAGATCGGCGAGTTCGCCCTCAGGCTCTACGCCTCCCCGGCATATCTGGCGCAACGGGGCACGCCCGCCGGCTTGGCCGACCTCGAGGCGCACGACTTCGTCGACTACATCGGCGACCTCGTTCAGATCTCGGCGGTCCGCTGGCTCTCCGACATCGTCCGCCGGCCGCGCGTCGTCTTCCGCTCCAGCAGCCTCGTGGCCCAGTACCACGCCGCCCTGGCCGGCCAAGGCATCGCCATGCTCCCCTCCTTCGTCGCCGCCCGCGATGACCGTCTGTTGCCGGTCCTCGGCGCCGGCGCCGTGGTGAAGCGGGACTTCTGGCTCTCGGTCCACGAGGAGCTCAGCCACATCGGCCGCGTCGGCGAGGTCGAGCGGTTCTTGACCGACCTCATTCGCAACGACCAGCCGTTCCTCAATGGCGAGTTGCCCACGCCGCCGCCCTGCCGCACCCGCCAGGGAGCGGCCATGAAAGGTTCGCCATGACCACGACACGCCTCCAGATCGGCTTGCTCCTGTTCCCACGGCTGACCCAACTCGACCTCACCGGTCCATTCGAGGTCTTCGCCCGCCTCCCCGATACCGACGTCCACCTCGTTTGGAAGGACGTGGAGCCGGTCACCAGCGACGTCGGCCTCCGCCTCGTCCCCACCACCACGCTCGGCGCCTGCCCGCCGCTGGACGTCATCTGCGTGCCCGGCGGTCCCGGCGTGAACGCGCTCCTCGGCGACGACGCCGTCCTCGATTTTCTCCGTCGGCAGGCGGCCGGTGCGCGCTACGTGACATCGGTGTGTACGGGGGCCCTCGTGCTCGGTGCCGCCGGCCTCCTCGACGGCTACCGTGCCAGCACGCACTGGGCGTCGCAGGAATTTCTCGAGGCGTTCGGCGCCGAAGCCCAATCGGTGCGGGTCTGCGTCGACCGGAACCGGGTCACCGGCGGCGGCGTTACCGCCGGCATCGATTTCGGCCTCGCGCTCGCAGCCCAGCTCACGGATCCGGGCACCGCACAGCGAATCCAGCTCTACATGGAGTACGATCCGGCACCGCCCTTTCCCGCCGGATCGCCTGCAACCGCGCCCGCCGCAGTCGTTGAGGCCTTCGCCGACCTCGCCCGGTCGATGTTGGCCGAGCGACGCACTGCCGTCGAGCGGGCCGCCGCCCGCCTCGCCTCGCAGGCCGGTTGAACAGCGAGGCCACTGCACCGGACTGACCGTAGCGAGGATCGGGCAGCTCGACCGAACGCCCGATATCGAAGGGGTGACGCGCTCGGCTACGGCCGCCCCGTCGCCGCCAAGCATTGACTTGCGCGCAGCGGCGCGCAAAACTCGAACGACGTTCCGCATTCGTGGAAGCAGCGTTGAGCCAGTCGGCCACCCGGCGAACCCTTGCCATTCTCGAGCTGCTCGCCGAGCACCCCGACGGAGCGGCGCTCGGCGAGATCGGCCAACGGCTGGCCATGCCGAAGAGCATCGCGCATCGGCTTTTGGCACTGCTCGTCGACTGCGGCTACGTCCGTCGGCACCCGGTAACCGAACGCTACGAGTTGAGCCTCAAGCTGGCCCTTCTGGGGGCTCGCTTCATGGCCGGCACCGGCGTGGGCGACGTCGCCCAGCCGATCCTCGACGGCTTGGCCGCGGCCTCCGGCGAGTTGGCCCGCCTCGCGGTGGTGGAGGACCGGGGCCTCGTCTGGGTCGCCAAGGCGCAGGGCGCCCAGCATGGACTGCGCTACGACCCGGACACCGGCACCCACGTGGTGCTGCACGCTACCGCCACCGGCAAGGCTTGGCTCGCGACGTTGGCGGAGGCGGAGGCGCTCGCCATCGTCGAGGCGACCGGCTTTAGGACACCCGATCATTTCGGGCCGCGCGTGATCCGCGACGTCGCTCGCTTCCGCGAGGAACTGACGCGGACCCGCGCGCAGGGCTTCGGCATCGCGCTCGACGAGGGCGAGCCGGGAACGGCGGCCCTCGCCGTCGTGGTGCGGGCATCCGCCGCCGCCGATGCACCGCCCGCGGGCACGCTCAGCGTGGCCGGTCCGATCGGCCGCTTCGGCGAGGCGCGCCGGGCGGACCTCGTGGCGCTGTTGCGCGCCGCCGCCGAGGAACTGAGCGGCCTCTGGCCGCTGCGCGGCTCGCTGGCACCGCGGCCGGCAACCGACACGACCCGGCGTCACCGGGCAGGACGGGGAGGATCGAGAGATGGCGACGCCGACCGCACCGCACTATCCCGGACCGCTGCCGCTCGCTGAGGCCAAGAGCGCCCTCGCCCTGGCGGCCCTGAGCGATGCGGCCTTCACCCGCGACGGGCCGCGGGCGGACGTGGAGTACCGCGACCTCGGCCTCGCTGCGGCCACCGACGGGCGGATCGGCGCCAAGCACATCCGCGCCATCGGCCCCTTCCCCAAGGAAACGGGCTGGCACTGGCACGACATGACCGGCCATTTCGTGTTCGTGCTCCGGGGCTGGATCACCTTCCGCTTCGCCGGCGTGGCCGAGCCCGTGACCGTCGAGGCGGGCGGCTGCCTCTCCCAGCCGGGGGGCGTCGCCCACAACGTCGTCGCCCGCTCCGACGACCTGGAACTCATCGAGATCAACCTGCCGGCCGCCTACGGCACCATGGACCTGGAGCGGGAGCCG
This sequence comes from Geminicoccaceae bacterium, assembly GCA_050485385.1. Classification (GTDB taxonomy): domain Bacteria; phylum Pseudomonadota; class Alphaproteobacteria; order Geminicoccales; family Geminicoccaceae; genus RECO01. Next base: position 41,645 of record JBJHBG010000011.1, on the reverse strand, counting down.
GTCGATGGCGAGTGAGCCCGGCGCGCTGCGGGCAGGTGCTGCCGCCGGCGACGGCGCTTGGCTGCGCAGGCGGCTCGGCCCCCTCCTCGTCTTCGCGCTGTTGCTGGTGGTGTGGGAGTTCGGCGTCGAGCTGGCCGGCATCCGCGCCTATCTGCTACCGCCCCCCTCGACCATCTGGGTCAATTTCCTGCAGCGCTGGGAGATCGTCCTCAACGGCGCCATCGTCACCACCCAGGCGATCGTCGGCGGCTACCTCCTGGCGGTGGCGGTGAGCGTGCCCCTTGCCGTCGCGGTCGCCAAGTCGCGCTTCGTCGAGGACGCCGTCTACCCGGTGATCGTCTTCTTGCAGATCGTGCCGAAGATCGCGATCGCGCCCTTGTTCATCATCTGGCTCGGCTTCGGCTACGCGCCCAAGCTGCTGATCGTCTTCTTGCTCTGCTTCTTTCCGATCGTCGTGGCGAGCGTCGCCGGCTTCAAGTCGGTCGACCCCGAGATCCGCGACTTCGCCCGCACCACCGGGGCCGCGCCGTGGAAGATGTTCTTGAAGATCGAGTTGCCCCAGGCGCTCCCCGACATCTTCACCGGACTGAAGGTGGGGGCGGCCCTGGCCGCCACGGCAGCGGTGGTCGCCGAGTTCGTCGCCGCCGACCGCGGCCTCGGCTATCTGCTCCTCCAATACAACGGCCAGTTCCAAACGCCGATGGTCTTCGCGATCATCATCGTCCTCAGTCTGATCGGTCTTGCCGTCTACTACGTCGTCGAGTTCCTGGAGCGCCTCGTCATCCCCTGGCACGTGTCGCAGCGGCCGGCGGGCGTCACCGGAGCCTGAGCACCTACGACAATCACCAGGGAGGTAGCCACCATGTTGCCCAAAATCGTCGCCTCGACGGCGCTCGGCGTCATCCTCGCCTTCGCCGCCTCGCCCGCCGCCGCCAACGATGCCGTCTCGCTACGGCTCAACTGGTATCTCGGCGGGCTGCACGTCCCCTTCTACTACGGCCTTGATCAGGGTTACTTTGCCGAGGAAGGAATCGACCTCACCATCAACGAGGGCCGGGGCTCGGCCAACACGGTGCAGGTGGTGGCGGCCGGTTCCGACACCTTCGGCATGGCCGACAGCTCGAGCGTCATTGGCCTCGCGGCCCAGGGCGCGCCGATCGTGTCCGTCATGTCGCTCTTGAACTCGACCGGCTTCTCGGTCGTCTCGCTCGCCGAAACCGGTATTCGCGAGCCCAAGGATCTGGAGGGCAAGACGGTCGCCGTCTCGCCCGGCGATCCGCTTGCCCAACTGCTGGAAGCGGTGGGCAAGGCCAACGACCTCGACATGTCGACCATCAACTTCGTCCAGGTCGACCCGGCGGCCAAGGTGGTCACGGTGCTCGAACGCCGCGCCGACGCGCTTCTCGGCGGCGCCGACGACCAGTACTTCCTGATCAAGTATCAGGGCTTCGAGCCGCACGCGCTCCGCTACGCCGACCACGGCGCCAACATCGTCGGCATGACGATCCTCACGCGCACCGACCTCGTCGAGCGCAACCCGGACCTCGTCGAGCGCTTCGTGCGTGCGTCCGTGCGGTCGTGGGAAGCGGCGATCGAGAACCCCGAGGCCGCAGTCGAGGCGGGCCTCAGGGCGAAGCCCGATCTCAACGCCCAGTCGACGTTCGACCAGTTGATCGTCGACATCGAGTTGCTCCGCTCGGACGCCTCGCCCGACCGCATCGGCTACGGCGCCGAGGAGGACTGGACGCGCACGCTCCAACTGCTGCGCGACTATCGGGGCCTGGAGACCGACCAGGATTGGACCGCCTTCCACACCAACGCGTTCGTGCCGGAGTGAAGGCGCTCTCCCTGGTGCCGGCGGCGGGCGATGCGCCCGCCGCCGCAGCCGCCGGTTCGCCGATCCGCATCGATGGCGTCAGCCACGTCTTCCGACGCGGTGCCCAGACCACCCACGCGCTCGAGGAGGTGAGTCTGGAGATCGGCGCCGGCGAGTTCCTGGCCATCGTCGGCCCCTCCGGCTGCGGCAAGAGCACGCTCCTGCGCATCGTGGCAGGCCTGCTGCCGCGTACCGCGGGCGGGGTGGCGATCGACGGCCGCGAGGTGACGGCACCGCACACCGAACTCGGCATCGTCTTTCAGAATCCGGTGCTCCTGGACTGGCGCAACGTGCTCGACAACGTGCTGATCCAGATCGAGCTCCGGGGGCTCGACCGGCGCCGCTACCTGTCGACCGCGAAGGAGTTGCTGCACAAGGTCGGGCTCGGCGACTTCGCCGACCGCATGCCGCGCGAACTCTCGGGCGGCATGCGCCAGCGCGCGGCCATCGTGCGTTCGTTCATCCACGACCCGCCGCTGTTGATGATGGACGAGCCGTTCGGCGCGCTCGATGCCCTCACCCGCGAGCAGATGCGCATCGACCTCGAGAAGCTGTGGCTGGAGCGGCGGCACACGACGTTGTTCGTCACCCACGGCATCGCCGAAGCCGTCGCCCTCGCCGACCGGGTGGTGGTGATGACGCCCCGGCCGGGCCGGATCGACCGCATCGTCGACATCGACCTGCCGCGCCCGCGCGACAAAGCGGTGGTGACGGGTGCCGCCTTCCAGGCCTATTGCGACGCCATCACCGAGACCTTCATGCGGCGCGGCGTCATCCGCTACTGAGCGAGGAGAAACGCTTGCTGAAGAGACCGTTCGAGGGGGTGATCGCCGCTCCCTTCCTGCCGATGCACGAGGACGGCGAGATCGACTGGCGGGCGCTGGAGCGCTACGTCGACTGGCTCGCTGGCCAGGCACCGACGGCGATCGCCATGAACATGGACGCCTCGGAGGTGATCGCCCTCGACGAGGACGAGCAGATCGAGGTGCTGCGCGTCTGCCGCCGCACGATCGCCGGCCGCCTGCCGCTGGTCTCGGGGCTGGTGGCGGGCTCGACCAAGGCCGCGCGGCGGAAGGCGGAACGGCTGCGCGAGGCTGGGGCCGAGGGGCTTGCCGTGTTCCCGCCGTTGCCCACCTTCAGCGGCGCGCCCGTCCCGGCGGCGATGCTCTACCGCTTCCACGCGGCGATCGCCGAGGCCGCCGGTCTCCCCATCGTTTGCTTTCAGTTCCCCAAGGGCTGGGGCCCCGACTACACGCCGGACATCCTGGCCCGCGTGGCCGAGATCCCCGAACTCGTGGCGATCAAGGAGTCGTCCTTCGACGTCGCCCAGACGCAGGCGACCATCGAGGCGGCCGCGGCACTGGAACGGCCGATCGGGGTGCTCACCGGCAGCGATACCTTCGTCTTCGAGGCGATGGTGATGGGCTGCACCGGTGCCCTGATGGGGCTCGCCGGGACCGCCACGGCCGACCTCGTCGCCATGGATCGTGCCGTGCGCGCGGGCGACCTCTCCGCCGGCCGCGCCGTCTGGCAACGGATCGGTCCGCTCGCCCGGTTCTGCTGGCGACCGCCGATCCGCGATTTCCGGCCGCGCATGAAGGCGGTGCTGCGCTGGCAGGGTCTCTTGCCCGACGCCGCGTGCCGCGAGCCGCAGCTCGGTATCGACGATCACGAGCGACGGGCCATCGCCAAGCTGTGCGAAAAGGCCGGATTGGAGCGAGCATGAGCAAGCACGGCCACGGTGCGATCGCCATCTGGCACGACATCGCCCCGGAGGGACGCGAGAACTTCTACGCCTGGCACGGCCAGGAGCACATGCCGGAGCGGGTGGGCATCCCGGGCTTCGTGGTCGGCCGCCGTTTCGTTGCGATCGAGGCCGACCGCGAGTTCTTCAACCTTTACGAGACCGCGGGTCCAACGGTCGTTACCAGTGCCGCCTATCACGAGCGGCTGGCCAACCCGTCGCCCTGGACGCTCGAGAGCGTCGTGCACTTCCGCCACGTCGCCCGCTCGCTCTGCGCCGTGGTTGCGAGTGCCGGCAATGCGGAGGGTGGCATCGTCGCCACCTTGCGCGTCCAGTTCGACGAGACGGCTGCCGCACGACCGCTCGCCGAGCTGGTCCGGCCCCTGGCGACGGAGCCGGGCATCGCCGCAGTCCACCTGCTCGCCGCCGACCTCGAGGCCAGCGGCTTCGTCAACGCCGAGCAGCGCGCCCGCGGCACGACCAACGAAACCCCGAGCCATACCCTGCTCGTCGAAGGCTGGGCCGACGAGGCGCCGTTCCGGAGCCGCGTGGGCGATCGGCTGGCGCCGCTGATGGACTCGCTCGCGCGCGTCGGCGCGACACCCGTCCTCGGCTTCTATCGCCATCAAGCCACGGTGAGGGCCGAACGTCCGAAGGCGTCCATCGCCGCTCAGTAGCCGAGCGTGGTGTCGACGCGATTGCGCAGTGGCTCGCCGGCGACGTAGCGGGTGAGGTTGTCGGCAAAGATGGCGAGGCAGTGCGCGATGTAGCCGGTGTGGTCGTCGAGGCTGCAATGGGGCGTGATCACCAGCCGCGGCGTGGACCAGAGGCGATGGTCGGCCGGCAGCGGTTCCAGCGGGAACACGTCGAGCACGGCACCGCCGAGGGTGCCCGCCTCGAGCTTGTCGGCCAGGGCCGCGTAGTCGAACACCGCGGCGCGGCCAACCACGACGACGCCCGCGTGCGGCGGCAGGAGATCGAGCCGACGGCGATCGATCAGCCCTTCGGTGGCAGGCGTCAGCGGCAACGAGGACACCAGCAGGTCGACCGTGGGCAGGTGGGCGTCGAGGTCGTCGAAGGTGATCGAACGGTCGAGACCGGGACGCAGACCGCCCTTCCGCGTGACGCCCACGGTGCGCATGCCGACCCCCTGAAGCGCGCGCGCCGCGGCCGCGCCGATGGCGCCGACGCCGAGCAGCATCGCCGTGCGGCCGGCAATCGTACCGCCGTAGACCGGCGACCACCGCCGCGCCCCCTGCTCGCCGACGAGCCGCGGGATGTCGTAGTTGAGCATCAAGGCGGCGGTGAGCACGAACTCGGCGCCCTTGGCGGCGTGCACGCCGCTCGCGTTGGTCAGCACCACGCCCGGCGGCAGCAGCGGCAACAGGGCCTCGATGCCGGCGGAGATGCTCTGCACCCACCGCAAGCGGTCGAGCGTCGCGAGCGACTTCGGCTTGCGCGCGGTGAACAGGATCTCCGCATCGCCGGCCACGGTCTCGAACCGGTCGGCGTCGTCGTTGTAGGTCACCTCGAGCCGCGCCAACAGGTCCGGCCTGGCGGCGAAGGCAGCGGCCAGGTTGGCCGGCTCGGTCCGCAGGGCCGGGGCCTGGTCCGGATCGTTCTCGACGTGCACGCGGATGGCATCGGTCATGGCGTCCTCGGTGCGGCGCGTGTGCTGCGGGTGCGCTGCTCGGTGGGGGTGACGAGGTGGCAGGCGACGCGGTGACCGGCCGCCGCGACCTCCCGCAAGGGTGGCGTCTCCGCACGGCAACGGTCGAACGCCAGCGGGCAGCGGGTGTGGAAATGGCAGCCCGGCGGCGGATCGACCGGGCTCGGCACGTCGCCCGCGAGCGGCGGTGTCCGGCGCCGCTGCCCGGCACGGACCACCGGCACCGAAGCGAGCAGCGCCTGGGTGTAGGGGTGCAGCGGGTCGTCGTAGAGCGCGTGGCGCGGCGCGATCTCGACGATCCGGCCCAGATACATGACGGCGACACGGGTCGAGATCTGCCGCACCACCGCGAGGTCGTGGGCGATGAACAGATAGGTCAGATCGAACTCGCGTTGCAGGCGAATCATCAGATTGAGCACCTGCGCCTGCACCGACACGTCGAGTGCCGAGACCGGCTCGTCGCAAACCACGAATTTCGGGTTCAGCGCCAAGGCCCGAGCGATGCCGATCCGCTGCCGCTGGCCGCCGGAGAACTCGTGCGGGTAGCGGGTGGCATGGTTGCGGTCGAGCCCCACCACCTGCAACAGCTCGCGTACCCGCTCGCGGCGCTCTGCGCGCGTCATGACGCCCGCCGCCTCGATCGGTTCCGCGACGATGTTCTCGACCGTCATGCGCGGGTTGAGCGAGCCGAAGGGGTCCTGGAAGATGAACTGGGCGTCGCGCCGTTGGGCGATGCGCTCGCGCCCGTCCAGGTTCGCGACGTCACGCCCGGCGAAGGCGACCGTGCCGGCGGTCGGCTCCAGGAGGCCGACGACCAGACGGCCCGTGGTCGACTTGCCACAGCCGGACTCGCCGACCAGCCCAAGGGTCTCCCCCGCCGCCACCTCGAAATCGACGCCATCGACCGCCCGCAACAGACGCTTCTTGCGGAACAGCCCACGACCGCCGACCACGAAGTGCTTGGTAAGGTCGCGCACCGCCACGAGCGGGGGAATTGCGGTCACGGCGAGCCCGCCCGGTAGCCGCTGTGCCGGATGCAGGCGGCGCGCCGTCCGGCCCGAACCTCGATCAGCGGCGGCACCGCATCGGTGCAGGGCGGCCGCGCATAGCGGCAGCGCGGGTGGAAGGCGCAGCCGCGCGGCAGCGCGTAGGGCGGCGGCACCACGCCCTCGATGGTGGACAGGAGTTCGAGATCGCGGTCGACCGGGGGGACGCTCTCGAGCAGGCCCTCGGTATAGGGATGCAGCGGCTCGCGGAACGCGTCGTCGACCGTCGCCTCCTCGACCACCTTGCCGGCGTACATCACGATCAGCCGGTCGGCGAACTCGGCCACCACGCCGAGGTCGTGGGTGATCAAGACGATCGCCATGCTCAACGCGCGCTGCACGTCCTGCAGTAGCGCCATGATCTGCGCCTGGACCGTGACGTCGAGTGCCGTGGTCGGCTCGTCGGCGATCAGCAATTTGGGCTCGCCCGCCAGCGCCATGGCGATCATCGCACGTTGCCGCATCCCGCCCGAAAGCTCGTGCGGGTAGCGGTCGAGGCAGTCCCGGGGCGACGGAATGCGCACCAGGGCCAGGAGTTCCGCCGCCCGTCGCCGCGCCGCCGCCCGACCGCGCAGATCGCCGTGCAGCGCCAGCACCTCGACGATCTGCCGGCCGATGGTGAAGACCGGGTTCAACGACGACATCGGCTCCTGGAAGATCATCGAGATCCGCCCGCCACGGATCTGGCGCAGGGCGCGGGGGCCGAGCGCCAGCAGATCGACCCCGTCGAAGCCGATCCGCTCGGCGGTGATCCGGCCGGGCGGTTCCTGCACCAGACGCAGGATCGACAGGGCGGTGATCGTCTTGCCGCTACCCGATTCGCCGACGATCGCCAGCCGTTCGCCCGGTGCCACGTCGAAGCTGACGTCGTCGACCGCCGGCAGCACGCCCATGCGGGTGCGGAACTCGGTGCGCAGATGGCGCACGGAAAGCAGCGGCGCGCTCATGTCGACTTCAGCCTTGGATCGAGCACGTCGCGGAGACCGTCGCCGAGCAGATTGAGCCCGAGCACGGTAAACGCGATGACGACGCCGGGGAACGCCGTGATCCACGGTGCCTCGACGATGTAATCGCGGCCCTCGGCGATGATGTTGCCCCAGCTCGGCGTCGGCGGCGGCGGTCCGACGCCGAGGAAGCTCAACGCGGCATCGGCGAGGATGGCATAGGCAAAGACGAAGGTGAGGTCGACGATCAACGGCGCCATCGAGTTGGGCAGGATGTGCCGCCAGAGGATCCGGGCGTGGCTCACGCCGGCCAAGCGGGCAGCTTCGACGTATTCCTGGCCGCGCACGCTGATCACCGCCGCGCGCACCACGCGCGCGGTGCGCGGCGCGTAGGCGATCGACAGGGCGATGACGACGTTGAGGATGCCGCTGCCGAGTGCGGCGGCGATGGCGATCGCCAGCATCAGGGAGGGAAACGCCATCAGCGCGTCCATCACCCGCATCAAATACCCGTCCAGGCGGCGAAAGTAGCCGGCCAGGGCGCCGATCAGAACGCCCATGAGCCCGGTCGCGGCCACCACCATCAGGCCGAGCACGATCGACAGCCGGGCGCCGTGGACGACCCGGGAGAAGATGTCGCGGCCGTAGTGGTCGGTGCCGAAGAGGAACTCGGCCGACGGCGGATGGAAGCGTGCGCGGACGTTGATCTGTAAGGGGTCGGTCGCCAACAACAGGGGGCCGAACAGCGCGGCGAGGACGGCAACGAGTGCGACCACGCCGCCGATGACGAAGCCCTTGTGCGCCAGCGCCCGCCCGGCGAAGGAACGCCAGCCGTCGAGCCGGATCGTCTGGGCTACGGGCGCCGCGGCCTCACTCATCCTTCACCCGCGGATCGAGATAGGCGTAGAGCAGGTCGACCAGAAGGTTGATCAGGACCATCATGAGCGCGACCGCCAGCAGCGCGCCCTGGATCACCGGATAGTCGCGTCGCAGGATACCCTGGACGACCAATCGCCCGACGCCGGGTAGCGAGAAGACCTGTTCGATCACCACGGTGCCCGACAACGCCACGTTGACGATGATGCCGATCACCGTGACGACCGGAATGAGCACGTTGGCGAAGGCATGGACGCCCACCACCTTGAATTCGGACACGCCCTTGGCCCGTGCCGTGCGCACGTAGTCCTGGCGCAGCACCTCCAGCGTGGTGGCGCGGGTCATGCGCGCAAGGAGGGCGATCTGGAACACCGCCAGCGAGATCGCCGGCAGAGTCAGCGAGCGGATGCAGCCCCAGACGCTTTCACCGGGCGGCACGTAACCACCGGCGGGCAGCCAGCCGAGTTGGACGGAGAACAGCAGTACCGCCATGATGGCGAACCAGAAGGTCGGCAGCGACACGCCGACCAGGGCCAGCCCCATTACCGAGGTGTCGAGCCAGCCATTGTGGTGGTAGGCGGCGATCAGGCCGGCGGCGACACCGAAGGGAATGGTCAGGATCAAGGAATAGAGCGTCAACATGAGTGTGACCGGCACACGCTCCATGATCGCCTGCGAGACGCTTCGCCCCAGCATGTAGGACTGCCCGAGGTCGCCCTGGGCGACGTTCCAGAACCACAGCGCCAACTGCTCGGGGAGTGGCCGATCCAGGCCGAGCGTGGTGCGGATCGCGGCGACCTGGTCGGCGGTCGCGTCGGGGCCGGCGATGACGTAGGCCGCATCGCCGGGGATCGCGTGGATCAGCCCGAACGCCACCAGGCTGACGAGCAACAGCACCGGAATGGCGCCGAGCAGCCGTCTGAGGGCATAGCCCCACATGCGAGGACGCTTCTAGGCGAGCGGCTCAATCGAGCCAGATGTCCCACAGCCGGATGCCGTCGAAGGTGGTGAAGTTCTGCACCGCGGCCACCGCCGCCTGCTTGGCGCTGCGGTCGCCCATCTTGAGCTGGTAGACCTCCGCGTTGATGCGCGTCTCGATGTCCTGCCAAGCCTGCCGCCGACCGGCGTCGTCGGTCGCGCTCAACAGCCGCTCCCAGGCCCCCTCCATCGCGTCGTCCTCCTCGTAGAACGACCAGTTGCCGCTGCCGGAGACGAGCCGCTGATACTGGAAGGGTCCCAGCAGCGGCTGGATGGCGTAGGCCGTGCTGAACAGATTGTGCGTCGTCGGGTCGGTGCGGCGGGCGTTGGCCCCCGGCCAGTCCATCACGTCCAGGCGCACGTTCATGCCGATGTCCTTGAGCTGCTCGGCCATCACGACTGCGACCTCCTGCAGCGAGGCGATGTCGGCGCTGGTGAGGATGACCAACTCTTCGCCGGCATAGCCCGCCTCGGCCAGCAGCGCACGCGCACCGTCGCGGTCGTTGGCGTTGTAGACCAGCTCCTCGGCGTTGGCCGGGTAGAACTCGCTCGTCGGATAGACGAAGGACGGGTTCAGCCGGAACGCCCCGTCGGTGGCGATGGTCATGATCTCGTCGATGTCGAGCGCGCGCTGGATCGCCCGCCGGACGAGGACGTTGTCGGTCGGTGCCCGTTGCACGTTCACCGGCACGACGTTGATGCCGCGGGTGCCGTGGTCGTAGATGCGGAAACGGTCGTCGCCCTCCAGACGGCGCGCGGCCTGGATCGGCACCTCGTCGACGATGTGGAAGTCGCCGCTCTGCAGACCGGCGACGCGGCCGCTGGCCTCGGACACGACGCGGAACGAGATGTCGTCGAAATAGGCCGTACGCTTGCCGCCGTAACCGTCGCGCCCGGCGAAAGCCTCGTTGGCCACGTAGTCGTCGAAACGCACGGCGTTGAGCTGGGTCACCCCATCCCAGTCGACGAAGCGATAGGGCCCGGTCGAGATCGGATCGACCTGATTGGCCTCGCCGTCGGCGAACTCGGCCGGGATGATGGTCATGGGCGAGGCCGGCGACTTGATCAGCTCGAGCCAACTCGGTGTCGAGGACTTCAACTCGACGACCAGGACGTGGCGGTCCGGGGCGGTCATGCGGTCGACGTTGGCGAGCCGACCCTTTTCCGGGCTGACACGGGCGTAGCGCTCGAGCGACGCCTTGGCGTCCTCGGCGGTCATCTCCTTGCCGTTGTGGAACGGCACACCCTCGCGCAGGTGGAAGGTGAACACCCGCCAGTCGTCGGAAATCTCGAGGTCGCGGGCGAGCTGCAACTGCGGTGAGCCGCGCTCGTCGATGGTCACCAGGGTTTCGCAGACGTGCATGAGCACGTTCCGCGCCACCTGCGAGCGGGAGAAATGCGGATCGACGGTTTCGGTTGCGGCACTCATCGCGACACGCGCGCTACCGCCCATCTGGGGGGCGCTCTGCGCCCGCAGACCCCAGGGACGACCGATGGCACCCATGGCCAATCCGGCTGAGCCGTAGTGCAGGACACGGCGTCGATCGAGCTTCGGCATGGTCGCTCCCCGAGTGCTGCGGCGAGCCGCTCGCCGCGACGAGCGGCCGCCGGAGTCGTTAGGTGTATGATCGTATACGAAATGACGATCGAGTCAACCGAGGGTACTTGGCCCGAACGGCCGCGGAGGACATCCCGTCACGGATCACGGCCGCGGTGGTGGAACGCCTCAGGCACCCCGACCGTAGTGGACCGCCTCGGGTGCGAAGGCGACGTCCGGATCGAGCGGGAACATCGGCCGCCAGCAAATGGTGTGCCCCAGATAGGGCAGATTGGCCGAGGTCGAACCCGGCGCATCGATGTTGAAATTCTTGTCGACCCACTGGTCGTACATGTGGAACTCCGTATGCGGCGACTTGACGACCACGAGGTCGTAGTCGCGCGGATCGATGCCGTTGGCGTAGTACATCGCCCGATCGAACAGGCTGACGCTGCGGCTCGTCACCAGCACGGTGAAGTTCGCGAACTCGAGGACTGCCGACGGGCCGGCCGCGAGCCCGATGCGCATGGTCTCGAGGCGCGAGCGGCCGTCGGAGAGAAGCTTGACCGTGGCGCGCACCGGCCAGGGCTTGAAGCGGGCGCGGTCGAGGGTGCCGCCGAGTGCGACCTCCACCGTGCCGCCGACCCCGGCACGATGCGCCGCCTCCGCCGCCGGCGCATCGACGATCTGTGCGAGCACCCGGCGCGGATAGCCGGCCTCGGCCAGGGCGCGGATCAAGACGTTGGAATCGCCGCTGGCGCCGGAGGAGGTGGCATCGGCCGCGTCGGTGAAGACGACCGGCCCGGCGATCGTCCGCGCCTGGGCGATGGCGCGATCGACCGGCACCAGCTTCCCCTGCATGCGGTGGCGGAGCGGCCAGAACGCCTCCGCCAGCCGCAGGGCTTCGGCCTCGGCGCTGGCGCCGTCGCCGTCGGTGGCGATCAGCACCTGCGAGCACAGTTCCGGCACGTCGGTGAAGGGATTGCCGATCATGATGCCGGCGGCGAGCGCCCGGCCCTCGGCCTCGAGCCTGGCGCATTCCAGCAACAGGTCGCCGTAGCAACCGGACTTGGTGATCAACTCGTCGCCGCGGACCAGCGCCGGGATGACCACCCGCGCGATCACCGGGCGCTTCGCCTCGCCGTCGAGCAGGCGCAGCAGCAGCCGTGCGGCACGGGCGCCGGTATCGGCAAAGTCCACGTGCGGATAGGTGCGGTAGATGGCGAAGCCGTCGATCTGCCGCAGCATGCGGTCGGTGCAGATGCCGTGCAGGTCGAGCGAGACCACGATCGGCACGTCCGATCCCACCCGCTCGCGGATCGCGGCCAGCACCCAGCCCTCCGGGTCGAGTTCGCCGTCGGCTCCCATCGCCCCGTGCAACGAGACGTAGACGCCGTCGATGCCGGCCGCATTCGACTCGACCGCAGCCACCAACTCGGCCGAGAGCCGGCGCCAGCCGGCAGCCGACAACAGGCCGCCACTGCCGGCGCGGGCACCGTAGGCCGGCACGAGGGTGACGTCGTTGCGGGCATCGAACACCGCGAAGGCACCGCCGAGCGAGGTGTTGAGTGCGCGCTGACGCAGCAGCTCCTCGCCGCGCTCGACGTGGAACCGCGCGTATTCCGACGGCACGGGATTGAACGACGAGATTTCCTGCATGCATTCGACGACGAGGATGCGCGGCATCGCGGGGCTCCGGTTGGGGGTTCGGGCGAGGGTGCCGTCGGCGACCCGATGGTAGGCGACGAGGTGGCTATCGGGTTGCGGCGTAAGGATCGGGTCGATGCTGCGGCAGCGTCCCTCCGCGCAGGCACAGCGGTCGGCAAAGCGGCGGCCGGTGGCGATCTCCAGCGTGGCGGTTGGGGCGGAACGGGCGTTCGAACAGCGCGTCCGCAGCGGCGATCTCGACGATGCGGCCGAAAGACGTCACGGCAATCCGGGTCGAGATATGCCGGACCAGGGCGAGGTTGTGCGAGATGAACAGGGAGGTCCGCAGGCACCGCCGCCGCTCGGCGCGGTCGCCGATGCCGGGGATGACGAGCCTTCGGTCACGGCCCCGATCACCGTCATCCGCGTTGGCCGGAGCGGGGCTCGCCTTCGAGCACGCCGACGTGGCAGCGTCGTCAACGCCCCAGAGCACGACATCGGCGTGCGGGAGGCTGACGGCGTCGATGGGGTGCACCAGCATCGGCGAGGACGTCCCTCCCGGCCCAGGTCGACGTCGCAGCGGGTGCGGCTGGCAGCCTCCATGACCCGGTCTTCCAGCTCGCGCTTGCTCGCTTCATTGTAAGATCGTATACAACACAATGCGGTGTCAAGTGCGTCAGGCGACGGCGCCGGCCAAGCAAACGAGTGACGACAGCATGCGCAGCGACCGGTCGGGCGCACCGACGGAAGGCGACGGGGCCTGGCCTCAGCTGGAGCCCCGCACCCTGGTGGACCGGGTGCTCAGTGTCGTCGTGGCGCAGGCCGCGCGCGGCGTCATTCTGCCCAACGATCGCATCGTCGAGAGCGATCTGGCGCGCAAGCTGGGCGTGAGCCGGGTACCGGTCCGCGAGGCGCTGCGCCTGCTCGAAAGCCAGGGCGTCGTATCGAACGAGCCCTACAAGGGCATCCGCCTGCGGCCGGTGACCAACCGCCGGGTCAAGGATTTGATCGAGGCACGCACCGCGCTGGAGATCACCGCCGCCCATGCGGCGGTCGACGCCGGGCGCCACCACCCGCCCTGGACCGCCGACCTCGAGGCAGCCGTCGCCGAAATGACGCGCATGGCGGAGTTGAACGACGCCTACGGGCTGGCGGCAATGGATACGGAATTCCATCGTGGGCTCTGCCGCCTCGGTGACAACGACGTGCTGCTGGATTTGTGGGAAACCCTGGCCCAGCAGGTCACGATCATCTTCGGCCTGGCCACGACCGGCCGGCCGATGCCCGGCATCGTTGCCGAGCACGACGAACTGTTGGAGGCGTTCCGCAGCGGCAACAAGGCTCGGATCGCGCGGACGCTGCACCAGCACATCACGGTCATGAACCTCGCCGTGGACTACGAGGCGATCGTCGAGCAGCGACGCCGCCGCCGCGACAACCCATCGACGGACACACCATGACCCTTGGCCCCCGTCCCGCTCTTGCTCCCGCGCGCATCGTCGACGTCGTCGCCGTGCCGTTGTTGGGGGAGAGCCCGAAAGGGGGCTGGTCGAAGGAGATCAGCCCGGAGGATTCCATCCACGCCCTGATCGCCGTGCACACCGATGCCGGCATCACCGGCCACGGCAGCGTGTTCACCAACGGACCGCTGGCGGCAGCCGGCCTCGAGGTCCTCAAGCCGCTGCTCCTCGGCGAGAACGCGCTCGAGCCCGAGCGGGTGGCGGAAAAGCTGCACCAGAACACCTTCTGGATGGGCCGGGGCGGCACGCTCACACACACCATCAGCGGCGTCGACATCGCGCTCTGGGATGTCCTCGGCAAGGCGTGCGGGCTCTCGGTCGGCCGGCTCCTGGGCGGCGTGCACCGCACGCGGGTCCAGCCCTATTGCTCGCTCCTGATGGAAGAGCCGAGGCGAATGCGCGAGGTGGTGGCCGCGTATCGGGCGCTCGGCTTCACGGCCTTCAAGATCGGCTGGGGCCCGTTCGGCCGTACCGACGACAGGGGACTGGACGCGGCCATCGTCGGCGCCGCGCGCGACGCAGCCGGCGCCGATGCCAAGCTGTTCGTCGACGCGGGGGCTTCGGATGCCTTCTGGCCGCACGGCTTCAAGTGGGCCAAGCGCACCGCCGAGATGCTCGCCGAGTTCGACGTCGGCTGGTTCGAGGAACCGCTCCGCCCCGACGCGCTGGAGGACTATCGCGAGTTGCGGCGCACCTCGCCCGTGCCCATCGCCGGCGGCGAGGTGTTCACCCGCCGGCAGAGCTTCCTGCCCTGGCTGGTGCAGGGCGCATTCGACATCGTGCAGCCCGACGTGACCAAGGTGGGCGGCATCGGCGAGCAGCGGCGCATCGCCTGGATGGCCTACGACTTCGGCATCCACTACGTCGGCCACGGCTGGAACACGGCCCTCGGCCTCGCCGCCGATCTGCAACTCGCCGCCGCCATGCCCGACACGGACCTGGTCGAGTTCATCGGCGGCAGCGCCTACGTCGACGGTATCGTTGCCGAGCCCTTCGCCCTCGACGACGCCGGCTGGCTCACCATCCCCGATCGGCCCGGTCTCGGCGTGACGCTCGATCCCGACCGCCTCGCCCGCTACACGCCCGATCCCACCCCCCTGTTCGCATGACGTGCCGCCGACGCTAACGGCACGAGGAGCTCGGCCTATGCCCAAACCCGACGTACTCGTGATCGGCAAACGGCCAGCTTGGTACCTCGCGCGCATGACCGAGGAATTCACCATTCATCAGGTGCCCAACGACGATCCCGCCTCCCTCGATGCCGAGCTTGCCCAGCGCGTCGAGGTGTTGACGAGTTCGGGCGTGGTCGGTCGCCCGCTGATCGAAGCCCTGCCCAAGCTGCGGCTGATCGCCAATGGCGGTGCCGGCTACGAGAAGATCGACCTGGATGCGGTGCGCCAGCGCGGCCTCGTCCTCACCAACACGCCGGCGGTCACCGACGGCTGCGTCGCCGACATGGCCTTCGCGCTGTTCTTGAGCGCCGCCCGTGCCGTCACTCGTGGCGACCGCTTCGTCCGTGCCGGCCGCTGGCTGCGCGAGGAGTTCCCGCTGGTGCCGCGCGTGCACGGCCGGCGCATGGGCATCCTCGGCATGGGCCGCATCGGCCACGCGATCGCGCGCCGCGCGGCGGGGTTCGACATGAACGTAGCCTATCACAATCGCCGCCCTCGCGACGACGTCGCCTACACCTACCGTCCGAGCGTGGTCGAGTTGGCCCGTCATTCGGACTTCCTCATGGTCGCCTGTCCGGGTGGTGCGGAAACCCATCACATCGTCGATGCCGCCGTGCTGACGGCACTCGGCCCCAAGGGCATCGTGGTCAACATCGCCCGGGGGCCGATCATCGACGAACGCGCGCTGATCGCAGCCCTCCAGGAGGGCCGCATCATGGCCGCCGGGCTCGACGTGTTCGAGCACGAACCGCGGGTGCCGGCCGAGCTGATCGCGCTGGAGAACGTGGTGCTCACCCCGCACCGCGCCGGCGGCACCGAAGAGACCTGGGTCGATGCCTGCGAACTGGTGATGGACAACGTCCGGGCGCACTTCGAGGGCACCCCCTACCCCACCCCCGTCGCACTGTGAGCGACCGGCAGTCGACCGGAAGCGAGGAAACGCCATGAGCCGTGCCGCAACGGTGGAACTGGAGATCGTCGGGCGTAGCCCCTTCGCCGACGGTCACGGCTTCGGCGAGGCGGGCGCCTACGAGCACGTCCACGGGCGGGCGCGCATCGGCGTCGATCCGGCGAGCGTGCCCGACGGCGCCGTCGTCGACCTCGACCTGGCGGAGCGCTGCGATGCGGGACGGGTCTGGCTCACCACCCAGTTCGACCTGCTGCGGCCGCACGATCCGGCGCGCGCCAGCGGCCGGCTGCTATTCGACTACGGCAATCGCGGCAACAAGCGCGCGCTCCAGTTCTTCAACGACGCGCCGCACACCAACCGGCCGCGCACCGCCGCCGACGCCGGCAACGGCTTCTTGATGCGTCATGGCTACGCGGTGCTCTGGGGCGGCTGGCAGGCCGACCTGCTGCCGGGCGACGACCGCATGCTGCTGGAGGTGCCCATTGCCCGCCGCAACGGCACCGCCGTCACCGGCACCGTGCGGAGCGAGTTCGTCGTCGAGCGTCCGGGCGCCCGCGTGCTGCCGCTGAGTGGGCGCGTGAACACCCGCAGCCACCCGGCGGTCTCGCTCGACACCGCGCAGGCGCGCTTCACCCGCCGCCGCTACCCGGAATCGGCCCCAATCGCGATCCCCGCCGACCAATGGGCCTTCGCCCGCGAGGAACGCGGCTTCGGGCTCGACGACCAGGGCGGCGAGGCCGGAATCGTCGCCAGCGACCGCCACGTCTTCCTGCCGGCCGGCTTCGAGCCCGGCTGGATCTACGAGCTCGACTACGAGGGGCGCGATCCCTTGGTCCTGGGCCTCGGCCACGTCGCGGTGCGCGACCTCGTCGGCTTCTTCCGGCACCGCACCGAGGACGACCGCGGCACCGCGAGCCCCCTCGCCGACCTGCCGCTGGCGAAGTGCTACGCCTGGGGCCGCTCGCAGACCGGCCGCTGCATCCGCGACTTCGTCTACTGGGGCTTCAACGCGGATGCCGTCGGCCGCAAGGTCTTCGACGGCATGTTCCCGCACGTGTCGGGCGGCGGGCGGATGAACCTGGACCGCTTCGCCAACCTCACCTACGGCGGCAGCACCCAATACGAGGACCGCCACTCCGACACCGACCGCTTCCCCTACGCCTACGCGCCGGTGACGCACCCACGCACCGGCGCGCGCGACGCCATCCTCAAGCGGCCGGAACACGACCCCTTGATCGTGCACACGCAAAGCTCGACCGAATATTGGCAGCGGCGCGGCTCGCTGGTGCACACCGATGCGGAGGGCAACGCGCTGCCGGAAGTCGACAGTGCGCGCATCTATCTCTGGGCGAGCAGTCAGCACCTCTCCAATCCGCGCCTGGAGGCACCGAAACGCGGCATCGGCCAGAACATGGAGAACGTGGTACAGACCTCGTTTCTCTTCCGCGCGCTCCTGCTCGCCCTCGACCGCTGGGCGACCGACGGCACGCCGCCGCCCTCCAGTCGCATTCCGCGGCGCGAGGACGGCACCCTCGGCACGCTCGCGGCGTGGCGCGACGGCTTCCCGGCGATCCCCGCCGTGATGCTGCCGACGAGCTGCCACGAGTTGGACGACGGCGCCGACTTCGCCGTCCTGGTGCCGCTGACGGACGCGGACGGCAACGAGCGGGCCGGCATCCGGGTGCCGATGGTCGAAGCGCCGCTCGGCACGTATACTGGCTGGAACGTGCGCAGTCGCGGCCAAGCCCAGGGCGCCCTGGTCTCGCTCGCCGGCAGCTATCTGCCGTTGCCCGAAGACGCGGACACCCAGCGCCGGTGCGGCGATCCGAGACGCCCGATCGGGGCGCGCTATGCGACGGCGGCGGCGTACCGCCAAGCGATCGAGGCGGCAGCAAGCGAACTTGTCGCCGCTGGCTTCATGCTGGAGGAGGACGTCGACGATGCGCTTCGCCTGGCCGGGAACTGGGGGCGCCCGCGTCACGTGCCGCTGGTGTAGTCCGAGCCTTCGCCGAGCGATCGTCGCGGGTCGCCCGCTCGCCGCGATGTCGAGCGGCGACGTGTGGCCCTCGTCCGCCGGGGGTTTCGGCCGATGAACGACGGGCTACCGGTCCTGCGCATTGCCCTGCTCGGCTACGGTCTCATCGGCCGCGAGCATGCGTCCCTGCTTGCCACCAGTGCGGCGACGCAACTCGCGGCCATCGTCGACCTCAGCCAAGAAGCCAAGCAGGCCGCCGCACGATACGGCGTTCCCTGGTTCGGCGAGATCGAGCCGATGCTCGATGCCGTGACGCCCGATGGCGTCATCGTGGCGCTGCCGAACCACCTGCACGTGGCGGCGGGCCTTGCCTGCATCGAACGCAGGATCCCCTTCCTCGTGGAGAAGCCGGTCGCGGATACGGCCGCCGCCTTCGCCTTGGCATCGGCCGCCGAGGCGGCCGGCGTCGCCACGCTCGTCGGCCACCATCGACGTCACGCCCCGGACATCCAGGCCGCGCGAGCGGCGATCCAACGCGGCGACCTCGGGCGCATCGTCACCGTGTCGGGGCTGTCGCTGGTCCGCAAGCACGACGACTATTTCGCGGTGGAGTGGCGCCGGCGGCGTGGCGGCGGACCGTTGTTGATCAACGCGATCCACGACATCGACTGCTTCCGTTTCCTCTGCGGCGAGATAGAGAGCGTCCAGGCGATCGCCTCCAACGGCGTGCGCGGGTTCCAGGTGGAGGACACGGCGGCAGTGGCGCTGCGCTTCCGGTCGGGCGCCCTCGGCACGTTCCTTCTGAGCGACGTCGTCCCGTCGCCCTGGTTCTGGGAGACGGCATCGGGACAGGCGCTCTACTTCCCAGCACAGCCCGAGAACGCCTACACCATCGGCGGCACGAACGCCTCGTTGGCGCTGCCGAGCGGAACGTTCTGGCGTCATCCTACCGACGGCGACTGGCGCTCGCCGCTGGTGCGGAGCCGCCTGCCGCTCGGTGATCAACGCTGCTACGCGGCACAGCTCGACCACTTCCTGGACCTCGTGCGCGGCAGGGCCGCGTCGGTCGTCGACGCACGCGACGGGGCGATGACCGTGGCGACCCTGGAGGCGATCGAGCGCGCGGCAACGACCCGAGGCCCCGTCGCCGTGGCCGATGTCGCGGCCACGCCATGACCGCGGCCAAGCGTACGCTCGGGCTTTGCCATCTGGGCTTCCTGGAGATCGCTCCGCCCGCCTTGATCGACTTGGCGGCGGACGCAGGCTTCGACGCCGTCTCGCTGCGCACGCGGCCCGTCACGCCGGGCGCGGTCGCCTATCCCCTGAGCGAGTCGGCCGTCGCCGCAGCCACGCGGGATTGTTTGGCCGCAACCGGCCTGGACCTCTGGCAGGTCGAGATCGTCACCGTCGATCGCGACACCGACGTCGCAGCATTGCGCCCGTTCTTCGATAGCGGCGCCCGGCTCGGCGCACGCGCCGTGGTCGCGACCGGTGACGATGGACCGGCGCCGTTGGCCGAGAAGCTCGAGGCGTTGGGCGAGCTCGCCGCCGCCTATGGCATGAGCGTCGATCTCGAGTTCATGCGCTTTCGCCGGCTCGACAGCCTGGCATCGGCGCTGGACGTGGTGCGCGCTGTCGGCCGCACCAACGTGCGGGTGTTGGTCGACACGCTGCATCTCGCGCGCACCGGAACCGGGCCGAGCGATGTCGCGAACGTGCCGGCCGGTATGGTCGGCGGGGTGCAACTCGCCGATGCGGCGGCAGCGGCGCCGCCGCCCGATCGCCTCGCCACCGAGGCGCGCGAGGGTCGATTGTTGCCGGGCGACGGTGCCCTGCCATTGGCGGCGTTGCTGCGTGCCTTGCCGTCAAGCGTTCCGCTCAGCGCGGAGGTACCGCTCGCGTCGGCCTATGGCACACTCGACGCACCCACCCGCGCTCGGCGCATCCACGACGCCACCCGGAGGTTGATCGAGACGACGGTCGGCCACCGAGGTCGAGAGCAGGGGCCACGTCCGCGATAGCGGTGCAGCCGGTGGCAGCGCCGCCGGGCGATTCGTAGCGCAACTACATGGACCGAGCGGCAACCGAAACGATCTCAGCGGCCAAGTCGCTGCGGCTCGATGGTGACCCCACGGGGACTCGAACCCCGGTTTCAGCCGTGAGAGGGCTGCGTCCTAACCGCTAGACGATGGGGCCGCGCTCCGGTGCGTGGGGTGTAGACGGAGGCCCGGCGTCGATCAAGGGGCTTTTTGGCGGTCCAGGACGGCGATCACCTCGACTTCGGCGGCGAAGCGGAACTGGTCGACGACCTCCACCTCGGAGAGCCGATAGCCGGCACCGACCAGCACCGCTGCATCGCGCGCGAAGGTCGTCGGCGCGCAGGAGACGTAGACCACCCGCTCCAGATCCGACGCCGCCAGCATGGCGATCTGCGCCTCGGCGCCGGCACGGGGTGGGTCCAGTACCGCCGCCTCGAACGGCCGGAGATCCGCCGGCGTGAGCGGCCGGCGGTCGAGGTCGCGGACGTGGGTCTCCACGCCGGCCGCCGCCAGTGCGGCGACCGCCGCGGCGTCCCGCTCGTACCCGGCAATCGTGGCGCCCGCCGCCCGAGCCGCCGCCGCGAGGGTGCCGATGCCGGCGAAGAGGTCGACCACCCGGCGGCGGCCCTCGAGCGCTGCCCGGACCCGCGACTGCAAGTGCGTCTCGGCCTCCGTCGTCGCCTGGAGAAAGGCGCCCGGCGGCGGAGCGACGGCGAGGCCCGGCCAACGGAGCCAGGGCGAACGGCGTTCGACCACCGTCTCGGCCGCAACGCCCGTGTCCGGCTGCCGAGCGATGCGGGCGAGGTCGAGCGCCTCGGCGGCAGCGGCCAACCGCTCGCGGTCGCCGAGGGCGAGTTCCGTGCCGCCGACGAAGACCACCTCGATCCCGGCCTCGAAGGCCGTCAGCGCCAGTTCCGCCGGTGGCGCCTCCAGGGAGGCGAGCAACGCGGCCAGCGCCGGCAGGACCGCAACCAACGCCGGCCGGGCGATCGGACAGACGGCGACGGCGACGATGCGGCCGGAGCGCCGGGCACGATAGCCGAGCACGGGCCCGTGACGGGTCGGCTGGACGGCGAGCCTGATCCGGCGGCGGCTCGCCAGCGGGCTCCGGTGCCCCCAAACCACCGCGACGTCGAGCCCGCGCCGTTCGAGCGCGCGGCGGACCCGATCGAGCTTCCATCGCCGTTCCGCGTCATCGGCCAAGTGCTGCGTCACGCAGCCGCCGCAGGCGGCAACGTGCGGACAGACGGGGTCGACCCGGTCGGGCGACGTATCGCGGTCCAGGCTGGTAGCCGTCACCGTCGTACCCGCCGCCCGGTCGTAACGGACGCGATGGCGCTCGCCCGGCAACGCGCCCGGCACGATCAGCCGGCGATCGTCGACGCGGACGAAGCCGTCGCCCTGGTCGCCCAGGGCCTCGATCGTCACCGCCAGCTCGACGAACGCGGAACGCCCGCGCCGCGCCGGGCTCACGGTGCCTCCGGCTCCAGCACGACGAGGCCGATGCGCCGCCCCGTGGCGAGGTCGACCAGCATCAGGTAGCTCTTGCCCGCCTCGTCCTCCAACAGCGTCAAGGCCCTGCCCTGCTCGAAGCGAAGGTCGACGACGCGTGCGCCGGGCGGTACGCTGATGGTTTGTGCGGGTCCGGTCTGACGGATGGTCTCGGCGGCGCGATCGGCCTCGCGGCGCTCCATCAGCAGGTAGACGAACGCGGCGGCGCCGACGAGGAGCAGCACGCCCGCCACGACGACGTATATCTTCAGGACCTTGAGCCATGGCTCCATCGGACCACCCACCGGCGCCGCTTCCTGCATCCTCGTCCCCACCCGCTCCTGGCGCCGAAAGCCACCGGCTCGTGGTCGACGCCGACGCCGACCGGCAGCGGCTCGACCGGTTCCTGGCCGAGCGGCTGCCGACCCTGTCGCGCTCGCGCCTCGCGGAACTGATCCGCCAGGGCCATCTGCGCGTCGCCGACAGGGTGGTAGAGGAGCCCTCGCGGCGGGTCAAACGGGGC
Source organism: Geminicoccaceae bacterium (assembly GCA_050485385.1). GTDB lineage: Bacteria > Pseudomonadota > Alphaproteobacteria > Geminicoccales > Geminicoccaceae > RECO01. The sequence goes on along the minus strand of JBJHBG010000011.1, from coordinate 19,698 downwards.
GAGCAGGTGGTCCTGGCGGTTCCCCCGCCCGTTGCGCTCGATCTCGCTGCCGAGGCGATCGCGCTCGACGTGCTGTTCGAGGACGCGGACCTGGTGGTCGTCGCCAAGCCGGCCGGCATGGTGGTGCATCCGGCACCGGGCCACGACCGCGGCACGCTGGTCCACGCCCTGCTCGACCATTGCCGTGGACGGCTTTCCGGCATCGGCGGCGTCGAGCGGCCCGGCATCGTCCACCGGCTCGACAAGGACGTGAGCGGCGTCATGGTGGTCGCCAAGTCCGACGCCGCGCATCGTGGCCTTGCCGGGCTCTTCGCCGTGCACGACGTCGAGCGGGTCTACGAGGCAGTCGTCGTCGGCCTGCCGCCGGCGCGCACCACCATCGACGGCGCCATCGGCCGCCATCCGAAGGACCGAAAGCGCATGGCTGTGGTGGCCGCCGGCGGCAAGCCGGCGCGCACCCACCTGGAGCGCCTGGACGCCACGGGTGTGACGGCGGCGCGGGTCGCCTGCCGCTTGGAGACCGGGCGCACGCACCAGATCCGCGTGCACCTCGCGGCGATCGGCCACCCGATCCTGGGCGATCCGATCTATGGCGGCAGGCGGCGCGCGGCGCTTTCCGCCCGCGTCCGTTCCTGGCTCCAGGACTGGGGGCGGATCGCCCTGCACGCCCGCCTGCTCGGCTTCGTGCATCCGATCACCGGCGAACGACTACGCTTCGAGCGGCCGGCACCGCCCGATTTCGACGAACTTCTGGACCTGCTCGCGCGTTGACGTGTCGTTAGGGCATTGCCCGTTAGTTCAGGACGGGTTCAGTACCACTCGCGTTCCATGTACCGGTTCGCTGCCACCAAGGGGTTTCGCGTTCATGGCCAGACTGCCGACCGTACCGCTCGAGGGGTCGGGGCTCTCCCGCTACCTCGACGAGATCCGCCGGTTCCCGATGCTGGAGCCGCAGCAGGAGTACGTGTTGGCCAAGTCGTGGCGCGACCACGGCGACGTCGACGCGGCGCACCAGCTCGTCACCAGCCATCTCCGTCTCGTCGCCAAGATCGCCATGGGCTATCGCGGCTACGGCCTGCCGATGAACGAGATCATCTCCGAGGGCAATGTCGGGCTGATGCAGGCGGTCAAGCGCTTCGACCCGGAGCGCGGCTTCCGCCTCGCCACCTACGCCATGTGGTGGATTCGCGCCGCCATCCAGGAATACATCCTGCACTCCTGGTCGTTGGTGAAGATGGGCACCACGGCGGCGCAGAAGAAGCTGTTCTTCAACCTCCGCCGCCTCAAGAGCCAGATGCAGGAGATCGACGAGGGCGACCTCGGTCCCGAGGCGGTCAAGAAGATCGCCGACCACCTGCAGGTGAGCGAGGACGACGTGATCAGCATGAACCGGCGCCTGACCGGGCCGGACCATTCGCTCAACGCGGCGCTCAGGAGCGACGGCGAGAGCGAGTGGCAGGACTGGCTGGTCGACGACCGCACGACGCAGGAACACAACCTGCTCGAATCCGACGAGCTGGACTATCGCCGCGACCTCTTGGAGCGAGCGATGGGCGTGCTCAACGACCGGGAGCGGCACATCATCACCGAGCGTCGCCTGAAGGAGGAGCCGCTGACGCTCGAGGAGCTGAGCCAGCACTACGGCGTCAGTCGCGAGCGGGTGCGGCAGATCGAGGTGCGCGCCTTCGACAAGCTGCAAAAGGCGATCAAGGGCTACGAGGCGGAGCAGGCGGCCGAGGCGAGCGAACGCAGTATCGAAGAGCCGCGCGTCCACTGACGACGGATCGATCAGGCGCGGCCGGCCTCCCCCGAGAGCAGCGCCGGATCGATGCCCAGCTTGGCCAGAGCCTGCGCCCATTTCACGTCGTTGTCGCGGCCGAACACGATGTCCGCGTCGGCCGGCACCGAGAGCCAACCATTGGCCTGGATCTCGGCGTCGAGTTGCCCCGGCGCCCAGCCGGCATAACCCAGCGCCATGACGCAGCGCTCGGGTCCCTCGCCCCTGGCGATGGCCTTCAGCACCTCGACAGTCGCGGTCAGGGCGAACCCGTCGTCGATCACGAGGGTCGCGTCGTGGACGTAGTCCGGGCTGTGCAGGACGAAGCCCCGGCTGGATTCGACCGGACCGCCGAAGTGGATCGGGTCGTCGATCTTTCGGTTCGGCTCCAGGTCGAGCTGACGCAGGAGACCGTCGAGCGTCAGCTCCTCCAGCGTGCGATTGACGACGAGGCCCATCGCCCCATCGGCGTTGTGGACACAGACGTAGATCACCGAGCGCTCGAACCGCTCGTCGCGCATCGACGGCATCGCCACCAACAGGCTGCCGGACAGATCGCTACCGTTCCACGTACTCGTCTCCATGCATGAAGGTTAGGCAGCCGCAGGCCTCCCTTCAAGCTGTGCTGGGGTCGATGGTCGGCGCTTTTGCAGGTGACGTGCGGCACCATCGGACTACATACGGGGGGCGTTCCACCCAACGGGAGTAGCCTCGATGACGATCGCGATCGGCGACAAGCTGCCCAGTGCAACCTTCAAGCGCTTCGGCGCCGACGGCCTCGTCGACGTCGGCTCCGACGAGCTGTTCACGGGCAGAAAGGTCGTCGTCTTCGCCGTGCCGGGCGCCTTCACGCCGACCTGCCATGCCAAGCACGTGCCCGGCTACGTCGAGCACGCTGCGGCGCTCGAGGCCAAGGGCGTCGACGAGATCGTCTGCGTCGCCGTCAACGATCCGTTCGTCATGAAGGCTTGGGCCGACCAGAGCGGCACCGACGGCAAGGTGACGCTCCTATCCGACGGCAACGCCGCCTTCACCAAGGCGATCGGCATGGACGTCGACCTCGCCGGCCCGTTCCTCGGCGTCCGCTCCAAGCGCTACGCCATGGTCGTCGACGGCGGTGTCGTGAAGGCGCTGCTGGTCGAGGAGAATCCCGGCGTCGTCGAAAAGAGCGGCGCCGAACAGGTCCTCGCCGTGCTCTGACGCGCACGCCCGAGGCGGTTCAGGGGGCGTTTCGCGCCCCTGCAACTCTTGCTCGGCGGCGCGGTGGCTACGGTGCCCGCGCCGTCCGCACCGCCGCACGGGCCAACTCGTCGGCGCGCTCGTTCAGCGGGTGGCCGGCGTGGCCCTTCAACCAGCGCCAGTCGACCCGGTGACGGGCGCGGGCGGCGTCGAGCCGCTCCCACAGGTCGCGATTCTTCACCGGCTGCTTTTGCGCATTGCGCCAGCCGTTGCGCTTCCAGCCGCCGATCCAACTGGTAATGCCTTGGCGCAGATAGTTGCTGTCGGTCCAGAGCACGACGTCGGCCGGCCGGTTCAGCGCCTCCAAGGCAGCGATCGCCGCCATCAACTCCATGCGGTTGTTGGTCGTCGCCGCCTCGCCGCCGGAAAGCTCCCGCTCCTGCCCGCCCCAGCGCAACACCGCGCCCCAACCCCCCGGCCCCGGATTGCCGGAACAGGCACCGTCGGTATGGATCTCGACGGGCTCAGTCGAGGCCATAGGCGCCAGCGTCGACGACGGTGCGGTGGAACCGGTTGAGGCGCAGGTACTCGAGCGGATCCTTCCGTGTCACCAGCGCGCCTTCGGGATGATTGAGCCAGTCGTACAGGCGGGTCAGCAGAAAGCGAAAGGCCGAGCCGCGGCAGAGTACCGGCAGGGCCCGTACCTCGGTCCGCATCAGTGCCCGCACGCTCGTGTAGCCGTCGAGGACTGCGCGAGAGCGGGCGCGATCGAGCTTGCCCGTCTCGTCGAAGCACCAAGCATTGAGACAGATGCCCAGATCGTAGGCGAGTTGGTCATTGCAGGAAAAATAGAAGTCGATCAGGCCGCTGACGTCGGTGCCCTCGAAAAAGACATTGTCCGGGAATAGATCGGCATGGATCACGCCGGCCGGAAGGTCGCGCGGCCAGCCGGCGACCAGGGTCTCGAGTTCCGCCGCCAGTTCCGCCGCCAAGCCAGGTTCGACCTCGTCGGCCCGTGTCCCGATCGCGGCGACGAGCCGCTGCCATCCATCCACGCCCAGATCGTTCGGTCGCGTCAGGGCGAAGTTGCGGCCCGCATCGTGCAGGCCCGCCAGCGCCCGGCCGAGCGAGCGGCAATGCGCCACCTGGAGCACCCGCATCGAGGTTCCGTCGAGGAAGCCGACGAGGGCCGCGGGCTTGCCCCGCACCTCCTGCAGCACGGCACCGCTGCGGTCGTGCAACGGCAGCGGACAGCGCACGCCAGCCTCCGCCAAATGCTCCATCAAGCCCAGGAAGAACGGCAGGTCGCCTGCCTGCACTCTCTTCTCGTAAATTGTTAAAATCAGTCTACAACTGTCTGTTTCAACGAAGAAATTCGAGTTCTCGACGCCCTCCTGAATGCCGTGCCAACGGCGTAACGGGCCGAGGTCGTAGGCACCAAGCAGCGCCTCGATCTCGGGGGTATCGAGCGGGGTGAAGACGGCCAAGGCGGGATCAGGCGACGGGGGCGCTGGGCACCGGCGGGGCGCGGAAGACCACGTTCTCCTCGGTCAGCGTCACCTCGGTGGCGATGACGTCGAAGCGCTCGGCGCAGGCCGCCACCACACCTTGCACCAAAATCTCGGGCGCGGAGGCGCCAGCGGTCAGGCCGAGCGTGCGCACGCCCTCCAGCCACCGCCAGTCGATGTGGTCGGCCGTCTCGATCAGCCGCGCGAACGGACAGCCGGCCCGCTGCACGACCTCGACCAGCCGCTTGGAGTTCGACGAGTTGGGCGCGCCGACGACGAGCACCGCATCGCAGCGCTCGGCGATGTTCTGAACGGCCTGCTGGCGATTGGTGGTGGCGTAGCAGATGTCCTCGTTGCGCGGGCCGGCGATCCCTGGGAACCGCGCCTTCAGCCGCTCGACGATGGCCGCCGTGTCGGCCACCGACAGCGTCGTCTGCGTGGCGAACGCCAGCATTGCCGGATCGGCGTCGGGTAGCCGGTCGACGTCCGCCTCGGTCTCGACCAGTACGACCGTACCGTCGGGCACCTGCCCCATGGTGCCCTCGACCTCGGGATGGCCGTGATGGCCGATCAGGATGACACGACGGCCGGCAGCATGGTGCCGCTCGACCTCGCGGTGGACCTTGCTGACCAGTGGACAGGTGGCGTCCGCGTAGAGCAGGCGGCGGCGCTTGGCCTCGGCCGGCACCGACTTCGGCACGCCGTGGGCGGAGAACACCACGAGCGCATCGTCCGGCACCTCGTCCAGTTCCTCGACGAACACCGCACCCTTGGCGCGCAAAGCGTTGACCACGTGCTTGTTGTGCACGATCTCGTGCCGCACGTAGACCGGCGCCCCGTGCTGCAAAAGCGCCTTCTCGACCAGTTCGATGGCACGATCCACCCCGGCGCAGAACCCGCGTGGCCCGGCCAACAGGATCGTCAGCGGCGGTTTGGTCATGGTCTCGTCACCGTCGAAGTTCCAGAGAAAACGCGTCGGGCGTTCCTAGCACGGGTCGAGGGGGCAAGCCCACCGCCAGGATGCAGGCCCGCCGCCTGCCGATGCACGCCCACCTCGCGCACGGGGGGGGGCGTTGCACCGCACCATTGGGGCGACTAGGGTCCGGCCTCCGGAGATCGACGAGGTTCGAGCAACGATGAGCCGCCCCACCGTGCGTCCCACCAATCCCCGCTTCGGCAGCGGTCCGACCGCCAAGCGGCCCGGCTGGAGCCTTGCCGCGCTGGAGCGCGCGATGCTGAGCCGCTCGCATCGGGCAGCGCCCGCGAAGGCCAAGCTGCGGGCGGTGATCGAACGCTCCAAGGCCGTGCTCGGCATGCCGGCGGACTACCGCCTCGGGATCGTGCCGGGCTCGGACACGGGCGCTTTCGAGTGCGCCATGTGGTCGCTGCTCGGCGCCCGGCCGGTCGATGTGGTGGCCTTCGAAAGCTTCGGTTCGGGCTGGCTCACCGATGCGGCGAAGCAGTTGAAACTGACGGATCTGCGGACCTTCGAGGCCGACTACGGCACCCTCCCCGACCTCGGCGCGGTCGATCCGGGCCACGACGTCGTTTTCTGCTGGAACGGCACCACCTCCGGCGTGCGCGTACCCGACGGCAACTGGATCGCGGCCGACCGCGAGGGCCTGACCTTGTGCGATGCCACCTCGGCCGCCTTCGCCATGGCACTCCCGTGGGACAAGCTCGATGCCGTCACCTGGTCGTGGCAGAAGGTGCTCGGCGGCGAGGCACAGCACGGCATGCTGGCCTTGAGCCCGCGCGCCGTCGCGCGGCTGGAAAGCCACACCCCATCCTGGCCGCTGCCGAAGATCTTCCGGCTCACCAAGGGTGGCAAGCTGATCGAGGGCATCTTCCAGGGCGAGACCATCAACACGCCCTCCATGTTGGCCGTGGAGGACGCTCTCGACGGTCTCGGCTGGGCCGAGGAACTTGGCGGCCTGCCTGCGCTCATCGGCCGCAGCGAGGCCAATTTCGGTGCCGTGGCCGAGTGGGTGGCGCGCACGCCTTGGGTGGATTTCCTCGCGACCGAGCCGACCATCCGCTCGGCGACGTCGATCTGCCTCAAGATCGTCGACCCGGCCGTGGCCGCGCAGCCGAGCGAACGGCAGAGTGCCTTCGTCCAGGCCATGTGCAAGAAGCTGGAGGAGGAGGCCGTCGCCTTCGACATCGCCGGTCATCGCGATGCCCCGCCGGGGCTTCGCCTCTGGGGTGGTGCGACCGTCGAGCCCGCCGATATGCGGGCCCTCCTGCCCTGGCTGGACTGGGCCTTCGCCGCCACCAAGCAGCCCCTTGCCGCCTGAGGAGCCGAGCATGAGCGCACCCCGCGTCCTGATCGCCGACGAGCTCAGTCCGCGCGCCGCCGAGATCTTCGCGGAGCGCGGCGTCGAGACCGAGACCCGCATCGGTCTGAAGCCTGAGCAGCTGCTCGAGATCGTCGATGGTTTCGACGGCCTCGCCATCCGCTCCGCGACGAAGGTGACGGCCGAGGTCCTGGCCGCCGCCCCGCGTCTCAAGGTGGTCGGTCGCGCCGGCATCGGCGTCGACAACGTCGACGTCGCCGCCGCCACGGCGGCCGGCGTGGTGGTGATGAACACCCCCTTCGGCAACTCGGTCACCACCGCCGAGCATGCCATCGCCATGATGTTCGCCCTGGCCCGCCAACTGCCGGCCGCCGACCGCTCGACGCGCGCCGGCAAGTGGGAGAAGTCCCGCTTCATGGGGGTCGAACTGACGTCCAAGGTGCTGGGCCTGATCGGCTGCGGCAACATCGGCTCGATCGTCGCCAGTCGGGCGCTGGGTCTGCGCATGCGCGTCGTCGCCTACGACCCGTTCCTGTCGCCGGAGCGCGCCGAGAACCTTGGTGTGGAGAAGGTCGACCTGGACCAGTTGCTGGCTCGCGCCGACTTCATTTCGATCCACACGCCGCTGACCGACCACACGCGCAACCTGCTCGACGTCAAGGCCCTGGCGCGGGCGAAGAAGGGCGTGCGCATCGTCAACTGCGCGCGCGGCGGCATCGTCGACGAGGCAGCGCTGGCGGAGGCGATCCGGAGCGGCCACGTCGCCGGCGCAGCCCTCGACGTTTTCGCCGTCGAGCCGGCTCGCGAAAATCCGCTCTTCGCGCTCGACGACGTGGTGGTGACGCCGCATCTGGGCGCGTCGACCGCCGAGGCGCAGGAGAACGTCGCCTTGCAGGTGGCCGAGCAGATGGCCGACTACCTCACCACCGGTGCCGTCGTGAACGCCCTCAACATGGCCTCCGTCTCGGCCGAGGAAGCCCCCAGGCTCCGGCCCTACATGCAGCTCTGCACGCAGCTCGGCAGCTTTGCCGGCCAGCTCACGGAGACCGGACTGGCAGGCGTCCACCTCACCTTCACGGGCGCCTGTTCGGAGCTGAATACACGCCCCCTGGTCGCCGCGGTGCTCCAAGGGCTGCTACGGCCGCTGACCGACAGCGTGAACATGGTCAACGCCCCGGTGGTCGCGCGCGAGCGCGGTATCGACGTCCAGGTGACCACGCGCGAGCGGGTCGACGGCTACACCACGCTCGTCACGCTCACGGTCGACACCGAGCGCGGCGCGCGTAGCGTTTCGGGCACGCTCGTCCATGGCGAGGAGGCGCGGCTCGTCGAGATCCGCGGCATCCGCATGGACGCCAAGCTCGGACCGCAGATGCTCTACATCCGCAACAAGGACCTGCCCGGCTTCATCGGCCGGCTGGGCTCGATCCTGGGCGACGCCGGCATCAACATCGCCACCTTCTTCCTCGGCCGCGAGCAGGCCGGTGGCGAGGCCATAGCGCTGCTGGAGGTCGACCAGAAGGTGCCGGCCGACGTGGTGGCGGAACTCCAGGCGCTGCCGGTGGTGGTGCAAGTCAAGCCGCTGCACTTCTGAGGACGCGCGATGCGGGACCACCTCACCGGCCAGCGCATCCTCGTCACCCACGTCCTCGGCTTTCTGGGGCTACCCGCCGCGCGCGCCTGCGCCGAACGTGGCGCTCATGTGCTCTGCCACGACCCCAGCTTCACCGACGCGGGCCTTCGCGCCGCGTTCGTCCGCGACCACCCGGACCTCACGCCGCTGGCCGGGCAGGAGCCGGCAGCGCTCGCTGCCGAGTGCGGGCCGCTCGCCTGCCTCGTCGCCAATCACGACCATCCGGCCGTCCGCGTGCCGTTCGGGCCGGCGGCGACAGACGAGTTGAAGGCGGCGATCGAGGCCCTCTGCGTCGAGCCTTTCGCCCTGGCGGCAGCGCTGGTCGAGGGCATGCGCGTGCGGGGCGGCGGCAAGCTGATCTTCGTCACCTCGGCGGCACCGCTGCGGGGCCTCGCCAACTACGCGCCCTACGTCACCGCGCGCGGCGCCGCCAACGCTCTCGCGCGCACCCTCGCGATCGAGCTGGCGCCGATCAACGTGAAGGTGCTGGCGTTCGCACCCAACTTCGTCGAGAGCCCCACGTACTTTCCGGGCGAGCTTTTGGCCGACGCGGCGAGCCGCGCGCGGATCGAGGCCAAGGTGCCGCTCGGGCGACTCGCCACGCCCGACGAAGCCGGAACGACCATCGCCTTCCTTGCCTCGCCGGCCGCCGATTTCCTCACCGGCGCGACGCTGCCCTTCGCCGGCGGATGGGCCTGAGCCATGCCTCCGACCTTCCATCTGCTCCCCGCAGCACCGCGTCCGGTGGCGCCGTTCAGCCACGCGGTCGAATGCGACGGCTGGGTGTTCCTCACCGGGCAGATGCCGACCGACCCGACCGCCCCCGACGCACCGCTGCCCGACGGCATCGAGGCGCAGACGGCGCGGGTGATGGACAACCTCGCACTCGTGCTGGACGCACTCGCCCTCGACCTCGGCCACGCGGTGCAGTGCCGCGTCTACCTCACCCATTTCGAGGCGGACTACGCGGCGATGAACCGCGTCTATGCCAGCTACTTCGCACCGGACCGCCTGCCGGCGCGGACCTGCGTCGGCGTCACGGCGCTCGCCTTGGGGGCGCGGGTAGAGATCGACCTCGTCGCTCGGCGGCCCTGAGCCGCCCGGAACCCAGGGGCCGAAAGAGGCGGGAGGCTTTCGGCTCCCTACACCCCCGACCGACGGCTGCGCCGTCGGCATCCCCGCTACCTTCTCCACCACCCAACGACCGGACGACGATCGTTTCGACGCCTTTCAGCCCGTGGCGGCGATGCGTGTGCCGGTGACGGGCGGCTCGCTGCCGGGGCGCGCGAGCCCGAAGCCCTGGCCGAAGGTGACGCCGAGCTGGCGCAGCGTGACGACCTGGGCCTCGGTCTCGACCATCTCGGCAATGGTCTCGACCTCCAGCGAGCGGCAAAGGTCGACCATCGAGCGCAACACCGCGGCGTCGCGCTGCGTTGCCAGCACGCGCTGGACGAACGCGCCGTCGAGCTTGACGTGATCGACCGTCAGGGCGCGGATGTAGTGAAAGGCGGCGGCACCGGCACCGAAATCGTCGAGGCACACCTGGTGCCCCAGCTTCCGCAACGCCTGCAGCACGTTGTCGGCACGGGCGAGATCGGCGATCTGGAACGATTCGGTGATCTCGAACAGCATCTGCTTGGCCGTGGCGCCGCCCGCCTTGCAGAGATGCAGGAGCCGCTCCACGAACACGTCGCTTTCCAAGGAGCGCGCCGAAATGTTGACCGCCGCCCGCGGCCGCAGCCTGTTGCGACCGAGGCGTGCCAGCTTGTCCAGCACCTCGCGCGTCACCGCGTAGTCGAAGTCGACGATGAAGCCGATGGCCTCGGCGAAAGTCACGAAGTCGTAGATCGGCTCCTTCGAGCGCAGCCGGGTGAGGGCCTCGCTGTGGTGGACGCAGCCGTGGGCGAGGTCGACCACGGGCTGGTACACGACGTAGAAGTGACGGCCTTCGATCACCGCCTTCGCCGCGCGCACGCGCGCGGCGGTGTCGGCCAGCCGCTGCGCCAACGCTTCGGCCAGCGACGTCAGGCCCTCGACTTGACCGTCCGATCGCTCGAGCTGATCGAGCACGTGGTGCAGCGCGGCCGACGCCTGGCTCGGGGTGAGGCTGGCGTCGTCGAGCGACAGCGTCTGCCGTTCGGCGATGAGCCCAGCCGGCACCGCTGGGCCAGCCAAGAGCTCTTCGAGCCCCGCCTCCAACCGGTCAGCGGCGTCGCCGGCGGTGTGCAGCACGGCAAACCGGCCACTGCCGAGGTCCGCCGCGGCATTGCCGCCGAGCGAGGCGGCACGCAGGACGGCGGCCATGCGGCCGAGAAAGGTCTGGAGAGCCGGCGTGGTGGCCGAGCCGTCCCTGTCGTCGAGCCCGCCGAGCCGCACGATGGACAGTTCCAGCGCCGTATCCTGCCCCAGATGACGCAACAGGGCAGCCTCGGCGACGTCGGCAAAAGCTTGGCGCGGCAATAGGCCGGTTGCCTCGTCCCGATGCTGGATGGCGGCCGACGTGCCGTGCGCGCCGATGCCGCTCAACGTTACGCAGACGCGGTCGGCCAGCGGCGCCTTCAGGACCGAAAGGTCGCATGGTTGACCCGTGGCGGCGCTGCGCACCGCAATCGGTCCCGCGCGACCGCCCCGGGCCACGCCGCGCAGGAGCACCTCGACCAGATGGCGGTCGGCCTCGGCGAAGAAGGGGAACATGGACTGGCCGCACGGGTCGCCCACGCTCGGGGCGAAGCGCTGGAGAGCCCCGGCGGCGAAGCCGATCACGCCAGCCGCGTCGATCTCCACCAGGACGTCCGCCGCGGTGAAAGCGAATGCCACGAAACGGTCACGGTCGGCCTTGGCGACGACTGTCATGAAATGAACCCATGCGGGTGGCTATCGGCGTAGCCTGCCGCACCAGGATTGACCTTCGGTTAACGCCGCCGGACGCCCCGCCGGGGTTGCCCGCGGCGCCCAGCCGTGGATGATCCGCCGGCCGAACCAAGAGGACGCGACCTAGATGACCAACGTGGCGGTGATCGGCTCCCAATGGGGAGACGAGGGCAAGGGCAAGATCGTCGACTGGCTGTCGGAGCGGGCCGACGTGATCGTCCGCTTCCAAGGCGGCCACAACGCCGGCCACACGCTGGTCGTCGACGGCGTGACCTACAAGCTGTCGCTCCTGCCCTCGGGCGTGGTGCGGCCGGGCAAGCTGTCGATCATCGGCAACGGCGTGGTGGTCGACCCTTGGGCGCTGTTGCGGGAGATCGAGCAAGTCCGCGCCCAAGGCGTGGCGGTCGGCTCCGATAGTCTGAGGATCGCCGAGAACGTGCCCTTGATCCTGCCGGTGCACGGCGAGTTGGACCGGGCGCGCGAGCGTGCCCGTGACGGCGCCAACGCCGGCACGGGCAAGATCGGCACCACCGGCCGGGGCATCGGGCCGGCCTACGAGGACAAGGTGGCGCGGCGCGCGGTGCGCCTCTGCGATCTCGCCGATCCGACCACGCTGGAGCGCAAGCTCCACGACCTTCTGCTGCACCACAACGCGCTGCGGCGCGGCTTCGGCGAGCCGGAGGTCGACGGCGGCCCGCTGCTCGCCGACCTGATGGCGCTGGCGCCCAAGCTTCTGCCCTACGCCGAGCCCGTCTGGCTCAGGCTCTCGGAGCTGCGCCGCGCCGGACGGCGCATCCTGTTCGAGGGCGCGCAAGGGGCGATGCTCGATATCGACCACGGCACCTATCCGTTCGTGACCTCGTCGAACACACTGGCCGGTGCGGCTGCCGCCGGCTCCGGCATCGGACCGGGCGCGGTCGGCTACGTGCTCGGCATCACCAAGGCCTACACCACCCGGGTCGGCGAGGGGCCGTTCCCCACCGAGCAGGCGAACGAGGTCGGCCGCCGCCTCGGCGAGCGCGGCCGCGAGTTCGGTACGGTGACCGGCCGGCCCCGCCGCTGCGGCTGGTTCGATGCCGTGCTGGTGCGCCAAGCCGTGCGCCTGGGCGGCATCCACGGCATGGCGCTCACCAAGCTCGACGTCCTCGACGGCATGGAGCGGCTGAAGGTCTGCACCGCCTACACCCTGGAAGGCCAGACCCTGCACCATCTGCCGGCCGGCATGAGCGCGCAGGCGCGGGTACAGCCGGTCTACGAGGAGCTGGACGGCTGGAGCGAGAGCACCGAGGGTGCGCGCAGCTTCGCCGACCTGCCGGCGGCGGCGGTGAAGTACGTCAAGCGGCTGGAGGAACTGGTCGAAGCGCCGGTCGCCCTGCTGTCGACCAGCCCGAAGCGCGACGACACCATCCTGGTGACGGACCCCTTCGCCGACTGAGGTCGCGCGGGCGGCGCCTACCCGCGCCCGGTCGGGGCCGCAATGCGGTAGAGGACGTGGCGCCGCAGCGCATGGCCCGGCGGCAGATTGGGATGGTCGAAATCGTCGCGCGGATCGCGCCTCATGCCGAGCCGCTCCATCAGCCGCCAGGAGCGGCGGTTGGCGGGCACGGTGAACGCCACGATCTCCGCCAAGCCGAGCGCATCGAAGCCGAACGCCAAGGTGGCGGTCGCGGCCTCCCCCGCATAGCCCTGCCCCCAATGCGTACGGGCGAGCCGCCAACCGATCTCGACGCAGGGGGTGAAGTGCGCGGTGAAGGTTGGCACCAGCAGGCCGACCAGACCGAGCACCGCCCCGTCCGTCCGCCGCTCTACCGTCCAGAAGCCGAAGCCGTGCGCCTCGCGATGGGCTGCGGCCCGCGCCATGAAGGCGTCCGAGTCGGTGCGGTCCATGGGCGATCGGAAGTACGCCATCACCGTGGCGTCGGCATGCAGTGCCGCCAGCGCGGGCAAGTCGCCCGCCGTCGGCGGCCGGAGGAGGAGCCGCTGGGTCGTCAGACGCTCGGGCGGCGTCATGCCGCGGGGCGCACCCGCTGGAGATGCAGGCAACGGTAGGTCATCACCGGTTCGCCGTGCTGGTTGGCGACGCTGTGGGCGATGACCACGGTGCCGCGATCCGGCCGCGAGCGCGAAGGCCGTACCGCCAGGATCTCCGCCTCCGCGTGGAGCGTGTCGCCGGGCCTGACGGGCCGCAGCCAGCGCACCTCGTCCATGCCGGGCGAGCCGAGGGAGCCGCGGTTGATCACGCCCATGTCATAGAACAGGCGAAAGCCCACGAGCATGGTCTGGAAACCGCTGGCGATGACGCCGCCATAGGGCCAATCCGCGGCCGCCTCCTTGTCCATGTGGAAGGGCTGCGGGTCGTAGTGGAACGCGAAGTCGAGGATCTGCGCCTCGCTCAGGGTGCAGCCGCCGCTGACGAAACGCTGACCGACGGCGAACTCGTCGAGGTACATCGTCCTACGCCTGAGGCGGCCAGCGCGGTCGCAGCATCTCGAACACCTCGGTGACCGGCGTGTAGTCCATGTAGCCGAGGCGGGCGAGGGGCTTCAGCTTGGCGATGTCGACCAGCCCGTCCGTGAGCACGGCATCGTCGATGTGGATGCCGACGACCTTGCCGATGACGAGCCGGTTGGGACTCTTCGCCGGATCGACGGTCTCCAGTTCGACGATGCGGACCAGCGTGCACTCGAGGTGCGCCGGGCTCTCCGCCACGCGCGGCGGCGCGACGAGCGTGCTCGGTGCCTTGGTGAGCCCGGCCAACTCGAACTCGTCGACGTCGCGCGGTGCGGCCGCCGAACTGAGGTTCATCGCTTGCGCCAGCTTGGCGGTGACGAGGTTGCAGACGAACTCGCCCCTCTCCTCGATGTTCTTGACGCTGTCCTTCAGGCCCCCTGCCGCGTGCGCGCCCGTGGCGGAAAAGATCACCTGCGGCGGCGTGTAGGCGACGGCGTTGAAGAAGGAATAAGGGGCGAGATTGACCATGCCCTCGCGGTCGAGGCTGGAAATCCAGCCGATCGGCCGCGGCACCACCAGCGCGTTGAACGGATTGTGCGGTAGCCCGTGTGGCTGGTCGGTACGGTAGAACATCGAAAGCATACTCCTTGACTTGCCACCGCGGCGCCTTGGCCGTAGCCCAGCCGTTGACGGCGGTCAAACGGCTGACCCGCCGTCCAGCGGAGGCGGCGATGGCGGACGACGGCAAGGTGCAGGAGGCTGTGGCGGTATTCGACGACGTCGCCGATCTGGACGAAGCGGTGCGCACGCTGCTGGCAGCGGGTTTCGCCGAAAGCGACCTCAGCCTGCTGGCGGATCGTGACGCGGTTCGACGCAAGCTCGGCCATACCTACGAGCACGTCGAGGAGTTGGTCGACGATCCGACGGCGCCAAGGGTCGCCTACCGCCGGCTGGCAGATCCGGCGGAGACCGAGGGGCGGATGATCGGCTCGCTGACCTGGGCGCCACCGCTGCTCGCGGCCGGCGCGGTAGTGGCCTCGACCGGGTTCGTAACGGGGCTCGTCATCGGTGCCGCGGTCGCTGGCACGGCGGCGGCGAGCGTGCTCGGCCATGTGCTCGATCGACGGCACGCCGACTGGTTGCAGGAGCAATTGGAGGCCGGTGGCATTCTCCTATGGGTGCGCATCGCCGACGACGACGCGGCGGCGAAGGCCTTGCCGGTCCTCGCCCGCTTCGCCGTGCACGACGTCCACGTTCACGACGTGGAAGGACCGTCCGAACGCTGAACGGCACCATCCGACGAGACGTGGCCATCCATGTCGCTGGCGCTCGAAGGGTTGACCGAAGGCCACGTCGTCGGGGACCGTTAGGCCCGTGATCGCGCTCTTCCTCCTCGGTCTGGTCAGCGGCCTCCTGCTCGCCGCACCGTTCGGTCCCGCCGGGGCCCTCGCGGTGCGGCAGACGCTGCACTGGGGCTTTCGCGGCGGCATCGCCTGCGGCATCGGCACGGCGTTCGCCGATGCCGTCATCGGCGGCATCGTCGGGCTCGGCATCGGCTTCGTCACCGTCTGGCTGGAGGAGCACCTGCACGAGTTGGAGATGGTCGCGGGCGTGATCCTGGTCGCCGTCGGCATTGCCGCGGTGCTGGAGATCGGCGCCAAGGGGAAGCCGAAGCAAGGCGTGATCGCCACCGCCAGCAAGCGCCGGCTCCTGGCCTCGGGCGGCCAGGCCTTCCTCGTGACCATCGGCAACCCGGCGATCGCCGGCGCCTTCGCCGCGATGTTCACGGCACTCGGGATCCACACGCGGATCGAGGATGCCTACTGGGCGGACGCACTGGTTGCCATCACCGTCGGCATCTTCCTCGGCGCGATGGTGTGCTGGTCGGCCTTCGTCTGGTTCGTCGGCCACGTCTCCGGCCGGGTGGCCGACGTCTGGCTGCACCGGGTCCACCGTGGCCTGGGCGTGGTCCTCATCCTGGTCGGGATCGCGGTGTTCGCGAGCGCGTTCGCCTGACGCTCAATAGCCCTGCATGACCACGATCTCGCGGAACGGCAGATCCCATCGCGACACCGACCAGACCGGTTCCGCGAGGACGGTCACCGACCAATCCTCGCCCGCCAGATCGAGAAACGAGTCGAGTACGTGACGCCCGAAATAGTGCATCGGGATGACGACCGACGGGCGGATCTGCTCGATCACTTCCACCGCGACCGATTGGGGCATGGTCCAACTACCGTCGATCGGCACCAGCAGCACGTCGATGATGCCGAGTTCCGCCAAGTGATAGTCCTCGAGCGCATGGTGCAGGTGGCCGAGGTGGGCGATGCACAGGTCCTCCACCTCGAACACGAAGATCGAGTTGCTGTTGGCAGCGGCACCCTGCCGGCCGCGCACGGACGTCACGACGTTGCGCACCCGCATGTCGTCCATGGTGACGTCATGCTCCGGCAACGCGGTGCCGGCCGGATCCCAACCGCGCAGGACGACTTCGACGCCGTCCTCGATGCGATCGGTCCAGTGGGTGCCGTGGGCATTGTTCATGGTGACGAGCCGCGGCGCGAACGGTGCTCGGTGGACGCCGTTGTAGTCGGTCACCGCACTGGCGCCGCCCGAGGTCTCGATCAGAAACGAGGCGTGGCCGAGGAAAGAAAGCCGCACCGTCGCGTCGGCCGGCAGCGGTTCCGGCTCGAACGACGCGCGATGCAGCAGGGACGGCGTCTCCGCCACCGGGAAACAACCGGCCGAAGCCGCTCCGGTGGCGGCGAGCAAGGCGAAACAGCAAGCGAGCAGACGTTCCATCCGACCCTCCGTCGTCGCGCTAGCACCATGAGGTAGGGCGCCTCGGGCGTCGACCAACCAACCGAGGGTTGCCAACCGACAGGAAACTTTGCCAAACGAGGACTGGCAGCTTACCGGTGCCGCGATGTTCATGGGCTCCAAATTGCGTTCTGCGCGATCGGGCCGAGGGGGAGGTTGAGACGACCATGATCGAACGCCTAGGCTCGGGCGGCCGGGCCGCACTCGTCGCCGGTGCCCTCTTGCCGACCTTCGCGGCCGACACCCTGGCCTCGGGTTACGCCATCCGCGAGCAGAGCGGCAGTTTTCAGGGTCTTTCCTATGCCGGCGTGGCCGCTGGCGGGCGCGACATCAGCACGATGTACTTCAATCCGGCGACCCTGGGGCTGCACGACGGCAAGCAGGTGCACACCAGCATCAGCTACATCATCCCGCGCTCGCGCTTCAAGGACGGCTCCGGTACCACCCCCATCTCCGGCGCCCCCCTTACCGGGTCCAGCGGTGGCAACATCGCCGATCAAGCGATCGTCCCCGCAACTTACGCGATGATTGCCACCGGCAACTGGCACTTCGGGCTGGGCATCACGGCTCCCTTCGGCTTGCGCACGGAACAACCCGACGATTGGATCGGCCGCTACCACGCGACCGAGAGCGACCTCCTCACCGTCAACATCAATCCCGCGGTGGCGTACCGCATCAACGACCAGTTCACCGTCGCCGCCGGCTTCGTCGCCCAATATGCCGACGCCACGCTCGGCAACGCGGTCTCGTTCGCGCCAGGGACGCCCGATGCGCAGGCCGAGGTGAAGGGTTCGGACTGGGACTACGGCTTCACCCTGGGCGTGCTGGCCCAACCCACGCCGACCACGCGTGTCGGCCTCGGCTACCGTTCGCAGATCAATCACAGCCTGACCGGCAAGCGCCGGATCAGCACCGAGGCGCCGATCCCGCCGCAACCCACCGTCGGCGGTCGGGCCGGGATCCAGACGCCGCAGATCGCCTCGCTCGGCGTGGCGCAGGACCTGGGCGAACGGTGGACGGTGCTGGGTACGGTGGAGTGGACCGGCTGGAGCACCTTCGACGAGTTGCGCATCACCTTCGACGACGGCAGCAATCCCAGCGTCACCGAGCAGAAGTGGCGCGACACGTGGTTCTTCGCCCTCGGCGCCGAATACCGGCCGCGCAGCGACCTCGTCCTCCAGGCGGGCGTCGCCTACGACCAGACGCCGAACCGCGACGCGTACCGGACCCCACGCATTCCCGATGCGGATCGCACCTGGATCTCGCTCGGGGTCGACTGGCAGCCATTGCAATGGGCGCGCGTCGGCGCCGGCTACTCGCGCATCTTCGTCGCCGACGGCAAGATCGATCTCGCCGACACGCAGCGCGGCAACCTGAGCGGTCGGTTCGAGAACTCCATCGACATCGTGACCCTGCACGGCTCGCTCCGGTTCTGAGGCCGCGTCAACGCGACGCCCTGACGATCTCTTGCAATCAAAATAGGATTATGATCATATCTCGCGGCAGGACCTCGCAGCCATTGCCGACAAGGAAAGACTCGATGAACACGACCAGGTTTGCCCGCGATCACAACGGTGTCAGCGTCGGCATCGCCCATTGGAAGTGGGGCAGCCGTCAGGTGGTGACGAGCACGCCGTCGTCCGCACGGTGCAGCCGCGCCCTGGAGGAGCACATGGTCTACGTGGCGCCGGCGACCAACTGCCACATCCGCCTCGGCGGGCCGACCGTGATCGCCCAGGAGGACGACCCGGTGCTGCGCGCGGGGGGCGTCTACTGCTTCCCCCGCGCGGTGGGCGAGACGCACCTCGCCGTGCGCAACGCCGCCGGCGCCGGCGACGGCGCGGTCGAGATCTGGGAAGCCGACACCTACCGCGACGAGTAGCCGCAGCCGCATTCCGGTCGGTGCAGGGGGCTTTCGCCCCCCTGCATGCCCAGCTGACGACCACGCGCCGTCGGCACGCCAGGCGGCAACGGCCACGCCGCCGCCTGGAACGCGTCACTGCGCGCGACCACGCTCCGTTCGGGTATTGCGAACGCCGCGCCCGACCTCCGGAGAACCTGCACGGCTGCCAACCGACCAGGCGCCTGGACGCGTGGCGCGCGGGTCTCCACACTGCAGTCCATCGGGCAAATGCAACCGCCACGCTCGCCACCGACGCGCGGCGGAAGTGGTGCGCGACGCCATCCAAGAACGAGCGTGGTGCCCAAACACCTTCCGACCTTAGCCTCGCCTCCCCGTCGCCAGGACGGCGCTACTCGACGCCCACGGCGCCGCGTCCGGACGCACCGGTCCGCACGGTATGGTTGAGCCACGTCCGCTGCGCGGCATCGCCGCAGCACTGCTCGTCGTGATGCTGTGGTCGGGCTTTCTCCTGCTTTCGCGCTTCGGCCTGCGCGACGAGATCGCCCCGGTCGACATGGCGGCGCTGCGCTTCGGCGTCTCGGGGCTGGTGATGCTGCCCGTGCTCTTGCACTTCGGCATGGGCGGCATCCCTTGGAGCAAGGCGCTGGTGCTCGCCTTCACCGGGGGGCTCGGCTTCGCGGTGCTGGTCTATACGGGCTTCACCCTGGCGCCTGCCGCCTACGGCGCCATCCTCATGCCGGGCATGCTGCCGCTCTACACCACGCTGCTCGCCTGGCCGATACTGGGCGACCGCCCCGGCTTCGCCCGTGCCCTGCCGCTGGCACTCATCCTCGCCGGCATCGGCTCGCTGGCCGCCGGCTCCCTGTCGGCGAGCGACCCGAGCCGCCTGCTCGGCGCCGCCTGCTTCCTCACCGGGTCCTTCGGCTGGTCGATCTTCACCGTCCTGCTGCGCCGCTGGCAGCTGGAGGCGGTGCAGGCGACGGCCATCGTCTCCGTCGTGGCGGCCGCGATCTACCTCCCCCTCTATCTCGCCTTCATGAACGTGGGCCTACCCCAACTCCCCTGGACCACGCTCGTCGTTCAGGGCGTCTACCAGGGCGTGTTCTCGGTCATCGTCGCCCTGCTCGCCTTCGCCTATGCCGTGCGCAACCTGGGACCGACCACCACGACCATGATCACCGCCCTCACCCCGGCCGTGGTGGCGCTCGCCGCCGTCGTCCTGCTCGACGAGCCCCTGACCGTGCCCATCGCCCTCGGCGTCGCCGCGGTCGTCGCCGGCGGCATGCTCACCGCCCGCG
>JBJHBG010000010.1:28010-59350 GCA_050485385.1 Geminicoccaceae bacterium | reverse complement strand
GCGCGCGCCAGCACCTCGGTCGGCGTGCGCAGCCGGAACGCGGCGGCGCGCAGGCGGTTGCGGTCGGTCTCGAGGCGGCGGGCCGTGGCGCGCGGTAGCCGCTCGGCCGCCTGGTCCAGCCGCTGCGTCAGGGTGGCGAGGAGGCCATCGGCGGCGGGCAGGGCGCGGGCGAGGCCGCGCAGCCGGTCGGCCGATACCGCCAGGCGTTGGCGAAGGTTGGTCTCCAGGCGCCGCGCGTCCTTGGCGATGCGCTCGCGGAGGTGGCTGGCGACCGGGACGACCAACTCTGCGGCGGCCGTCGGCGTCGGCGCGCGCACGTCGGCGGCGAGGTCGATCAGGGTGGTGTCGGTCTCGTGACCGACCGCCGAGACGACCGGGATCGGCGAGGCGGCGACGGCGCGCACCACAGCCTCGTCGTTGAAGCCCCAGAGGTCTTCGATCGAGCCGCCGCCGCGGGCGACGATCAAGACGTCGGGCCGCCGCGGCCAGCCCGTCTCCGGCAGCGCGGCGAAGCCCTGGACGGCGGCCGCGACCTCGGCCGCCGCGCGCTCGCCCTGGACCGTCACCGGCCAGACCAGGACCGGCCGGGGGAAACGGTCGGCGAGGCGGTGCAGGATGTCGCGGATGACGGCACCGGTGGGCGAGGTCACGACGCCCACGACCTCGGGCAGGAAGGGCAAGGGGCGCTTGCGCTCCTGGGCGAACAGGCCCTCGGCGGCGAGGCGCTGCTTTCTCTCCTCCAACTGGGCCAGGAGGGCGCCGACGCCGTGCGGCGTGACGTCCTCGACCACCAACTGGTACTGCGAGCGGCCGGCGAAGGTGGTCAGGCGGCCGCTGCAGACCACCTCCAGCCCCTCCTCGGGCTGGAAGGAGAGGCGGCCGACGCGGGTCTTCCAGCAGACGGCCTCCAGCACCGCGCTCTCGTCCTTGAGCGTCAGATAGGCGTGACCGGAGCGGGCAACGAACCACTTGGAGACCTCGCCCCGGACCCGGACGAAGCCGTAGGCCTCCTCGATGGTCCGCTTCAAGGCGCCCGACAACTCGCCGACGCTGTACTCCGGGACGTTGGACGCAAGGTCGAGATCGGCCGCCGTCATTTTTACCCAAGCGCTTGGAAACGAACGCGAAATGTGGGCTCTCGGTTCGTTTCGATTCTCCGTTCTCTCGCAGCGAGCCTAGGACCACGATCACAAGGCGGAGTGTAGCAGGTCAGGGGTCCACAGCGAAGACCTCGCCTTGATGGCGCTGCCCGCCGACGGCTTTGCGCTGCGGCGAGCCGTCGCGTTGTCGCGGGGCTACCATGCGTTGGAACGGTAGCAAAGTCGGACGAGGCAACCTACTTATCGCAATGCAGCAAGGGTCTGGGTTCGATTGCTGCGGGGTTTCTGCCCCGGTCGGCTTCGCCGGCCTCGAAGGTTCGCCTTCGCCCCAGACGTTTAGCCTCCCTGATCAAGCTCGCCGGGTCTTCGGACCCGGCGCTTTTTCGTTCGGGCAAGGCGCTACCAGAGCCAGCCTTGTCGCGGTTTGGCGAAGCCGAGCACGCGGCTGGGCGGAACGAGGCGTGCGCCGCGCACCGTGGGCCGAACCTCGACCGGGAGTCGCGCGGTCTCGCACCAGTGGACGGCGAGCGCGTTGGTCACGGCTTCGGTGTTCTTCACGGCCATCCATTTCTGCCGCAGGGCGACGTGCGCGAATTCGTGGGCGAGGACGAAGCCCGCGGCGATCTCGGGCGTGCGGAAGCCGTAGACGACCGGGCCGCTCTGCCAGCCCTGCTTGGTGCGCGGGGCCGAAAGCGCACCCCAATGCGCAAGGCCCTGCGGATAGACCCAGCGCTCGGGCCGGACGGCGGCGGTGATGACGTAGCCTTGGGCGCGGAGTTCGGCGCCGGGCCGGTTGCCCTTGGCGGGGCGGGGGTAGCGGCACTTGCCGTGGACCACGCCGACGCGCTTGGGGCTGAGGGTGATGCGCTGGAAGAGGCTGGGATCGACGCCCGGCAGCGCCAGGAGTTGGCGGGCGATGGCCGTGACGACGTCGGGCATGCCGACCCGGTCGCGCACGACGAGATTGCCGACGTGGACCTCGGTCATGCGGCTCGACCCGTCGCTGCGGTGTCACGGGCGACGCCGCCCCTCGACTGCCGGCGCCAGCGCTTCGCCGAGAGCCCGCCGCGCCGCCGGTGCAGCGCGGGCCGTTTTGGTGATGCATCCAAGGGCGTCGCTCCGAAGCTCGCCGAGCGACTCGCGCACGCGGCGCGCGGCGTCAACCGCTTCCTGTCGGTCTGGTCAGCGGTCGTGCCGCATGCGATGAGTTGGGCCATAGATTGAACCGGTGCCGTGGCGATGACCGATCTCGATGCCATGTTCGAGGCGAACCGGCGCAATTGGGACGAACGCGTCGACGTGCACATGGCGCCCGGCGGCTACGACCTGAGCCAGCTCCGGGCGGCGAAAGGCCGGTTGTACGCGATCGAGGAGCGCGAACTGGCGGAGCTTTTCGGGCCGGTCGACGGACGGCGCGTGCTCCACCTGCAATGCCATTTCGGCGCCGACAGCCTCACGTTGGCGCAACGGGGTGCCGAAGTGGTGGGGGTGGACTTCTCGGCGGCGGCGATCCAGGCGGCACGGGGTCTCGCCGCGGAGCTCCAGCTTGCCGATCGCGCCGAGTTCGTCCGTTGCAACGTCTACGACGCCCCGGCCGCGCTCGCAGGTGCAGCGCCCTTCGACTTGGTCTTTACGACCTGGGGAACGATCGGTTGGCTGCCCGACATCGAGCGCTGGGCGCACGTGGCCGCGAGCTTCGTCCGCCCCGGTGGACTGCTCTACCTGCTCGACGGCCACCCCTCCGCACTGGTGTTCGACGACGCAGCACCAGGCGATGGCGGACGGCCCGGGTGGTTCGCACCCTACTTCCGGCGCGACGCCCTCGAGCTGGACGAGGCCCAGGACTACGCGAACCCCGACGTCATGCTGACCAACCGCCGCGCCTACGCCTGGATGCACGGCCTCGGGCGGATCGCTTCGGCGGTCCTCGCCGAGGGGCTCCGGATCGAGGCGTTACGCGAGCACGACGCCGTACCCTGGCGGATGTTCCGCTGCCTCGAGAAGGGCGCGGACCGCCTCTACCGCTGGCCGGACGAGCCGTGGCTGCCCTTGGCATTCACCCTGGCGGCGAGGCGGCCGGGGTAGCGCACGCCGACATCGACGACGAGGACTTGCGTCACCTCAAAGTTCGGCTGCGAGGTCGGCCACGAGGTCGACCAGGAAGCCGCCGCGCTCCTCCAGGGACGAGATGCGGAGGTGCTCCCACTTGGTATGGGCACCGTCGCCGTCGACGCCGAGGCCGTCGAGGGTGGGGGCCTTGTCGTAGGTGAAGTTGCCGTCGCTGCCGCCGCCGGTGTGGATGCCCTCGAGGATGATGCCGTGGCAGGCGGCGATCGGGGCGGCGCGCTCGAACAGGGTCTCGGTGGCGTCGTTGGGCGGCATGGCCGGCCGGTTGAGCCCGCCCGCGAGCGTCATGGCTACGTCCGGATCGTAGCAGCGGCTGGCTTCGAAGCGGGCGATGGCTTCGGCCGTGACCTCCGGGTTGGGGACGCGGATGTCGACATAGGCCGTGGCCTCTTCCGGCACCACGTTGAAGGCGGTCCCGCCCTTCACGATGCCGACGTTGACCGAGAGGTTCTTGGCGTAGTCCGTCATCGCCTCCCAATCGAGGATCTGGCGGGCCATCTCCTTGATGGCGCTGCGGCCGTCCCGGTGCTTGGAGCCGGAATGCGCCGGCCGGCCCCGGAAGCTGACGACGTA
Organism: Geminicoccaceae bacterium; assembly: GCA_050485385.1. Taxonomy (GTDB): domain Bacteria; phylum Pseudomonadota; class Alphaproteobacteria; order Geminicoccales; family Geminicoccaceae; genus RECO01. The sequence continues at coordinate 55,550 of JBJHBG010000010.1, read as the reverse complement.
GCGGGCAACGCCACGGCGGGCGACCACCACCTTGCCGCCCTCGCGCGCGGGCTCGACCACCAGTACGGCCGAGGCCTCGGCGGCGAGGCGTTCGATCAGCGCCCGCGAGGTCGGGCTGCCGACTTCCTCGTCCGAGGTGTAAACGAGCCTCAGTTTCCGCTGGTCCGTCATATCCTTGCCGGCGAGATCTCGATAGGCGCAGTAGGCCAGATACGCCCCGCCCTTCATGTCGTAGATGCCGGGTCCGTACGCCTGGTCGCCATCGATACGGAACGGGTTCTCGGCGAGCGTGCCGATGGGGTGGACCGTGTCGATGTGGCAAAGCACGAGCACCGAGCCGGCGTCGGCACCCCACGGACTTTCGATCAGCAGGTGATCGCCGTAGCCGTCCCGGCCGGCGACGCGCTCGGTGCTGGCGCCGAGCGCTCGGAACTGGCCTTCGATGTGGTGGGAGAGAGCGTTCACCGCCGCCGGCTCGGAGGTCGGCGTCTCGTGCTCGACCCAGATCTTCAGGTCGGCCAGCATCGTGTTGGTATCCAGCACCCGATCCGCTCTCCGCAAAGGTCGGCCCCGTCGGCCGGTGGGTCAGGCGGCGAGCCGCGGGCACCAGTCCTCCAGCCGCCGGCCGTCGGCGGCGTCGAAGGGATGGAGGCTCTGCGGATCGACCGCGAGGTCCAGGACGTGGCCTTCCTCGATCTCGAGGCCACCCGGCAGGCGTACCAGGAAGGGGTTGCCGGCGTCCAGGTCGCCGAACACCACCTGGTCGGCGCCGAGCCGTTCGATCAACCGGACGGGCAGGCGGAACGCGACCTCGCCGTTGCCCCGGGCGAGGTGGACGTGTTCGGGTCGAATGCCGAGCGTGAGCGGCCGGCCCGCCCAGGCGGGGCGCGCATCGGGCAGAGCGAGCTTCAGGCCCGCGCCGCGGAAGGTGCGGCCGTTGGCGTCGAGCGTGCCGTCGAGGAGGTTCATGCGAGGCGCGCCGATGAAGGTGGCGACGTAACGGCTTTCCGGCCGGCCGTAGAGGTCCATCGGCGGGCCGATCTGCTCCACCCGGCCGCCGTTCATCAGCATGATGCGGTCGGCCATCGTCATCGCCTCGACCTGGTCGTGGGTGACGAAGATGCCGGTCGTGGCCAGACGCTTCTGCAACTGGCGGATCTCGACGCGCATCTGCGCGCGCAGGGCCGCGTCGAGATTGGAAAGAGGCTCGTCGAACAGGAACACGGCGGGCTCGCGGACAATGGCGCGGCCCATCGCTACGCGCTGCCGCTGGCCACCCGAGAGCTGCCGCGGCTTGCGCTCCAAAAACGCCGCAAGACCAAGGAGTTGCGCGGCTTCCTTCACACGACGATCGATCTCCGCGCGACCCATGCCCCGATTGCGCAGGCCGTAGGCCATGTTGTCGTAGACCTTCATGTGCGGGTAGAGCGCGTAGCTCTGAAAGACCATGGCGATGTCGCGGTCCTTCGGCTCGACGTCGTTCACCACCCGCTCGCCGATGCGGATGGTGCCGGAGGTCAGCGTTTCCAGCCCGGCGACGAGGCGGAGCAGGGTGGTCTTGCCGCAGCCGGACGCGCCGAGGATCACCAACATCTCGCCGTCGGCGACGGTGACGTCGACCCCCTTGAGGACCTCCACCGGGCCGAACGATTTGACGACGCCGTCGACGTGTACCCCTGCCAAGCTACTTCTCCGTGTCGATCAAGCCTTTGACGAACCAGCGCTGCATCAGCACGACCACGACCACCGGCGGCAGCAGCGCCAAGGTGGTGACGGCCATCACCTCGTGCCAGGGCGGCTGGCCGTCCGGGATCTGCACCATCCGCTTGATGCCCATGACGATGGTGGTCATGGAATCCCCCGTCGTGATCAGCAGCGGCCAGAGATACTGGTTCCAGCCGTAGATGAACATGATGACGAACAAGGCGGCGATGTTCACCTTCGACAGCGGCAGCAGGATGTCCCAGAAGAACTTCATCGGCCCGGCGCCGTCGATGCGCGCCGCCTCGGTCAGCTCGTCCGGCACCGTCAAGAAGAACTGGCGGAAGAGGAAGGTGGCGGTGGCCGACGCGACGATCGGCAGGACCAGCCCGGTGTAGCTGTTGAGGAGGTTGAGGTCGCTGGCGACTTGGTAGGTCGGCAGGATGCGCACCTCCACCGGCAGCATCAGGGTGATGAAGATGGTCCAAAAGCACAGCATGCGGAAGGGAAAGCGGAAATAGACGATGGCAAAGGCCGACAAGAGGGAGATCACGATCTTGCCGAAGGCGATCGCCAGGGCCATGACCATCGAGTTGAACAGCATGGTGCCGACCGGCGCGCCGCCGACGCGCGAGACGCCGTCGAACAGCACCGCCGAGTAGTTGGTCCAGAGCTGGTCGCCGGGCCAGAGCGGCATCGGCGGCCGGTAGAGCGCACCCGGCCCGTGCGTGGAGGCGACGAACGCCAGCCACAAGGGGAAGGCGACCAGGAGAATTCCGCAGACGACGACGAGGTGCGAGAGGATGTCGAGATACCGCGTCTTCTCGATCATTGGTACTGCACCCGGCGCTCGACGTAGCGGAACTGGACGACGGTGAGGCCGACGACGATCAACATCAGCACGACGCTTTGCGCTGCCGACGAGCCGAGGTCGAGGGCGATGAAGCCATCGCGGTAGACTTTGTAGACCAGGATCTCGGTGGCCCGCGCCGGACCGCCGCGGGTGATGGCGTCGATGATCGGGAAGGTGTCGAAGAACGAGTAGACCAGCGTCACCACCAAGAGGAAGAAGCTCGTCGGTGCGATCAGGGGGAAGACGATGGTGCGAAAGCGCTTCCACGGACCTGCGCCGTCGATGGCCGCCGCTTCGATCAGGCTTTTGGGGATCGACTGCATCGCGGCGAGGAAGAAGAGGAACGTGTAGGCGACCTGCTTCCACGTGGCGGCGACGATCACCAACAGTAGCGCGTGCGTGCCGCTCAGGTGATGGTTCCAGGTGATGCCGAAGCCCTGGAGCGCGTAGGCGACGATCCCCACCGTCGGGTGGAACATGAACAGCCAAAGCACGCCCGCCACCGCCGGGGCCACGGCGTAGGGCCAGATCAGCAGCGTGCGATAGGTGGTGATGCCCTTGAGGATGCGGTCGGCCATGGCGGCCAACAAAAGGCCGAGCACCAGCACGGAGACCGTCACCGCCGCGCTGAAGATCAAGGTGGTGGTGAAGCTCTCGAGATAGGTCGGGCTGGCGAACAGCCGCTCGAAGTTGGCGAGGCCGACGAACTCGCGGCGGAGGCCGAAGGCGTCCTCGCGCTGGGTCGACGTCCAGAGCGCTTGCGCCGCCGGCCAGAGGAAGAAGACGAAGGTGATGGCGAGCTGCGGCGCTACCAGCAGGTAGGGCAGGAGCTTGTGGTCGAAGGTGACGCGCTTGTGCATCGGCAGCGGAGCCTGGGGCCGAGACCGGCCCCAGGGCGTCCGTTCCTCAGCTGTTGTCGGCTTCGAAGCGGCGGAGCAGGTCGTTGCCGCGGGCGGCCGCGTCGTCGAGCGCTTGCTGCGCCGACTTCTGGCCGCTCCAGACGGCCTCCAACTCTTCGTTGATGATGTCGCGAATTTGGACGTAGCTGCCGAAGCGCAGACCCTTCGAGTTCTCGGAGGGTTCGTTCAGCGTCATTTGCAGGATCGAGGTCTCGGTGCCCGGATTGGCCTCGTAGAACCCTTGCTGCTTGCTGAGTTCGTAGGCGCTGTAGGTGATCGGCAGGTAGCCGGTGTCCTGGTGCCACTGCGCCTGCACCTCGGGCGTGGCCAAGTAGTTGAAGAACTCGGCAACGCCGCGATAGCTGTCCGCGTCCTTGCCCTGCAGCACCCACAAGGTGGCGCCGCCGATGATCGAGTTCTGTGGCGCGCTCTCGATGTGGTCATGATACGGCAGCATCGCGATGCCGAAGTCGAAGTCGGTGTTGGCGACGACGCCCGCGTAGGCGGCGGAGCTATTGGTGTAGAAGGTGCATTCGCCCGAGTAGAACTTGGGGGCTGCGTCCGACTGACGGCCGCCATAGTCGAACTTGCGGGTGCGTTGCCACTCGCCGAGCATGGCGATGTGGTCGACGGCGGCGGTGGTGTTGAAGACCAGTTCGGTGCCGAGGCCGGCGAAGCCGTTCTCCAGCGTGCCGAGCGGCAGGTCGTGCCATGCCGAGAAGTTCTCGATCTGCACCCAGCTCTGCCAGCCGGTGGTGAAGCCGCACGGAATGCCGGCGGCTTGCACCGCGTCGATGGCATCGCTCATCTCGGCCCAGGTCGTCGGCGGGGCGTCGGGGTCGAGGCCGGCCGCAGCGAAGTGCGCCTTGTTGTAGTACATCACCGGCGTCGAACTGTTGAACGGCATCGACAGCATGCGGCCGTCCGGGGTGGTGTAGTAGCCGACGACCGATGCGAGGTAGTCGTCGGGGTTCCAGTCGACGCCGGTGTCGGCCATCAGCCGATGGACCGGATAGATCGCGCCTTCGGCGGCCATCATCGTGGCGGTGCCGACCTCGAACACCTGGACGATGTGCGGCTGCTGGCCGGCACGGAAGGCAGCGATGGCGCCAGTCATCGTCTCGGTGTAGTTGCCGCGATACTCGGCCTGGACGAAGAAGTCGTCCTGGCTGGCGTTGAAGCCGTCGGCCAGCGCCTGGGTCTTCTGGCCCAACTCGCCGCCCATGGCATGCCAGAAGATCACCTCGGTCCGCGCCTCCAGCGCCGGCGCGTGGCCGACCATCGCTACCGCCGCCACCGCACCCAACACGCTCGATCGATGCATCGCATCCTCCCGTCCGAACTGTCCGCTGGGTAGCGGGCGTTCGTGACGGGAGGATGACAGGCGTGCGCGGACCTCAGGCGGCGACGGCGCCTGCGCTCATGAGCAGCGCATCGCTCAGTCGCAGAAGGGCCATCTGCCGCTTGCGGTTGCAGGCGACGGCGAGACGCTTGGCCAACTCGTCGTGGACGGCGTCCGCCGGCAGCCGGGCGAGGCTGTGGGCCACCTCGGGGCGGCCCTCGTCGCCGTGGCGGAGGATGGCCTCGAGCACGGGGCCCAGCACCTCGATGCCGGAGCGACGCAGGAGGACGTCCAGTGCTGCGAGCCGTACGCCCGGGGCCGGGTCGTCGAGGGCCGCGGCCAGCCGCGCCTCGACGGCCGGCGACAACTCGCCGCGCGCATGGCCGAAGCAGCGCATGGCGAGCGCCCGCACCGACGGGTCGTCATCGTCGAGGCACCGCTCGACCGGCGCACTGTCGCCGTCGCCCGGTGCGAGGCTCAGGATGCGGAGACCGGCGAGCCGCAGCCGTGCATCGTCGGCGTCGAGTAAGGTCGCGGCCCGCGCCCGCGTTGCCGGGGCGGCGGCATCCAAGCGCTCGACCGTTTGGGCGAGTGCCAGGGCGCCCGCGAGGCGCAGGAGCGTCGGCATCGCCTCGTCGGTGAGCGGCAACAGGGCAGCCTCCACCGCCGGGGTCGGTCGCGTCGCCAGCAGTCCTGCAAGCTCGGCGCGCACGTCCGGTGAGATCTCGCCGAACGTGGCCGGTGCCTCGGCGAGGCCGCCCGCCGCCGCCGGCGTCGGGCCGCGCACGAGATCGATCAGGAAGCGCTGGACGGCGGTGGCCGCCTCGCTACCGTCGAGCGCGGTCAACGCCTCGACGATGGCATGGCGGCTCGCGGCCTCGGCGGCGAGCATCTGTTGCGCGAGCCGCGTGAAGGCAGCGGGCGTCGCCATCGTCGCCAGGGTGCGTGCCGCAGCGACGCGGACCGCTGGCGCCGCGTCCGGATCCGCCAGCCGTGCCGCCAGTTCCGGTAGCGCCGCCTCGGGGTCGAGCACGGCAAGCGTCGTCGCCGCGGCACAGGCGACCTCCGGCGACGGGTGGCGCAGCTTGCAGCGCACGCGGAGGACCAGATCGTCCGTGCGCGCCGCGACCGGCACCTTCGCGACGGCCGTGACGGCGGCCGCGACCACCGTCGGCGAGGGGTCGTCCAACAGGAGGGTGAGCGCGGACGGCATGGTCGGACCGGTATGGCGGGCGACCAGCGCGCGGACGGCAGGCTCCGGGTCGTTGGCCCGCCGCAGGAGGGCGGAGTGGCAAGGTGCCAAGCGGATCAGGGCCTCGGCCGCGGCGAGGCGCACGCCGCCATCGGCATGGCCGAGAAAGACGCCGAGCGCTTCCACTTGATCGGCCTCGGCATGGTCCGCGAGCGCTTCCACCGCGCGGCGGGCACGGTCGGCGGTCGTCGCCTCCGTCAATCCCGTCAACGCCCCAAGACCCGCGTCGCCCAAGCGCGAGAGGGCGCGGATCGCGGCACCGTCGAGCACCGGCGACACGTGCCGCTGGAGCAGGCCGAGCAGGTCGTCGACCACGCCCTCGTCGCCGAGCAGCCCCAGCGCCTCGACGGCCTCGCAGCAAAGCGCTTGGCGTTGCTCTTGGGTCTGCGGCGACTGTTCGGCGACGAAGGCGTCGGGATTGCGGATCAGCCGGCGTAGCGCGGGCACGATGCTGCGGTCCTCGAGTGCGACGAGACCGGCGAGCGCCGCGCGCCGGCAGCGCAGGTCGGTGTCCTCGGCAAAGGCTTGGCGCAAGGTGGGCCGGCCGCCCGCGCTCGCCCGCTCGGCGAGGGCGCGCAGCGCCTCCAGCCGGACCTCCGCATCGGGGTCCTCGGCGAGTTCCCGCATCCGCCCGAGACCCATGGCGCCGGGCAGATGGCCGACACAGCGCGCCGCCTGCAACCGCACGTCGCGGTCGGCATGCAGAGCCAAGCGGTCGAGACTCGCACGGAAACGGTCGACAACAGGCATCGTCACACCTCCCAGGATAACGGACGGCGGTCGGACGGCACGGCCCCGCAGCGCTGCTGCCGCGGGCGAAGCGGAAGAAGGTTCGGTTGGCGCATGCGGCGGAACGTCCGCAAGCGCGGCCGCGGACCTTCGGACGGGTCGAGCCGCCCACAGGCGACCGTTCTCACAGCCACGGTGCCGTTCCGCGTCATCTGATTGCCCAAACCTGATCTACTAGTTCAGATGGGGGCTGCGACGAATGCGCACAAGTCGGACGTCGTCAATCAATGGTCCTACCGGCGCCGACGACCGGGCGGGCGCGCGGCCACCGGACGCGCCGGGTAGCGCGTTGCGCACCGACGGCCGTGGACCGACGAGAATGGCGATAATCAGCCGACTTCGAGGCCGTAGCGTTCGATCACGTCGGGATGGGTCAGGCCGGCGTAGAGCGTCAGCAGAATCAACCTGGCGTCGAGACCGTCGTTCGCCTCGAGCGCGAGCAGGATCCGTCGGTCCACGCTCTCGGTGAGTTCCGTGCCATTCCGATCCATGAAAGTTGCATCACCAATTACGCAAAAGGCGAGCAATTCTGCCGCACGGTCGATCAGGGCGTCGCTCGGATCATGGCCGTAGGTCGCCATCACCTGCTTCATGACGGTGAGCTTCACGGCGTCGGTCACCAACCGCGGATGGAGGTCGAGTTGGTGCAGCCGGCGCTCCAGCCGGACCAGATGGCGCGACCGGCCGAAGATGCCGAGGAAGCCCAGCACGGCGGTTCAGCCGTCGTCGAAGGCGCGGCGGGCGGCGCGCGCGGCGTCGCGGAACAGCGCGAGGTCGCTCGGGCCGATGACCAGCTGGTGGCCCTTGGCGTAGAGCGCCTGCGGACCCTCGCCGGGACGCGGGATGGTGCCCATGCGGCAACCGGTGGCCTGGATGGCCGCGTCGGCGCGCTGGATCAGGGCGGCGGCGTCGGCTTCCTCCAGTCGCTCCAGGCGGTCGATCGAGCCGGCGAGGTCGTTGGCGCCGACGAACAGAAGATCGACGCCCTCGATGGCCGCCATGCCGGCGATGGCCTCGACCGAGCGCGCACTCTCGATCTGCAGCATCAAGAGCAGGTCGTCGTGAGCGTGGGCGAGGTAGTCGGCGTCGAGCCCGTAGTTGGAGGCGCGGGCGATGGACGCGGCGTAGCCGCGGGCGCCGCGCGGCGGGTAGCGGCAGGCGGCGACCGCGGCCTTGGCCTCCTCCACGCTCTGGATCATCGGCAACATCAAGGAGTTGGCGCCGAGGTCGAGGATGCGCTTGAGGTAGACCTGATCGTTCCACGGCACGCGAACGATGGGCATGGCTCCCGCCGCTTCGACCGCGCGCATCATGTGCAGCGTGGTCTCCAGCCCGGCGGGGCCGTGCTCGTTGTCGATCAGGACGACCTCGAAGCCGGCGAGCGCCGCGATCTCGGCGTGGGTGGCCGAGGCGGACTGGAGCCAGATACCGGCGAGGCGCTCGCCCTGGAGGAGCCGTTGCTTGAGGGGGTTGCCGCGACGCATGCGATCAGGCCTTTCGTTCGAGGAGGGTCTTGGTGCGGGATTCGCGCAAGTAGCGGGCGAACAGGGCGACCCAGATCGCCAGGGTGGCGATGCCGAGGGTCATGGCAATCGGGCGGTCGAAGAAGCCCATGAGGTCGCCCTGATAGCGGAGCATCGTGCGCATGAAGTTGTCCTCGACCATGGGGCCGAGCACGATGCCGAGGATGGCCGGTGCCACGGGGATGCCGTTCTCCTCCATGAGGAAGGCGAGCACGCCGAGCGCCAGCATGATCCAGATGGCGAACACCGAGTTGGTCATCGCGAAGGCGCCGACCATGCAGAAGACGAGGATCACCGGCATGAGCACGTTGGCCGGCACCTTCAAGACGTAGCGCGCGGCACGGATGGCGAGAAAGCCCACCGGCAGCAGCACCACGTTGGCGACGATGAAGGCGACGAACACGGCATAGACCAGATCCGGCTGCTGGGTGAAGACCAACGGGCCGGGTTGCAGCCCCTTCAGGAACAGGATGCCGATGGCGATGGCGGTCACGGTGTCGCCGGGGATGCCGAAGCAGAGGGCGGGCGTCCAGGCCCCGGCGACGGCGGCGTTGTTGGCCGCACCCGCCTCGGCGATGCCCTCGGGGTGCCCCGTGCCGAACTTCTCGGGCGTCTTCGAGAAGCGCTTGGCGAAGGTGTAGGCGATCCAGGCGGCGATGTCGGCGCCGGCGCCAGGTAAGGCGCCAACCACCGAGCCGAGCGAGGCGCCGCGCAGGATGCCCCAGCGGTAGCGGCCGAGGACTTGGCCGATGCCGCGGAACACGGTGGTCAACGGCTGGTTGGGCGGGCGGTCGTCGCGCGGGCCGCGGGCGACGTTGCGGAAAATCTCGGCGAGTGCGAACATGCCGATCATCGCCGGGATGAAGCTGACGCCGTCCAAGAGCTCGATCTGGCCGAAGGTGAAGCGCGGATGGCCGACGGCGACGTCGATGCCGATGGTGGCGATCAAGAGGCCGATCATCAGCGAGGCGAGGCTCTTGGCGACGTTGCCGCCGGAGATGAGCACGGCGCAGGTGAGCCCGAGGCAGCCGATCCAGAAGTACTCGACCGAGCTGAAGCGCACGGCGAAGCGCGCGAGTTCCGGGGCGATCAGCATCAGCACGACGGTGCCGATCAGCCCGCCGATGACGGCGGTGACGAGGCTGGTCCCGAGCGCCAGTTCGGCCTGACCCTTCTGGGTCATGGCGTAGGCCTCGGCGACGTAGGCGGCAGACGCGGGCGTGCCGGGGATGCGGAGCAGCGCACCCGGAATGTCGCCCGCGAAGATGGCGGTGGCGGTGGTGGTGACGATGGCGGCGATGGCCGGCACCGGGTCCATGAAGAAGGTGAGCGGGACGAGGAGCGCCACCGACATCGTCGCCGTGAGGCCCGGCACCGAGCCGACGAAGGCGCCGTAGACGGCGGCCATCAGGATGACCGCCAGCACCTCCCAGTCGAAGACGAGAACCAGCGCGCCGAGGAACGCTTCGGGCATGCTACCAGGCCACCGGCGTGAGCGGGCCCCAGGGCAGCGGCACCCGTAGCCAGACCGAGAAGAGCTGATGGGTGACGGCCGTCATCCCCAATGCGACCAGGAGCGCCGCCCACCAGCGCACCCGCATCCAGAGCAAGAGGACGAGCAGGAGCGGCACGGTGGTCAGGTGATAGCCGAGCCGGGGCAGGGCGACACCATAGACGACGATGGCGCCGAGGAAGAGGGCGAGGCCCGTGGGACCGCGCCAGCCGCGCGTCCAATCGTCGAGGTCGATCCAGGCCCCGCCGCCGCCGGCCCGGCGGCGGAGCGCGCTCTGGATCATCAAGGCCACGCCGCAGCCGCCGAGGCCCGTGCCGAGCACGGTCGGGAACAGCGACGGGCCGAACGGCATGCCGCCCAGACGCGGGAAGGTCTGCGCGTGCAGCACGATCACAGCGGCGATCAGAGCGAGGATGAGGCCGAGCAGGCCGTCGTCGAGACGCATGGCAGTGGCCGTGACGGCGGGCGGCACGGGGCCGCCCGCGACGTGGAGGTCAGTTGGCGAGACCGATGGCGCGCATCGTGGCGCCCAGGTTCTCGTCGGCTTCCGCCATCATGGCGTCGGTGTCCTCGGCGCTGAGCCACACCACCTCGGCCCCGCGCGACGCCTTGAAGTCGGCCCATTCCTGCGTCTGGACGATGCGCTCGACCGCCGCCTCGTAGGAGCAGCGGATCTCCTCCGGCATGCCGGCGGGGCCGCTGATGGTGATGAAGGCGGCCAGCGTCCACTCGCTGTCCAGCACTTCCTTGGTGGTCGGCACGTCCGGCAGGGCCTCCATCCGCTCGTCGTACATGTAGGCGAGCGCCTTCAACTCCCCGGCGCTGACGAGTTGCTTGGCCTCGGACAAGGCCACCGTGACCATGTCGACGCCGCCGGCCATCAGCTCCTGCATGCCGGACGCGGCACCGTCGGAGGGGATCCAGCGGACCGCACCCGGATCGATTCCCTCGGCGTTGAGCATGCCGGCAAGCGCCAAGTGCCAGATGCCGCCCTGGGCGGTACCCGAGGCGGTCAACTCGCCGGGATTGGCCTCGGCGTAGGCGAGGAGGTCTTCCAGGCTGTCGAACGGGCTGTCCTTGCCCACCGTGACGCTCGCCGGGACGATGTCGATCAGGGCGATGCCATCGACGTTCTCGGGGCCGAGGTCGGTCAGGCCCATGTTGCGCATCATGCCGATCTCGACCGTGACCGCACCCACCGTGTAGCCGTCGGGCGCCGCGTTCGCGATGGCACTGTGGCCGACCACGCCGTTGCCGCCGGTGCGGTTCACGACGTTGAAGGGCTGGCCCATCTCGCGCTCGAGCAGGCTTGCCAGCATGCGCGAGTTGGCGTCGGTGCCGCCGCCGGCCCCCCACGGCACCACGTAGGTGACGGCGCGGGTCGGCTTCCAGTCGCAGGCGGCGAAGGCCGAGGTGGAAACGAGCAGGGCGGCGGCGAAGGCAGCGGCAGCCTGACGGATATGCATGGTGACGAACTCCCCGATATCGTGCGCCGCGCGCGGCGGCGATGGCCGCCGGAAGCAAGCAGAGGTCAGCCGCTTTGACCAGTGCTTTCGGCGGGACGCAGCGGGGCTGCCTCCAGCCAGGGCGTGACGATGCGCCCGATGGCGGCGCCGAGCCGTCGGTAGCCCTCCGATCCCAGATGAAGCTGGTCGTCGGCGTAGAGTTCCGGGCGCAGCGCGCCGTCCGGCGCGAGCAGGACGGCGGCGAGGTCGAGCACCGCGGTGGGGCGGTCGGGCTCGGGCAAGGCGGCCACGGCCACGGTCGCCCGGCGCATTTCCGACCACAGGTGCAGGCGCGCGGGGCTCGGCTTGAGCCCGACGAACAACAGGGGCGGCGGCGGTGCGGCGAACGCCCGGCGCTGGGCCTGCAACGCGCGGAAGCGGCTTGCCACCGTCGCCGCGTCGGCACCCTCGGCGACGTCGTTCTCGCCGACGTAGAGCACGACGACGGCCGGCCGGTGCGGCGCGAAGAGGAGGTCCGCCGCGTCGACCACCTCGGCCATCGTGGCGCCGCCGAAGCCGCGCTGCACCACGGGCCGGGGCCGAAACGCGGTGTCGAGGTCCGGCCAGAGGCGGATCGTCGAGCTGCCGACGAACAGGACCGAGCCCGGCGGCGACGGCGCCGTCCGGTCGGCCTCGGCGAAGGCGGCCATCTGCGCCTCGAAGCGGCGGACCGGCGCTGCGGCGCCGGCGAGCCAGGGTGTGGGGAGGAGCGTCAGGAAGCGGCGGCGGGCGAGGTCCATCGCTCCCGGTTACGGCGGCGGACTTGCGTTGCCAAGACGGGCGTGCAGGAAATGGCGGCAACGCCCATGGGGAGGATCGGGTATGGCGCTGACGAACACGGCCGAGCGCTGGGGGCTCGTCTCGCGGACGCTGCATTGGCTGATGGCGGTCATCCTGGTGGGATCGCTGACCGTCGGGCTGATGATGAACGACTGGCCCGACGAGGACGCGGCGACCAAGGCGCAGCTCTTCTTCTGGCACCAATCGTTCGGGCTCTTGTTGTTCGTGCTGGTGGCGCTGCGGCTGGCTTGGCGCTCGACGCAGCCGGTGCCGCCGGTACCGGCCACCTCCTCGCGGATCACGCGCCGCGCCGCCGCGGTCTCGCACGGCCTGCTCTACGCGCTGATGGTGGTGATCCCGATCACCGGCTATCTCCAGATGTCGGCGACACCCCGCGACGAGCCCTTCCGCGCCTTCGGCCTCGTCACGGTGCCGACGTTCCTCGCCCCGAACCCCGACACGCAGGAACTCTTCCGCCTGATGCACGAGATCCTGACGCTGGTGTTCATGATCCTCATCATCGTCCACGTGCTCGCCGCCCTGAAGCATGCCGTCGTCAACCGCGACGGCGTGCTCTCCCGGATGTGGTCCGGCCGGCCGGCCGCCTAGCGCGGCCGCCTTTTGCGGGCATTTCCGTGGTCATGAGTGGATGGTCGGGATGGGTTGTCGAACGGACAGCGGCGAGCGGATGGGCTGGGGCCGACGGGCCAACCGAGGGCCTGACATCGCGCCGCACATGCGCTACAGCGTAGTCCGGCGTGATACGCGAGGGGATCGAACCGATGCCATCGACACCCTATTCGGTCCGTCTCGACGCGGATGTGAAAAGCCGGCTCGACGCCGAGGCGGCGCGGCTGGAGCGTCCGGCGAGTTGGGTGCTGCATCAGGCGCTCGTGGCCTATCTGGACGACAAGGACGCCGAACGCCGGCACCTCGAAGCGCTCGCCGCCGAGGCCGATCATGGGACGTTCGTCTCGTCGGCGGCGATGAGGCGGTGGGTCGACAGCTGGGATACGGCCGAGGAACTGCCACCGCCCGAGCCCGACATCGTCCAGCCGCGCTGAGCCGTTGCAGATCGTCTACCTGCCGAGCACCCGAGCCGGTCTCGCTTGGCTCCGACGCTACTACGCCAGCGTCTTTCCGGCCGGCAACCAGCAGGCGAAGCAGCAGTTCCATGCGATGGAGCGAGTGCTCCGCGAGCATCCCCAGGCGGGACACCCGACGACGGTGGCAGGCGTGCGCAGGTTGGTGATCCCGCGAACCCCCTTCAGCCTCGTGTATCGGTTGACGGCCGAACGGATCGAAGTCCTGGACGTGCGTGACGACCGGCGCCCACCAGCCGCTGAGCGCGGTGAGGGTGATCCGTGATGCGCCCCGCCACGGCACCTTACGGGGCGGTTGCGCCACGGCCACGACCCCTTCCGTCCGTTGACCGCCCGGCTTGGGCCGTCAGCAGCACGGGCGAGGGATGCCCGCTCCCCGTCCGAGGCCGCCGTTGGGAAAGGGCGCGCGGGAGGTCGACGTGCGGTGGCGGCGCTAGGAGCGGCCGTTGCGGATGTGCAGGTTCGGCACGATCAGGACCAGGGCGACGCCGCCGAGGACGCAGGCGAGGGCCAGGAACTTGCGGGGCTCGGGGGGCTCGCCGAGGAGCAGGATGGCGCTGAGCACGCCGACCACGGGGATGGTGAGGGTGCCGATGGCGGCGACGGCGGCCGGCAGCGTGGCCACCAGCATGACCCAGGCATAGGTGCACCAGACCATCGGCAGCAGCACGTGGTAGGCGAGCACCAGCCAGACGCCCAAGGACGGCATGGGCTGCGTCAGGGGGCTGTCGACGACGAACGCGCCGACCACGGCGGGCGGCGTGGAGATCAGCAGCATCCAGCCGGCCATGGCCAGGGGCGGCAACGACCAGGTGCGCTGCTTCAGCGCGACCGTACCGATGGCCCAGGAGACGGCGCCGCCGAGGGTGAGGAGCGAGCCCCAGGGCGAGCGGGCGACGTCGAGCAGGTCCTCGCCCAGCAGCAGCGCGAGGCCGGCCATCCCGAGCAGGAGCGCCGCCGTCCGTTCCCAGGTGAGCCGCTCGCCGAGGCAGGCGACGGCGAGCAGCGTCGCCCAGACCGGCATGGTGAAGGCGATGATCGCGGCGCGGCCGGTTTCCGTCATGAGCTGGCCGAAGGCCACGAACAGGTTGAAGCCGAGGATGGAGAAGAGCGAGGCGAGCGCCAGCGGCATCCATTCCCCCGGCTCCGGCCGCATGGTCTCGCCGCGCAGGCGGGCGAGCGCGAGGAGGACGGCGGCACCGGCGGCGAAGGCCACGGCGCGCATGGAGAAGGGCGGGACCTCGGTCAGGATCGTCCGCACCGCCGGCCAGTTCAGCCCCCAGAAGAGGCCGATCGAGAGCAGGAGCGCCAGCTCGCGCAGGCCGACGCGCGCGCCGCCCCCGCTCACCGGAAGCGCTCGTCGGCGCCCATGCGGCGCTCCAGGTAGCGCACGCCCCAGGAGACCACGAGGATGAGCACGAGATATTCGAGGATGAGGAAGGTGTAGATCTCGAGCGGCCGGTAGAGCGTGGTCACCAATTCGTTGGCGCGGCGGGTGAGGTCGGCGAGGCCGATCACCGAGACCAGCGCGCTGAGCTTGAGGACGAGCACGAACTGATTGCCCAGGGCCGGCAGGATGCGGCGGATCGCCTGCGGCAGGATGACGAGGCGAAAGCGGTGGACGGGGCCGAGCCCCAACGCCTTCGCCGCCTCGTGCTGGCCCTTCGCCACCGACTGGATGCCGCCCCTGAAGACTTCGGCCATGAACGCCGCCTCGCACAAGGCGAGCCCGATCACGCCCGAGGTGAAGACGCTGAAGTTCACGCCGATCACGACCGGCAGGCCGTAATGCACCCAGAGCAGCATGACCAGCGCCGGGATCGCCCGGAAGACCTCGACGAAGATGCGGTTGAAGCCGCGCGCCCAGGGGTCCGACGACAGGCCGGGCAAGGCCAGCAGCAGACCGAGGACGGTGGCGAGCAGGGTGGCAAGGAGCGAGATCTGGATGGTGATCCAAAGCCCGCTGAGGAGAAAGCGCAGGTTCGTCTGGCCCGTGGGCGTGGTCGGCAGGACCACGTACCAGCCCCAGCGGTACGCACCCTCGCGGCCGGCGGCGTAGACGAGGATGGCCAAGAGCACGAGCAGGATCAGGCCGAGGACGACGGCCCAGGGCGAGAGACGGCGCTTCGGCGGCGGCGGGGGCGCCTTGGCGGGACGGGCAGGGTGCATGGGAGGGGCTCGATGTCGGGGACGGACGCGCTAAGTTAGCGGCGGCTTCGGGGGGGACAACCGGAGCGACCTGGACCCTGTGCCCACGCCGGAGACGACGACCGTGACCAAGACCCCGTTGGCGGCCCTCGTTGCCGCCCTCTTCGCCTTCACCACCGCCGCCGAGGCGCAGACCTCGCGGCTGCAACGCATCCTGGAGAGCGGGACGCTAAGGGTGGGAACGACGGGCGACTTCAACCCGATGAGCTTCAGGAACCCCGCGACCGACGGCTACGAGGGCTACGACATCGACGCGGTGGAGAAGCTGGCGGCCGACATGGGGGTGGAGATCGAGTGGGTGGCGACCGACTGGCGCGGCATCGTCGCCGGCATCGTCGCCGACCGCTACGACATCACCACCTCGGCGTCGTTGTCGATGGACCGGGCGGCGGTGGCCGGCTTCAGCGAGCCTTACGTCCATTTCTCGACCGTGCCGGTGGCGCTCGAGGCCAACGCCGAGGCCTATCCCGGCTGGGCCGAGTTGGACCGGGAGGACGTCACCATTGCCGTCACGCTGGGCACGGTGTTCGAGCAGCAGGCGCGCCAGTACTTCCAGAACGCGGCGATCCTCACGGTCGAGGCGCCGGCCCGCGAGTGGCAGGAGGTGCTGGCCGGACGCGCGACCGCGAGCATCACCAGCAACGTCGATGCGGCGCAACTCACCACCCGCTTTCCCGAACTCAGGGTCATCCCGGTGGACGCGCCGCGCAGCCGGCGGCCCGGCGCCTTCCTGCTGCCGCAGGCCGATCAGGTGTGGATCAACTACGTCAACCATTGGGTGGCGCTGCACCACACCAACGGCTTCTTCGACGATCTGATGGTCAAGTGGAACATCGCCCAGTAGCATCGGGGCCGGTGCAGCCGGCTTCGAGGGGGCGATGACGACCACCTTCTACGCGGTGCCGGTGAGCAACTACTGCGCCACCGTCCGCCTCCTCCTGCAACTCAAGGGCGTGCCCTTCGTCGAGCAAAAGCCGCCGGACGGCTACGGTTCGCCCGCCTACAAGGCGATCGTGCCGAGCGGCACCGTGCCGGCCCTCGTGGACGACGCCGTGGTGCTGAGCGAAAGCGGGGTGATCGCGGAGTATCTCGACGAGCGCTATGGTGCTCCGGCGTTGCTACCACCGGCGGGCGACGTGGCGGCGCGGGCGCAGGCGCGGCTGTTGGCGCGCCTCCACGACACGAGGGTCGAGCCCTGCCTCCGGCTCCTGTTCGCCCACGTCGACCCGCTACGGCGCCAGGAGGACGTGGTGTGTGCTCAACTCGGGGCGTTCCTCGACCGCTTCGGCGAGGTGGCCGCCATCGCGCGGCCGACCCCGTACCTCGCCGGGCCGGTGCCGACGCTCGCCGACTATACCTATCCGGCGACGCTGCTGCTCGCGGAGCGAATGTTCGAGGTGCTGCACCGGCAATGGTCGCTACCGCCGGAGTTGGCGCCCTGGTGGCACCGCCTACGCGGTCTGCCGGCGGTGGCGGCGATGCTGGCCGACTACGGCCGTGCGGTGGATGCCTGGATCGCGTCCAAGACCGGCGGGGGCTGAGGCTTGGCCGACCGCGAGCAGTTGAGCGGAACGGTCGAGCGGATCGCGTTCCGCAACGAGGCCACGGGCTACGCCGTTCTCCAGCTCCGCAGCGGCGACCGGGGCGAGTTGCAGACGCTGGTGGGCGAGGCGCCGGTCGTCGAGGAGGGTGACTGGATCGAGGCCGAGGGCCGCTGGGAGACCGACCCCTCGTGGGGCCGGCAGTTCCGCGCGAGCCTGTTGTCCAACCGGCCGCCGGCCGGGCCCGAGGGTATCGCCGCCTATCTCGGCTCCGGCATCGTCAAGGGCATCGGGCCGGGGCTTGCCGCCCGGCTGGTCGCCCATTTCCAGGAGCGGCTGCTGGACGTCCTGGAGCGCGAGCCCGAGCGGCTGGCCGACGTCCGCGGCGTCGGCCCCAAGCTCGCCGCGGAAATCGGCCAAGCCTGGGCCGAGCGCAAGGGCGTGCGCGACGTGATGGCGTTCCTCCACGAGCACGGCCTGCCGCCGGGGCGCGCCAAGCGCATCTGGGAGGCCTACAAGGAGCGCACCATTGCCGTGCTCAAGCGGGACCCCTACGCGCTCGCCCGCGACGTGGTGGGCTTCGGCTTCCGCACCTCGGACCAGCTCGCCGAGCGGCTGGGCATCGACCGCGACGCGCCGGAACGGCACCGGGCGGGCCTCGCCCACGTGCTGGGCGAGGCGGTGGACGCCGGCCACACCGGCATGACCAAGGGCGAGGCCGCCGAGCGGCTGGCGGCGCTGACCGGCGCCGATGACGCGGCCTTCGGGGCGGCGGTCACGGGTCTCGAGGGCCTGCGCGCGGTCGAGGTCGTGGCGGACGTGCTCTATCCCGAACCTCTGGCGAGCCAGGAGCGGCGCATCGCCCTGGTCGTCGGCGACCTTGCCGGCACGCCGCCGCCGTGGCGGGTGGCCGACACGGCCGCGCGCATCGCCGCCGCCGAAGCGCGCCTCGACCTGGAGCTGTCGCCCAGTCAGCGGACGGCAGCGGCGGCCCTGTTGAGCGCCAGGATCGCCGTGCTCACCGGCGGTCCCGGCACCGGCAAGACCACGCTCGTGCGCACGCTGCTCGACGCCCTGCCGCTGCCGGCGGACGAGGTGGCCTTGGCGGCACCGACCGGGCGGGCGGCGAAGCGGCTTGCCGAGAGCACCGGGCGCGACGCCAAGACGCTGCACCGGCTGCTGGAGGCGGAGCCCGGCCGCGCCTTTCGCCGCGGCCACGGCCGGCCGTTGAGTGCGAAGATCGTCGTCGTCGACGAGGCCTCGATGATCGACGTCAATCTCATGGACGCCCTGCTCCAGGCGTTGAGCGGCGATGCGGGCCTGTGGCTGGTGGGCGACGTCGACCAGCTGCCCTCGGTCGGGCCGGGGCGGGTGCTGGGCGATCTCATCGACAGCGGGGCCGTGCCGGTGGTGCGCCTCACCGAGATCTTCCGCCAAGCGGCGGAATCGCTGATCGTCGCCAACGCGCACCGCCTGAACCAGGGGCTCGAACCGGAGGCCGCCCCGGCGGGCGAGCTGAGCGACTTCTACGCCGTTCCGGTCCGCGACGCCGCCGATGCCACGGCCAAGCTGCAAACCCTGGTAGCGGACCGCATGCCGGCTCGCTTCGGCTTCGATCCGATGGCGGACGTGCAGGTGCTCTGCCCGACCAATCGCGGCAGCCTCGGCGCCAAGGCGTTGAACGATGCGCTGCGCGCCCGGCTCAACCCCGCGCCGCCGGACAGCGTCGCGCGCGGCGACAAGCTGTTCGCCGTCGGCGACCGGGTGATGCAGGTCGAGAACGACTACGACCGCGACGTCTACAACGGCGATCTCGGTCGGCTCGTCGCCATCGACCGCGACCACCGGCGGGTGGCGGTGCGCATCGACGGCCGCGACCTCGTCTACGGCTTCGACGAGCTGGACGCCTTGCAGCCGGCCTATGCGGTCACCGTCCACAAGGCCCAGGGCTCGGAGTATCCGGCGGTGGTTTTGGTGCTCTCTCGCCAGCACGGTCGTCTCCTCCGTCGCGATCTGGTCTATACGGGGCTCACCCGGGCGCGGCGGCTCGCGGTGCTGCTGGTGGAGGGCGACGCGCTCGTCCGCGCCGTTCAGGACCGCCCCGCCCAGCGCCGTCTCACCCGTCTGCACGCACTCTTGGAGGACCGGACCGCATGACCCTTACCGCCGCCGATCTCGATGCCCGCTTCGCCGTTGCCGAGGAGGTGATGCGGGAGGCGGCCGCGGTCGCCCTCGACTTCTTCCGCCGCCGGCTGGAGCTGGAGGTGGAGTTCAAGGGCCGCCAGGACGTCGTCTCCGTCGCCGATCGCTCGGTCGAGACGGCGATCCGCGAGGGGCTCCGCCGGCACTTCCCGGATGACGGCTTCGTCGGCGAGGAGCACGGGGCGGAGGGCGACCACGCCCACTGCTGGGTGATCGACCCGATCGACGGCACGCAGAACTTCCTGCGCGGCATCCCCTATTGGACGGTGGTCCTCGCGTTCGTGGTCGACGACGAGATCGTCTTGAGCTTCACGGCCGATCCGGTGCACGGCGAGCTGTTCACCGCCCGTCTAGGCGGGGGCGCCCGGCGCGACGGTCAACCGATCCGCTGCCGGCAGCCGGAGCGGATCGACGAGTGCTGCGTCGCGCTGAGTTTCGGGTTCAAGGACGACTGGCGCCATTTCGTCGACGTGCAGGGGCGGTTCCTCGGACACGGTGTCGACATGCGCCGGCTCGGCTCGACGGCGTTGATCCTCGCCCACATCGCCGATGGCCGGCTGGATGCCATCTACGCGCCGGGCAACCAGAGCTGGGACTGTGCCGCCGGCCTGTTGCTGGTGCAGGAGGCGGGCGGTGCCGTGGTCGATTTCCTCGGCGACACCGGCCTGTTGGGCCGGGGGCCGGTGGTCGCGACCGTGCCGGTGCTGCGCCCCTTGGCCGAGGAGGTGACGGGCGTGCGCCTCACCTGAAGGGATGGGCTGCCGGCGTTTGCAGGCTCGCCTGGAAGAGCAGGGCACCGGCAAGGAGGATGACGAGCCCGCCGCCGAGGGCCGCGAGGTCGAGGCCCGTGGCGAGCCGGCCGCCGCCGCCCGGCAGCCAGACGGCAATGCGCACGGCGGCTTGGCGGGCGAGCACGGCGAGGCTGGCGAGCGCGCCGGTGGTGAGGGCGGTGCCGACGGCCATCGCCAGGACCGCGGCGATACCGACCAGCCGTAGATCGCCCGCATAAGCCAAAAGCAGGACCACCACGGCGCCGGCACAGGGCCGGATGCCGACGGCGAGCACGACGCCGAGCGCGCCCCACCGGCTGCCGGTGCGCGGCTCCGGGGCGTGGTGGTGGTGGCCGCAGGTCGCGCAGGCCGGCGCCGAGCGGCGCTGCCAGAGCGAGCGGCCGGCGCGGAGCATCAAGAGCGCGCCGAGACCGGCAACGAGGGCGAAGCTCGCCGTCTCCAGGTCGCCGACGCTGCCGCGCGCCTGGCGCAGCCCGAGGCCGAAGAGCGTGAGGGCGGCATGGACCAGGACGATCGCCGTTACCGCTTGGGCGAAGGCTGCGGCGGCGGTCAGGGTGAGGGCGCGAGGCAGGCGGCTCTCGTGGGTGGCGAGGTAGGTCGAGATGACGACTTTGCCGTGGCCGGGGCCGGCGGCGTGAAAGACGCCGTAGCCGAAGGCAAGCGCGATCAAGGGCCACGCGGCGGCCATGCCGCCCTCGCGCACCGCCTGGAGGGCCGCGGCGAGGCGGCCGTGCAGCTCGCGCTGGGTTTCGACCACCCACACCGTCCAGCCCTGGCTCCAGTCCGCCACGGCTCCGCCCGAGGCGAGCACGACGAGCAGCAGCAACGAGGCGGCGGCGCCGACCAACGGCCAGCGGGCGGCAGGCCGCAGGCCGGCGCTCAGTCGCACGTCACCACCACCCACTCGGCGAAATAGGCGCCGAGCCCGTCGCCGCCGCTTTCGCCGCGGTCGAGGGCGGCGGCGAGCCAGACCATCTCCGACGGCGGGTCCGGCGCGATCACCTCGAAGCCACAGGCCGGCCGACCCTCCAGGAGGACGGGTGGTTCGCCCCTGTGCATGATCTCGATGAAGTACGTGGGGTCGTACACGGCGTAGCGGACCTCGCCCGCGTCGACGTCGAGCGGCGCCACGAGCGGCACTTCGAAGCGCATCCAGATCCGGTCCGCCGCGAGGCCGTTGGCGAAGGTCTCGACCGACGCCAGTGCCACCTTCCGGCCATCCTGCTTCAGATTGGTGAAGTAGTCGAACTCGGCGAGGGCGGCGATGTCGGCTTGGCCCAGCTCCTCCAGGCCCTCCTCGACCGGCACGCCGTCGAGGGCGAACTCCTCCAGGATGAAGGCGGAGTAGAGCTCGTCGAACAGCCAAGCCTGCTCGATGCCGGTGACGCGGCCGGCGTCGTCGAACAGCAGCCGGGTCTGGATGTCGATCCAACCGTGCGGGTGCGCCGAGGCCGCTACGGGCCACGTCAACGCGGCGGCGAGAAGCGGAGCGAACGCGGTTCGTGTGCGGTTCCAACTCATGAACCCAACCTACCGCGAAACAAGGGTTTGCCTCAACCGTTCAGAGGATCGCTTGACGATACCTTATAACATTGGCTACCACCCTCGTAACGCTATTGGGGGACCACCATGCACCGTACCGTTCTCGGCGCCGGCCTTGCCGCCGGCCTGCTCGCCTCGACTGCCGCCGTCGCCCAGCCGAACGTGGTCGCTTCCATCCTGCCGCTGCAAAGCCTCGCCGCGATGGTGATGGACGGCATCGGCGAGCCCGACCTGTTGTTGCCGGCGGGGGCCTCGCCGCATGCCTACAGCTTCCGGCCGAGCGACGCGGCCAAGCTCGACCAAGCCGACCTCGTCTTGTGGATCGGCGAGGACATGGAGCGTTTTCTCGAACGGCCACTCGCCAATCTCGCCGGCTCGGCGCGGGTCGTGGCGATGGCGGCGGCACCGGGCGTGACGCTCCTGCCGAGCCGCGCCGGTGGTGCCTGGGACGATCACGATCACGACCACGACGATCACGCGCACGACGGCCACGGTCACGCCCACGACGACCATGCGCACGACGACCATGGTCACGGCCATGACGACGATCACGCGCACGATGACGACCACGCGCACGACGACCACGGTCACGCCCACGGCGACCACGACCATGCGCACGACGATCACGGTCACGGCGACGTGGACACGCACATCTGGCTCGGGCCGGACAACGCCAAGGCGATGGTGCGGGCGATCGCCGCTGCCCTTGCCGATCTCGACCCCGACAATGCCGATGCCTACGCGACGAACGCGGACGCCGCGGTGGCGACGCTGGGTGCGCTCGAGGACGAACTGCGCGAGCAACTGGCGCCCGTGCAGAACGAGCCCTTCGTCGTGTTTCACGACGCCTATCAGTATTTCGAGGCGGCGTTCGGCCTGAACGCTGTCGGCTCGGTGACGGTGTCGCCCGAGGTCCAGCCCGGCACGGCCCAACTCGCGGACCTGCGGGAGCGGGTGGAGGGGGCCGGCGCCACCTGCGTCTTCTCCGAGCCGCAGTTCGAGCCCCGGCTCGTGGTCATGCTGACCGATGGCACGCCGGCGCGCAGCGGCGTGCTCGACCCGCTGGGCGCGGACCTTGCGCCGGGGCCGGACGCCTATCCGGAGCTGCTGCGCAACCTCGCCGACGCGCTCGTCGGGTGCCTGGCCGAGCCGAGCTGACCGTTCAACCGCTCCAGGTCCACAAGACCCGCCGCGGCGGCGGCGGCAGGAAGGCTTCGGGCTGCAACGCCTTCAGGCGTTGCAGCCGCTCGCCGGTCGGCGGGTGGGTGGATAGCCAGCTCGGCGGCGCGCCGAGGCCGTAGCCGAGTGCTCGGAGGCGGGAGCGGTAGCGATCCAGCCGGCAAAGCGCGCTGGCAAGACCGCCCGCGTCGCCGGTCAGCGCCACCGCCGCCGCGTCGGCCGCGAACTCCCGCCGTCGGGACAGGAGCAGTTGGAGCCCGAACGCTACCAGGGGAGCGGCGACGAACACGAACGGCAGGACGAGTGGCAGGGGCTGGCCGAGCAGAAGCGCTACGAGGCAGAGTGCGAGGCCCACCTGGGCGACGGCACGGGTCGCCTCGACCAGCGCACCGGCGAACCGCAGTACCGCCGTGTCGCCGGCCTGCACATGGCCCAGCTCGTGGGCGAGCACGCCCTGCACCTCGCGCTCGTCGAGCGCGCCGAGCAGCCCGCGCGAAAGGGCGACGGCCGCGTCGTCGGCAGCACCGGTCGCGAGCGCGTTCGGCACGTCGCTCGGCAACAGGTAGAGCCGGGGCGCCTGCCGCAGTCCCGCCCGTCGCGCGAGCGCCTGCACGCTGCGGTACAGCATCGGGGCTTCGGCCGGATGGATGGGCCGCGCACCGATCAGCCGCATGATGCGGTCGCTCGAGAGCCCTGCGAGCAGGTTGCCGGTGAACAGGGCGAAGCCCAGCGCCACGGCCACGCCGATCCAGGCGCCCACGAGCCAGCCGATGAGGGCCAGCATGGCCGCGAGCGCCAGGAAGAGCAAAAGCGTCTCGGTGGCGTAGCCCCGTTGCAGGAGGGCGAAGCGGTCGCCCATGGGCTCAGCTTTCGGCCTTGGTCTCGGCCCAACTGCGCAACGCCGCCACGTCGGCCGGATCGGTCGGCAGGGCGATCGCCACCTTGGCGAGGTGGTCGCCTTGCCGCCCGGTCTTCGGATCGTGAATGCCCTTGCCCTTCAGCCGCAGCGTGCGGCCGGAACTGGTCCCCGGCGGGACCTTGACCGCGACGTCGCCGTGGATGGTCGCCGCCTTGACCCGACCGCCCGCCACGGCGGCCGCGAGCGGCACGTCGAGGTCGGCCTCGATGTCGAGGTCCGCACGGCGAAAGCGCGGGTGCGGGCGGACGCGCACCGTCACCAGGGCATCGCCGCCGCGCCGACCTTGACCGCGCAGCCGCAGCGTTTGGCCGTCCTCGATCCCGGGCGGAAGGGTTACGTCGATGGTCTGGCCGTCGGCCATGGCGACGCGCTGCTTGCCGCCGCGCGCGGCGTCGAGGAAGTCGACCGCGACCTCGAAGCGGATGTCGGCGGCCCCCGCGCCCTCGAAGCCGAAACCGCCTCGACCGCCGCCGAACACGGTGTTCAGGATATCCTCGAAGCCGCCGAAGTCCTGCGCACCGCCCGGCCCCGTCCGCTGACGGAAGCCGCCCCCGCCGTTGCCGCCGAAGCCGCCGGCAAAGCGCTCGCGCCCGTGCTCGTCGATCTCGCCGCGGTCGTAGCGGCCGCGCTTGTCCTTGTCCTTCAGAATCTCGTAGGCCGACGACACCTGCTTGAAGCGGTCCTCCGCCTTCGCGTCGCCGGGGTTGCGGTCGGGATGCAGTGCCTTCGCGAGCTTGCGGTAGGCCGCACGGATCTCCGCGTCGCTCGCGCCGCGCTGCACACCCAAGACGCCGTAGAGGTCCTGCGCCACGTCCATCTCCAACGCTCGAAGGCTCGGCCGCGCCCGCTACCCCAACTCGAACTCACGGCAACGGAGCCGGGCCGGCCGATACCGACCACGATGGCTGCAGGCCCGCCGCGTGTCGAGCCTGCAGCCAGGGATGGCCTACGACCGTGCGGTCGATCAGCCGCCGATCGCGATGGTCCTCGGCTTCAGAGCCTCCGGCACCTCGCGGACGAGGTCGACCAGGAGCAGGCCGCGCTCCAGCCGAGCGCCTACCGCCTGGACGTGCTCCGCGAGCGTGAAGCTACGCTCGAACGCGCCCCGGCCGACGCCGGCATGGATGACGGTCTCGCCCGCCGGCCGCTCCGCGACGCGACCGCGCACGGTCAGCGTGTCGCCCTTGGCCTCGATCTCGAGGTCGCTCTCGGCGAAGCCCGCCACCGGCAGTTCCAGCCGGTAGCCGTTCTCGCCGGTCCGCACCAAGTCGTAGGCGAAGGGAGCCGTCGCGACGAACGACGGCCGCGGGGCCTCGGCCAGCATGCGGTCGAGCAGGGCGAAGGGGGTGGGGGCAGGGGTGCTGTAAGTCGCAAAGCGCATCGTATCCTCCGAAAGCGATACGTCGGGGGCGCGCCACCATGGCCGCGCCGGTCGAACCGTCGGCCCCGCATCGCGGCCGCCGACGATCAGGAGATGGGAAGTACCGGCGCACGCTGCAAGAGGCGCGCTCACGCCCCATCGCGCATGGCTACCGCTGCCGCGGCGAGGTCGTCGGCGGTGTTGACGTTGGTGAACGGATCGACGGGCACGGCAACGAACTCGGTGACGGCGAGGCCCTGCCGCTCGGCCCACACCTCGACCTTGCGCACGCCCTCGAAGCGGAGCGCCCGCTCCAGGTCGTCCGCCAGGGCCCTGGGCCACAGGCCCACCGCCGGATGACGCCGGCCGCCGCTCGCGGCCACGGCGACACGGGTCGACGGATCGGTGCGGGCGGCGTGCAGCCGGGCCACGAGGTCGGTCGGCACGAAGGGCGTGTCCACCGGAAAGCTGACGAGCCAGTCGAGATCGGACTGCATCGACTCCAGCCAGCGCAGCCCGGCGAGGATGCCGGCAAGTGGCCCTGCGAATCCCTGCACCGGATCGGCGACCACCGGCAGGCCGAAGCCGTCGAAGCGGGCCGGATCGCCGTTGGCGGCGAGGAGGAGCCCCGCGCATTGGGGTGCCGCGCGGTCGACGACATGGGCCAAGAGCGGCCGGCCCGCCAGTTCGACCAGTGCCTTGTCCGTGTTGCCCAGCCGTCGCCCGCGACCGCCGGCAAGGATCAGCCCGAGGGTCGGCGGCGGCTTCATGGCGCGGGCGCGAGTGCCGGGGGGCTTTTGGCGCCCCGCGCCCCCTGGGAACCCCAGCGCTGGCGGCGCCAGCTGCCGGCCGGGCATGTCAGCTCGCGGACTCGGCGCGCAGGCGCTTGGCGGCCCGGCGCATGCGTCGCCGCTTCTTGTAGATGAGCTTGAGGTTGCGCGCATAGATGAACAAGCCAGTGAGCTGACCGACGATGATGACCGGATCCTGGCGCCAGATGGCGTAGGAAAGGAGCGTCATGCCGCCCAGCAGGCTGAAGTACCAGAAGGCCAGCGGCACCACGCTTTCGCGGGCGCGCTCGCTGACGATCCACTGGATGATGAAGCGCATCGAGAACATGGCTTGGCCGAGAAAGCCGATGCTGATCCAGATGATCTCGATCCTGGTGAGGCCGCCGAACCATTCGAGCACGGATCTCAGTCTCCCTCGATGATGTCGACCACGCGCCGACGCCGGCGCAGCCAGCCGACGCCGAAGAGGTCGACCACGCCGACGGCAAGCCGGTCGAGCGTGCCGTATTTCGATCTGCCGCCGACGCGCGGCCGGTGGCCGACGGGTAGCGACCGCACGACGAAGCCTTCCCGCAAAAACAGGGCCGGCAGGAAGCGGTGCTGGTGGTCGAAGAAGGGCAGGAGGAGGTAGGCGTCGCGCCTGAAGACCTTGAGCCCGCAGCCGGTGTCGGGCGTACGGTCGCGCAGCATGCGGCGGCGTACGGCGTTGGCGATGCGCGACGAACGGCGCTTGACCCAGCCGTCGCGCCGGTTGCGCGAGCGGTCGCCGCCGACCAGCCCCAGCGTCGCCGGAGCGTCGGCCGCCTCGAACGCCGCCAGCAACGCCGGCAGATCGGCCGGATCGTTCTGGCCGTCGCCGTCGAGCGTCGCGATCAGCCGCGCGCGGGCGGCGAGGATGCCCGTTCGCAGCGCCGCACTCTGACCGGCGGAGACCCGATGCCGAACGACCCGTAGCGCCGGCTGGCGGCCGCCGACACGGGCCAGTTCGGCGGCCGTCTCGTCGGTGCTGCCGTCGTCGACGTAGACGATCTCGAAGCGCCGGCCGTCGAGGGCGCGGACGATCTCGCCGATCAGCGTGGCGACGTTGGGGGCCTCGTTCTTGACGGGGACCACGACGGAAAGCTGGAGGGCTTCGTTGCGGGGAGCGACGAGCGCGTCGGCCGCCCACAGGCAGGAGGCAGGCTCTTGGTTCATCCGGATCAGTTGCCGTAGAGCGTGAGCGTCGTCCAGCGTCCTCCGTTCAGACGCCAGCCGTCGATGCGGTGGAGAACGCGCAAGGGCCGCTCCACCTCGGCGAGGAAACGGACCTCGTTGCGCTCGTCGACGAAGACCAGCACGCAGTCTTCCAAGTCGGCCAGTTCGGCTGCCCGTGCGGCCGAGGCGAGGTGCAGGTCGGCGCCGATCAGGAACACCGCACTCGGCTCGTGGTAGCCGACGGTGGCGACGATGGGGTTGGGGCAGGGGGCGTAGACGGCAACGGCTTCGGCCATGGCGGGCGAAAGCCAGAGCGCGCGGGCGCCCGGAAAGACGAGGCCGTAGAGCGTGCCGTAGACGACGATGGCGGTGGCGAGGAAGGCAGCGGCACTGCGCTGCCACGCACCGGCGACGGCAGCACGTGCCGCGAGTGCGACGAGCACCAGGCCGAGGACGGCACCGCTCGCGATACCGAAGCCGAGCGGCTCGCCCAGAAGCAGCATGACGGCTGCGGCGGCCACCGCGAGGGCCGTCCCGATCAGCACGGCAAGGG
>JBJHBG010000010.1:21307-28000 GCA_050485385.1 Geminicoccaceae bacterium | reverse complement strand
CGGCGGCGGCGGCGATGGCCAGCGCCGGATAGGTGGGCATGACGTAGTGCGGCAGCTTGGTGGCGACCAGCTCGAACAGAATCCAGAACGGCACCACCCAGGCGACGAGGAACCGGACACGGTCGTCGTGGCGCTGCGTCCAGGCCCAGACGGCGGCGAGCGGCACCAGCGCAGCCAGCGGCCACGCCGTCAGGAACAGAGCGAGCAGATAGGTGCCGGGGGGGGCGCCGTGCGTCTCCTGGCCCTCCAGCACCTTGGCGAAGGCGTCGTCGCCGAGCGACGCCGCGAAGAAGTCGCCGCCGGTCTGCAGGGCGATGAGCACGAACCAGGGGGCCACCACCGCCACCACCACCAGCAGGCCGTAGAGCGGACGCAGCCGGCGCAGCCAAGCGACGCGGCGCTCCCAGAGGACGAGGCCGACGACGGTGCCGAGAGCGAGCAGTACCTGCATTTTGACCAGTATCGCCGCGCCCAAGGCCAGCCAGAAGACGAGCCACCAAGCGCCTGCCGGGGATGCCTCGTGCCGGGTCGACCAGATGCGCCAGAGCGCCCACTGGTGGCCGACCAGGCAGGCGAGCAGGAAGGCATCGGTTTTGGCCAGCCGCGCCTCGACGCCGAGCAGCACGGTCGAGGCCAAGGCGGCACCGGCGAGGAAGCCCGTGCGGCGGTCGAACATGGCCGCACCGAGCGCCGCCGTCACCAGCACCGCGATCACTGCACCCAGCAACGACGGTAGCCGGTAGACCCAGACGGGGCTCTGCGCACCGTCGCCGACGGTGGCGACGGCCGCGAGTTGCAGCCAGTAGATGCCGACCGGCTTGTTGTGCCGCGCGTCGTCCTGAAAGCGGATGTCGACGAGGTCGCCCGTCTCCCACATCTGTGACGTCGCCTGGACGAAGCGCGACTCGTCCCGGTCCATCGGGCCGATGGTCGCAAAGCCCGGCAGCCACAGCACGAGGCAGAGCAGGACCAGAAGGGCGCCCAGGACGACGGGGCTCCGGCCGGCGCGGGCGAGAACACCGCCGGCAGCGTCGGCACCGGCTTGGAGCGAAGGCGTCAAGGACGGTCTCCCGGAACCGGAAAGCCGGCAGCGCCCGCGCCCGCCGGCCTTGGTCTGATTGCGGCCTTCCTTAGCGGAGGCGCCCGGCGTGGTCATCTCCCTTCCCAGGTGCGTCGTGCCGGCGCTGGAACGGGTCGGAATGACGATAGTCGGACCGCTGGCTGCACCTATGCTCCGTTGGATGGCACAGGTCGGAGGTGCGTGCGGTGCACGGTGTCGATGAGCGGATAGCGGAGCTGTTGCAACGCCAGCGCTCGGGCTGGAGCCTGGACCAGCCGTTCTACGTCGACGACGACGTCTACGCGCTCGACCTCGAGCGGATCTGGTATCGAAGCTGGCTGTTCGCGGCGCACGACTGCGAGATCCCGCGGGCCGGCGACTACGTGCGCTACGACATCGGCCGCTATTCCGTCGTGATCGTGCGCGGCGCCAACGGCGAGATCCGCGCCTTTCACAACACCTGCCGCCATCGCGGCTCGCAGATCTGTGCGGCCGAGCGGGGCAATGCCGCCAAGCTCGTCTGTCCCTACCACCAGTGGACCTACGAGCTCGACGGGCGGCTGCTCTACGCCCGCGACATGGGCGCGGACTTCGACGCCAAGGCGTTCGGCCTGAAGCCGGTCCACGTCGGCCGCGTCGCCGGCTACGTCTTCGTCTGCGTCGCCGACGAGACGCCCGACTTCGCGGCGTTCCGCGCCGTAGCCGAGCCCTATCTGGCGCCGCACCGGCTGGATGACGCCAAGGTCGCGCGCCAGACCACCATCGTCGAGCGGGGCAACTGGAAGCTGACGATGGAGAACAACCGCGAGTGCTATCACTGCAGCGCGGGCCATCCCGAACTCTGCCGCACCTTCCCCGACACGCCGACCTACGTTGCCGTCGAGGCGATGGAGCGCGATCCGGCGATCCTCGACCACCGTCGGCGCTGCGAGGCGGCGGGCCTCCCCAGCCGCTACGCGATCGCCGAGGACGGCACCTGGCGGGTGATGCGCATGCCGCTGGAGCGGGAGGCCGAAAGCTTCACCATGGACGGCAGGCCCGCCGTGCGCGGGCTGCGGCTGGGCGGGGTCACGGCGCCGCTGATCGGTTCGATGCTGATGTTCCACTTCCCGAGCACCTGGAACCACGTCCTGGGCGACCACGCGACGACGTTCCGCGTGCGTCCCTTGGGCGTCGACGCGACCGAGGTCACCACCAAGTGGCTGGTGCCGAAGGACGCGGTCGAGGGCAGGGACTACGACCTCCAGACGCTGACCCACGTCTGGACCATGACCAACGAGCAGGACCGCGTGCTGGTCGAGCGCAACCATGCCGGCGTCGCCTCGCCGGCCTACGAGCCGGGCCCCTACAGCACCCTGCACGAGGCCGGCGTGATCCAGTTCGTCGACTGGTATCGGGCGGCCCTGTCGGCGGCGCTCGATGCCGGCACGGCGCGGCTGGAAGCCGTGGCCTGACGCGGGTGGACGAGGCCGCCGCCAAGCGCCGCCGCTACCCGGCGCTGGACGAGACGGTACCGTGGCAGGACCGGGCGCAGGAACTCGAATGCATCATGGTCCTGCCGGAGACGCCCGACGTCCGCACGTTCTGCTTCCAGACCGCCGGCCGTAACTGGTTCCGCTACCTGCCGGGCCAGTTCATCACGCTGGAGCTGCCGGTCGACGGCAAGCCGCTGCACCGGACCTATACGCTGTCGTCCAGCCCGTCGCGGCCGCTCTCGATCGCCGTGACCGCGAAGTGCCAGCCAGGCAGCGTCGCCACCCGGTGGATGTTCGAGCATCTGAAAGTCGGCGACCGCATCCGCGCCGTGGGTCCGGCCGGCACCTTCTCGTTCCACCACCATCCGGCCGACAGGTACCTGTTCGTCTCGGCCGGCTCCGGCATCACGCCGATGATGTCGATGACCAAGTATCTCTACGACGATGCCCGCCATACCGACATCACCTTCGTCAACTGCGCGCGCCGCCCCTCCGATCTCATCTTCCGCGCCGAACTCGAGCGCATGGCGACGCGGGTGCCCGACATCAAGCTGACCTGGATCGTCGAGGAGCCCGACCCCTATAGCTGCTGGACGGGCTATCTCGGCCGCCTCAACCAGCTCATGCTGGAGTTGATCTGTCCCGACTATTTCGAGCGGGAGATTTTCTGCTGCGGGCCGGAGCCATTCATGCAGGGCGTACGCGATGTCTTGCAGGTCGCCGGGTTCGACTTCCGTCACTATCACGAGGAAAGCTTTACCGCACCGCTGGTAACGTCCGCCCCGGTGTCGGTGCCCGAGGACGGGGTGCCGGCGGAAGGGGCGACGGCGCGGGTGGTGTTCAAGCGCTCCGGCGTCGAGGTCGTCTGCCGGCAGACCGACACCCTGCTCGAGATCGCCCGGGCGAGCGGGCTCGGGCTGCCGAGTGCGTGTCAGTTCGGCGTCTGTGGGACCTGCAAGATCAAGAAGTACGCGGGCGAGGTGCACATGCTGCACAATGGCGGCATCAGTGACGACGACGTCGCCGCCGGCTACGTTCTCGCCTGCTGCGCCAAGCCTCTGGGCCGCGTCGAGATCGACGCCTGAGCCCCTTGCCAACCCCCACCGCCTCGGCTATCCCACCGCGACCTTCGCGAGCGCCCGTAGCTCAATGGATAGAGCGTCTGACTACGGATCAGGAGGTTGGGGGTTCGAGTCCTCCCGGGCGCGCCACGTTTATCGGTAAGTTGGCGCCGCGAACTCCCGCCCGCCCGGTGTTTCGCGAACCTGAATCAGCGTCGGGGCCGTTGCCGGTCCGACGGTCCGGCTGCGGTTGGGGGCGGGTCGACGAACCCGATGCTCGAGCCGGCCCGAGACGACGATGGGCGTGCAGGGCCTGTCGGAGAACAGCTTCATCGCCGGTCGCCCGCGAACGACGATCGGTCTCGTCGTCGAGCGACTGAGGGAGCTGGACGCGGGCGCCCCCACCGGCGCACCTGAGTGGACCGAGGGCGCAGCGCAACGGGTATCGCGACTGCGGCTCGCATGCCCGGACCGAGACGCTCGAGCTGCGCATCCCGCAACTCCGCAAGGACTCGTCCGTCCCCGGCTTCCAAAAGCCCCGGCGAATGACCGAACCGCTCCCGTCCACCGCCAACGCCGTCCCGAAAACCCCGAGATACAAGGCGTCGAGGGGAGAAACTGGCGGAGGGAACGGGATTTGAACCCGTGAGGGGTTGCCCCCAACACGCTTTCCAGGCGTGCGCCTTAAACCACTCGGCCATCCCTCCGTCGGGCCGGATGTTTAGCGTCGTGCTTTGGCGCTTGCAACCGGACGTCGCTCCTGGCACCGAGCGTGGCATGCGTACCGTCTTCGCCTTCCTCGGTGGCGTTCTGGTCTTCTTCGGCGCGGCCTGCGTCGTCGCCGAGGCGCTGCACGTCGTGGTCGGCGACATGGCCGGCTGGCTCAGCCTCGGCCGCGTCTGGGCGGGCGTCCACGGCGGCAGCCTGGATGCTCTGGAGGAGACCGTCCGCAGCGCTGTCGGCGGCGGTTTCTGGACGTCCGTGGCCTGGGTGCTGGCGCTGCCGAGCTGGCTCGTCCTCCTCGTCCTCGGCCTGCCGCTGCTCTTGATGGGCGGGCGCGGGCGGGAGCGCAGCGGCTTCGGCTGAATGCTGCCCTGCGCGGCTCGCAGGGCTCGACGCTTGACCTTCCAGTGCTGGGAAGGTCGATCCTGCGCTCCTCGTCTCGGAGGAGCCCTCACCAATGGCCACGGCCACGTTCGAAGCCGACCGCATCGACCTGCCCGTCACCGGCATGACCTGCACCGGCTGCGCGCGCCGGATCGAGGATGCGCTGGAGGCGGTGAAGGGTGTCGCCGACGTCTCCGTCAATCTCGCCCTGGAACGGGCCGAGGTGCGCTTCGATCCGGCAAGAGCGGCGCCGCTCGACCTCGTCGCAGCGGTGAAGGCGTCCGGCTACGGCGTGCGCGAGGCGCGGACCACGCTCGCCATCCGCGGCATGACCTGTGCCGCGTGCGCGGGGCGCATCGAACGGGCGTTGGGTGCCGTTGCCGGCGTCGTCGAGGCGACGGTGAACCTGGCGCTGGCGACCGCCGAGGTGCGCTACGTTCCGGGTGCCGTCGAGCCGCCGGCGCTGGTGGCGGCGGTGCGCGCGGCCGGCTACGATGCCGCTCCCGAAGCCGCGGGCGAGGTGGCGCCTGAAGAGGCGGACCATGCCCGCCGCGATCTGATCGAGTTGACGGTCGCCGCCCTGCTCACGCTGCCCCTGGTCCTCCAGATGCTGGCCATGACGGTGGGGGTCGGCTGGCATCTGCCCGGCTGGGGCGAGTTGCTGCTCGCCGCCCCCGTTCAATTCTGGATCGGCCGGCGGTTCTACCGCGCCGCCTGGAAGGCGACCCTGGCCCGTGCCGGCAACATGGACCAACTCGTCGCGCTCGGCACCACCGCCGCCTTCGTCTACAGCACCGTCTTGGTGATCACGCTGGGCGAGGCGGCCCACGGCGAGCTGTATTTCGAGGCCTCGGCCGTCATCATCACCCTCGTGCTCGCCGGCAAAGTGCTCGAGGCACGGGCCAAGCGTTCGGCCTCGGCGGCACTGCGCGAGTTGATGGCGCTGCGCCCGCAGCGGGCGGTGATGCTGCGTCGGGGCACGGAGGTCGAGGTCGATATCGACGAGGTCGGCATCGGCGACGTCGTCGTCGTCCGGCCGGGCGAGCGGCTGCCGGTGGACGGCCGCATCGTCAAGGGTGCGAGCGAGCTCGACGAGAGCCTGTTGACCGGCGAGAGCGTGCCCGTCGTTCGCCGCGAGGGCGACGAGGTGGTGGCCGGGGCCATCAACGGTCAGGGCCTGTTGCGCATCCGCGCCGAGCGCATCGGCAAGGACACGACCCTCGCGCGCATTGCCGAACTGGTGGCGCGGGCGCAGACCGGCAAGGCGCCGATCCAGCGGCTGGTCGACCGGGTGAGCGGCATCTTCGTGCCCGTCGTCCTGGTGCTGGCGGCGGTGACGTTGCTGGGTTGGTGGGCCGTCGCCGGCAGCTTCGAGACCGGCCTGATCGCCGCCGTCTCGGTGCTGGTGATCGCCTGCCCCTGCGCGCTGGGCCTCGCCACGCCGACCGCCCTGGTGGCGGGCACCGGGGCTGCCGCCAAAGCCGGCATCCTGATCCGCGACATCGACGCGTTGGAGCGCGCGCACGCCGTCGACGTGGTGGTGTTCGACAAGACCGGCACGCTCACCCTCGGCAAGCCCATCCTCCAGGCGGTGCGCCCGCTGGGGGCTCTCGACGAGACGGCGCTCCTGCGGCTCGCCGCATCGGCCCAGCGGGGCAGCGAGCATCCGCTCGGCCGGGCGGTGGTGCGGGCGGCCGAGGCGCGGGGCCTCGACCTCGCCGAGCCCGAGGCGTTTCGCGCCACCGTCGGTGAGGGCGTCGCCGCCGTGGTGGAGGGTCGTGCCGTGCGCATCGGCCGCGCCGGCTTCGCGACGGGAGGCGAGATCGCGCGTGCCGATGCGGCGCAACTCGAGGGTGAGGGGGCGACGGTGGTTTGGGTGGCCGTGGACGGCGCGGCGGCCGGCTTCCTCGCCATCGCCGACGAGGTGCGGCCGGAGGCGAGGGCGGCGGTGGACCGGCTGCACGCCCGCCGCATCCGCACGGTGCTGCTT
>JBJHBG010000010.1:0-21297 GCA_050485385.1 Geminicoccaceae bacterium | reverse complement strand
GTGCTGCTTACCGGCGACAACGCGCGCACGGCGCATCACGTGGCGCGGCTTCTCGGCATCGACGAGGTGGCGGCGGAGATGCGCCCGGACGGCAAGGCCGGCTTCGTCCAGGCTCTGGCGGCCCAGGGGCGGCGCGTGGCGGTGGTGGGCGACGGCGTCAACGACGCGCCGGCCCTGGCTGCCGCCGACGTCGGCATCGCCATGGGGTCGGGCGCCGACGTCGCGCTCGAGACCGCGGGCGTGACGCTGATGCGCCCGGCGGTGGGCCTCGTGCCAGCAGCCCTGGACGTGGCGCGGGCGACCTGGTGGAAGATCCGCACGAACCTCTTTTGGGCGTTCGTCTACAACGTGGTGGGCCTGCCCATCGCCGCGATGGGGTTCCTCAGCCCGGCCTATGCAGGGGCGGCGATGGCACTTTCCAGTGTCAGCGTGGTAACCAACTCCCTTCTGCTCAAGCGGTGGCGACCATGAACATCGGTGAAGCGGCGCGGCGCAGCGGGCTGCCGGCCAAGACCATCCGGTTCTACGAGGAGATCGGGCTCGTCCAACCGACCCGACGCCAGGACAACGGCTATCGCGACTACGATACGCGCGACGTCCACGTCCTGCGCTTCCTCGCCCGCGCCCGGTCGCTCGGCTTCGGCGTCGAGCAGTGCCGGGAGTTGCTGGCCCTCTACGGTGACCGCAGCCGGGCGAGCGCCGACGTCAAGCGCATCGCCCTTCGCCACATCGCCGACATCGATCGCCGCATCGCCGAACTGGAGGCGATGAAGGCGACGCTCGCCGACCTCGCCCAACGCTGCCACGGGGACGACAGGCCCGACTGTCCGATCCTCGAGGGGCTGGCGCGCGCGCCCTCCTGAGGTAGGGTTCGCGTCTCTGGATGGTGCCGGGAGCGAGCGATGCAGGTGAAGGCGGCAGTGGCGTTCGAGGCGGGCAAGCCGCTTTCCATCGAGACGGTCGAATTGGAGGGGCCGAAGGCCGGCGAAGTGCTGGTCGAGATCAAGGCCACCGGCATCTGCCACACGGACGAGTTCACCCGCTCCGGCGACGATCCGGAGGGACTGTTCCCGGCCATCCTCGGCCACGAGGGAGCGGGCGTGGTGGTCGAGGTGGGTCCGGGCGTGACCAGCGTCGTGCCGGGCGACCACGTCATCCCGCTCTACACGCCCGAATGCCGCGAGTGCGACTACTGCCTGCACCCCAAGACCAATCTGTGTCAGGCGATCCGCGCGACCCAGGGCAAGGGGCTCATGCCCGACGGCACCTCGCGCTTTCGTCTCGGCAAGGACGTGCTGCACCACTACATGGGCTGCTCGACCTTCGCGAACTACACGGTGCTGCCGGAGATCGCGGTGGCGAAGGTGCGTAAAGACGCGCCGTTCGAGACGATCTGCTACATCGGCTGCGGCGTCACCACCGGCGTGGGGGCGGTGGTCAACACGGCGAAGGTGGAGCCGGGCTCGAACGTCGTGGTGTTCGGCCTCGGCGGCATCGGCCTCAACGTGATCCAGGGGGCGCGGCTGGTCGGTGCCGACATGATCGTCGGCGTCGACCTCAACCCCGCGCGCGAGGAACTGGGCCGGCGCTTCGGCATGACGCATTTCGTCAATCCGAAGGAGCTGGGCGGCAAGGACGTGGTCGAGGCCATCGTCGAGCTGACCAAGGGCGGGGCCGACTACAGCTTCGAGTGCATCGGCAACGTCAAGACCATGCGCCAAGCGCTCGAGTGCTGCCACAAGGGCTGGGGCGAGAGCGTGATCATCGGGGTGGCCGGCGCCGGGCAGGAGATTGCGACCCGCCCATTCCAACTCGTCACCGGCCGGGTCTGGCGCGGTACCGCCTTCGGCGGCGCGAGGGGACGCACGGACGTACCGAAGATCGTCGACTGGTACATGCAGGGGAAGATCGAGATCGACCCGTTGATCACCCACCGCATGCCGCTGCAGAAGATCAACGATGCCTTCGACCTGATGCACGCGGGCGAGAGCATACGCAGCGTGGTGGTCTACTGAGGCGGAGGGGTCGGCGATGACGCTCGAAGTGGTGGCCAAGCACAAGGCGCAAGGCGGTGTGCAGGCCGTCTACGCGCATCGCAGCGAGGCGACCGGCACGCGGATGGAGTTCTCGCTCTTCCTGCCGCCGCAGGCCGAGGCCGGGACGGTGCCCCTCGTGGTCTATCTGTCGGGGCTCACCTGCACCTGGGAGAACGTGACCACCAAGGGCCATTTCCAGGCGGCGGCGGCCGGGCTGGGGCTCGCCGTGCTCTGCCCGGACACCAGCCCGCGCGGGCTGGACCTGCCCGGCGAGCACGACGACTTCGACTTCGGCTCGGGCGCCGGCTTCTACGTCGATGCCACCGAGGCCCCCTGGCAGCGGCACTACCGCATGGCGAGCTACGTCCACGACGAACTGCCGGCGCTGGTCGCGGCAGCCTTTCCGGTCGACCTCTCCCGCCGCGGCATCACCGGCCATTCCATGGGCGGCCACGGCGCGCTCACGCTGGGGCTGAAGCATGCGGGGGCGTACCGCTCCGTCTCGGCTTTCGCGCCGATCGCGGCACCGTCACGCTGTCCGTGGGGGCTCAAGGCCTTCGTCGGCTATCTGGGCGAGGATCGCCGACAGTGGCGCGCCTACGACACGGTTGCGTTGCTCGAGGACGGCCACCGGCGCGGCGAGATCCTGGTGGACGTCGGCACGGCCGATCCGTTCTTCGACACCCAGCTCAAGCCGGACCTCCTGGAAAGGGCGGCCGACGCGGCGGGACAGAAGGTGACGCTCCGGCGGCAGGCGGGCTACGATCACTCGTACTACTTCGTCGCCACGTTCCTCGCCGAGCACCTCGCTTGGCACGCGGAGCGGATGGCGGGCTGAGGCGGGGTCAGGAGCGGCCGCCGCGCAGGGCCAAGAGCGCGCCCACGACCAGGGCGGCGACGCCGAAGATGGCGTAGAACATGGTGCTGTCGGTGTAGCGGCCGGTCAGCGTTTCGGCCACCTGCTCCAGCGGCGCCTGCGAGGCCTGATAGGCGAAGAAGAGAAGCACGACGCCGACGGCGAAAAGGGCGGCACCGGCGATGCGGGCGAGGCTCATGAGGGAACTCCCGTGACGTGATCCGAGCCACGGCGACCGGGCGTCGCCAGCGGCTGACTTGCAGGGACAACGCAAGCCGTGCCCGATGGTTGCGGCTCGAGCGTCGACGCGCCGTCACGACTCCGCCGCGATGGCGGCCGTCGCGGCGCGCAAGGCCACGCCGGACAGTCTCGCCGACAGCATCGCTTCCGCGAGCAGCGCGATCCGGCCGCCGGCCTCCGCCGGCTCCAGCCCGCCCATCCTGATGTTCGACACGCAGTTGCGGCGGCTGTCGGGCGTGCCGGGTGCGGCGTCGTAGGTGAGATAGGCGCCGAGGCTGTCGGCGGCCGAGAGGCCGGGGCGCTCGCCGACCAGGAGGACGACCACCTTCGCCGCCAGCGCGTGGGCGATGGGGTCGCCCAGGGCGACGCGGGCCTGCTCGGCAAGGACGAGCCCGGCAAGGGAACGGCCCGACGTGCGCAGGTTCGCGACGAGGTGGCGGAGGAGGGCGTCGGCGTTCAGGTTGACGGCCGTGGCGGAGAGGCCGTCGGCCACGACCAGGACGACGTCCCGGCCCTTGGGGAGCCCGTCCAGCGCGGGGGCGGAGGCACGATCGAGCCGGCGGCCGAGGTCCGGGCGACGGACGTAGGTGGCGCGGTCCGCGGCCTCGCTCCGCACCTCGGCCAGGGGCAGGGCGAGATCGTCGGCCAGCCGGCGCAGCGGCTCGGGATCGAGGGCCGAGTAGACGGCGTCGCGGGCGCGGGCGTGGTCGAGCGTGAAGCGGAGATGTGCCTTGGTGGGCAGGCCGGCGCCGGCCCGGCCCAGCGCGATGCGGGCGTCGGCGAAGCGGCGGAGGTCGTCGAGGCGTGGGTGCGCGGGGATCGTCGTCGTCTTGGTGGGCAGCCGTTCAGCGGCCATGGCGGGTCTCGTCGGCGAGCGCCAGCAGGTCGGGCGGCAGCAGGTTCGCGGGCGCGTCGCTCTTCAACCGGCCGTCCGCGCCGGTCAGGCCCACCTGGGCCAGCCACGCCTCGAACTCGGGCGCGGGCCGCACCTTCAGCGTTTCGCGCGCGTAGAGCGCGTCGTGGTGCGACAGGCTTTGGTAGTTGAGCATGATGTCGTCGGCGCCGGGAACCGTGATGACGAAGTTGACGCCGGCGGCGACCAGCAGGGTCAGTAGTTGGTCCATGTCGTCCTGGTCGGCCTCGGCGTGGTTGGTGTAGCAGACGTCGACCCCCATCGGCACGCCGAGCAGCTTACCGCAGAAATGGTCCTCGAGGCCGGCGCGGGTGATCTGCTTGCCGTCGTAGAGATATTCGGGGCCGATGAAGCCGACCACCGTGTTGATCAACAGGCAGTCGAAGGCGCGGGCGACGGCGTAGGCCCGCGCTTCCATGGTCTGCTGGTCGACGCCGTGATGGCCTTCGGCGGAGAGTGCGGCGCCCTGGCCGGTCTCGAAGTACATGCAGTCCTGGCCGACCGTGCCGCGCCGGAGGCTTTTCGCCGCGTCCTGCGCTTCCCGCAGCAGCGCGAGATCGATGCCGAAGCCGGCATTGGCCTTCGCCGAGCCGGCGATGGACTGAAAGACCAAGTCGACTGGCGCCCCCCGCTCGATGGCGCGGAGCGCCGTGGTGACGTGGCCGAGGCAACAGGTCTGGGTGGGGATGGCGAGGCGGGTGCGGAGGTCGTCGAGCAGGCGGCAGATGCGGACGTAGTCTTCGACCGTGTCGGTAACGGGGTTGACCCCGATGACGGCGTCGCCCGAGGCGAGCAGCAGGCCGTCGACCACCGAGAGCGCGATGCCGAAGCCGTCGTCGGTCGGGTGGTTCGGCTGGTTGCGCGTGGCCATGCGGCCCTCGAGGCCGATGGTCGAGCGGAAGCGGGTAACGACGCGGCACTTCGCGGCCACGGCGATCAGGTCCTGCAGCCGCATGAGCTTGGACACCGCCGCCGCCATTTCCGGCGTGAGGCCGAAGCGGAGCGCCGTCAGCACCTCCGTCGTGGCAGCCGGCGACAGCAGCCACTCGCGGAACTCGCCGACGGTGAGGGCGGCGACGGCAGCGAAGGCCGCGGCGTCGTGCTGCGCTCGGATCAGCGCCGAGACCTCGTCCGCTTCGGCGGCGATCAGCTCTTGGTCGAGGAACGCCTTCAGCGGCAGGTCGGCGAGCGCGAGTTGGGCGGCGATGCGCTCGACCGCGCTCGACGCGGCGATGCCGGCCAACTCGTCGCCGGAGCGGCGCGGGCTGGCCTTGGCCATGAGGTCCTTCAGACCGTCGAAGGTGAAGCGCTGGCGGTCGAGGGTGGTGGCGTAGACCATGCGCTCGGTCCCCGGCGTCAGAGGTGGAGGTGCCGCTCCACGATGCTCGCGTCACCGCGCAAAGCAAGGCTCGTGCCGCTCCAGACCACGCGGCCTTTCTCGACGACGACGTGGCGGTCGGCGAGATCCAAGAGCGCCTCCAGGTGCTTGTCGATCACCAGGATGGCGAGGCCCTGGGCCTTGAGGTCGCGCAGGCAGCGCCAGATCTCCTCGCGAACCAGGGGGGCGAGGCCTTCCGTCGCCTCGTCGAGCACCAACAGGCGCGGGTTGGTCATCAAGGCGCGGCCGATGGCGAGCATCTGCTGCTCGCCGCCCGAGAGGTGCCGGCCCAAATGGCGCTTGCGCTCGGCGAGGCGTGGGAAGAGTGCGTAGACCGCCCTGCGGGTCCAGCGGCCGGCACCGTCGCGGTTGGCGGCGGTGGCGACCAGGTTCTCCTCCACCGTGAGGGTGGGGAATACCTGCCGGCCCTCGGGAACCAGGCCGAGCCCCGCCTGGGCGATGCGGAACGGAGCCGCCCCTGTGAGGTCGCGGCCGCCGACCCGGACGCGGCCGGCACGGGGCGGCAGCAGCCCCATGACGGCGCGGACGGTCGTCGTCTTGCCCATGCCGTTGCGCCCCATGAGGCTCACCACCTCGCCGTCGCCAAC
Organism: Geminicoccaceae bacterium; assembly: GCA_050485385.1. Taxonomy (GTDB): domain Bacteria; phylum Pseudomonadota; class Alphaproteobacteria; order Geminicoccales; family Geminicoccaceae; genus RECO01. The sequence goes on along the minus strand of JBJHBG010000010.1, from coordinate 15,266 downwards.
CTCCAGGTCCACGCCGAACAGGACCTGCGCGGCACCGTAGCCGGCTTCGAGGCCGCACACCTGCAACATCAGGCAGCGTCCTCGCCCAGATAGGCACGGCGAACCTCGGGATCGGCACGCACCTCGGCCGGCGTGCCGCTGGCGACGATGCGGCCGTAGACGAGCACCGAGATGCGGTCGGCGAGGCTGAAGACCGCATCCATGTCGTGCTCGACCAGCAGCAGCGGCACGCGCCGCTTGAGGTCCGCCAGCACGGCCAACAGCTGGCGGCCCTCCTCGTGGCCGACGCCGGCCATCGGTTCGTCGAGCAGGAGGGTCTTGGGCTCCATGGCAAGAGCGATGGCGAGTTCCAACGCCCGCTTTTCGCCATGGGCGAGGCGGCCGGCGGGTGTGCGCGCGCGGCCCTCGAGACCGACGGCGGCGAGGGCCGCCATCGCCGGACCGTTCAGCGCTGCCTCGGCCGCCGCGCGGCCCCAGAAGCGAAAGCTGGTGCCGCTCCGGCGCTGCACGGCGAGGGCCACGTTCTCCAGCGCGTCGAAGCTGGGGACGATGGCCGTGATCTGAAAGGTGCGGGCGAGGCCGAGGGCGGCGCGGGCATGGGGCGGCAGGCGCGTGACGTCGCGGCCGGCGAAGACCACGCTGCCGGCGTCGGGTGCCACGAGCCCCGAGATTTGATGTACCACGGTGGTCTTGCCGGCGCCGTTGGGGCCGATCAGCGCGTGGCACTCGCCGGGCCGCAGGTCGAGGTCGACGGCCTCGCTGACGACCAGGGCGCCGAAGCGCTTGTCCAGCCCGCGCACCTCGAGGACGGGCTCAGCCATGGCGGGCCTCGCCGGTCAGCGGGCGGAGCAGCGAGGCCAGCCCGCCTTTGGCGTAGAGCACGACGAGCACCAGCAAGGGTCCGAAGATCAGCTTCCAGTGCACGGTGAGGTCGGCCAGCCAAACCTCCAAGAGCACGAAGGCGACCGCACCGAGGAGCGCTCCGTTGCGGCTCGCCATGCCGCCGAGGACGACCATGACGATCAGCTCGCCCGAGCGCTGCCAGCTCATGATGGCCGGGCTGACGAACTCGGCCTGGAGGGCATAGAGCATCCCGGCGACCCCGCAGATGGTGCCGGCGAGCACGTAGGCCGCGAGGCGGAAGCGGAAGACGTCGAAGCCCATGGCGGCGACGCGGACCGGGTTCTCCTTGGCGGCCCGCAGCACCCGGCCGAAGCGGCTGTCGACGACGAGGTTGACGAGGAGGAAGGTGAGGCACAGGACGCCGAGCGTCGCGTAGAACAGGCCGTGGCGGGTCTTCAGGAGGTCGCTGCCGAAGAGGTCGGCGCGCACCCAGAGCGTCAGCCCGTCGTCGCCGCCATAGGCCGAGAGCGACGAGGCGGCGAAGTACAGCATCTGGCCGAAGGCCAGCGTGATCATGATGAAGTAGACGCCCGACGTGCGCAGCGAGACCGCACCGGTGGCGAGCGCGAACAGGGCCGAGAGGCCGATCACGGCGAGCAGGACGAGTTCGGCCTGGAGCACGCCCTCGGTCATGAGGATGCCGGTGACATAGGCGCCGAGGCCGAGAAAGGCGGCATGGCCGAAGCTGACGAGGCCGCCATAGCCCAGGAGCAGGTGCAGCGAGAGGGCGGCGATCGCCAGGATCATCAGCCGGTTGACGAGGCCCAGGACGTAGCGCTCGGCACCGTAGGCGGCGAACACGGGCACCAGGGCCAGGGCGACCAGCACGACGAGCGCCGGCAGGCAAGCGCGCAGCCGCGGCGTGGGCGCGGCGGCGAGTGTGGCCGTCGGCAAGGCGTGGCTCATGCGGATCGCGCCCGGAAGAGCCCCTGCGGGCGGACCCAGAGGATCGCCGCCATCAGCACGTAGATCAGCATGGAGGCGAGTGCCGGGCCGATCTGGTTGGCGGCGGAGGGGTCGAGCACGAGGCGGAGCGTGTCCACCGCAAGGGTGCGGCCGAGAGTGTCGACCAGGCCCACCAGCAGGGCCGCAACGAACGCCCCCTTGATGGAGCCGATACCGCCGATCACGATGACGACGAAGGCGACGATCAAGAGGTTGTCACCCATGCCCGGCTCGAGCGCGAACAGGGGTGCCGCGAGCCCGCCGGCGAAGCCCGCCAACATGGCGCCGAAGCCGAAGACGAGCATGAACAGGCGCCTGACGTCGACGCCGAGGGCCGCCACCACGTCGGGGTGGGTGGCGCCGGCGCGGATCAGCATGCCGACCCGGGTCTTCATCACCACCAGGTAGAGGACGAGCGCCACGGCGAGCCCCGATGCGATCACGGCGAGGCGGTAGGACGGGTAGAGCAGGCCGGGGACCAGCAGGAACGAGCCGGACAAGGCTTCCGGCGTCGGCACGCTCAACGGCACCGGTCCCCAGACGACCTTCACCGCCTCGTTGAGGAACAGGATGATGCCGAAGGTGGCGAGCACCTGATCGAGATGGTCGCGGTCGTAGAGCCGGCGGAAGACCAGCCATTCGAGCAGGAGCCCGAGAAGCAGCGCCGTCGCCAGCGCCAGGGTGAGGGCCAACAGGAAATGGCCCGTCAGCCCGTAGAAGTGGAAGGTGAGGTAGGCGCCGACCATGTACTGCACGCCATGGGCCAAGTTGATGAAGCCCATGACGCCGAAGACCAGGGTGAGCCCGGCGGCGATCAGGAACAGCACGATCCCGAGCTGGAGGCCGTTGAGCACCTGAACGAGCAGAAGGGTGGTGGACAACGGCCGCTCCGCCGGGCGTGGGCGCCCTCAGTTCATCCCGCACTCGGCGGCATAGGCGTCCTCGTGCGCCTCGAACACCTTGCGCACCACGCTGGTGTGGAAGGCACCGTCGTCGCGCTCGACCGCCTGGACGAGATAGAGGTCCTGGATCGGGTAGTGGTTGCGGTTGAAGGCGAAGCTGCCGCGCAGGCTGTCGAATTCGGCCGCCTTCAGCGCCGCCCGCACGCCGTCGCGATTGGCGAGGTCGCCGCCGACGGCGCGGATGGCGCTGTCGAGCAGCATGGCCGTCTCGTAGCCCTGCATGGCGTAGACGCCCGGCACGTAGGCGTAGGCTGCCTCGAAGGCCTCGACGAACGCGGCATTGCCGGCCGTATCCAGGTCCGGCGCCCAGCTCGCACCGCCGAAGAAGCCGACGGCATCGGCCGCCTGCGCCGGCAGGGTGGTCTCGTCGACGGTGAAGGCGGAGAGAAAGACCACGCGTTCGGCGAGCCCGGCCTGACGGAACTGGCGCACCACGCGCACGCCGAGGCCGCCCGGCATGAAGGTGTAGAGCGCGTCCGGACCGGCATCGGCGATGCGCGCCAACTCGGCGGAGAAGTCCTGGTGCGTCAGCGGCACGTAGACCTCGTCGACGACGGTGCCCTGGTAGTGCCGCTTGAAGCCCTCCAGCGCGTCACGCCCGGCCTGATAGTTCGGCGCCATGAGGAAGACGCGCTCGAAGCCCTCGTCCTGGGCGTAGCGGCCCAGGACCTCGTGGAACTGGTCGTTCTGGAAGCCGACGGAGAAGAAGTCCGGGTGACACGCGCTGCCGGCGAAGGTGGAGGGGCCGGCATTGGGGCTCAACAGGAACGTGCCGCTCTCGATCACCGGGCGGAACACCGCCTGCACCACGTTGGAGAAGATGGTGCCGACGACGAAGTCGACCTGGTCGCGCTCGACCAGGGCGTTGGCGCGGTCGATGGCGACGTTGGGCTGCAACTCGTCGTCCATCACGATCAGCTCGACCTCGCGGTCGCCGAGGGTGCCGCCCAACTGGTCGAGGGCGAGGCGGAAGCCGTGCTCGGTCTGCTGGCCGAGAGCTGCGGGCGGGCCGGAAAGCGTCAAGAGGAGCCCGACCTTCACGGGCTCCGCCGCTGCTGGCAAGGTGAGAGCCGCCCCCACGACGGCGGCCAGCACGAACTTCGAGGGCGACATCGACGATCCTCCGACGACGGGCGCCGGACAGGGCCGGGCCTGATTATGGTTGCCCGCGAGCTTCGAGGGCCGGCGCGCGTTGTCAAGCCTTGCGCGCTCGGCGATGCGTGCGGCGGAGCCTTCAGGTGCCGCAGAAGGTGGCGCGGACGACCTCGTGCGGCTGGGGAGGCGCCGTGTAGGCCGGGTCTTCGGGATCGGCATAAGGGTCGGCGAGGGCGGCGAGGAGTGCCTCCAGTACCGCAAGGTCGCCCTCGGCGGCGGCCGCGAGCGCCTGCTCGACGCGATGGTTGCGGGCGATCACGGCCGGGTTCGCGCGGCGCATGACGGTGCGGGGATCGCCCGTCTCGCGGCCGAGCCGCTGCCGCCAGCGGCCGTGCCACGCGTCGAACGCGCCCGGATCGCGAAACTGGGTGCCGGCACCGCTGCCGTCGCCGTCGGCGAGGGCGCGGAAGGTGTTGGTATAGTCCGCCTCCTGCTCCGCCATGCGGGTCAACAGCTCCTGGATGAGGCCGAAGTCGTCCGCCTCCTCGCGTTCGAGGCCGACCTTGGCCCGGAAGGTGCGAAGCCACGCCGCCTGGAACAGATCCGGGAATGCGTCGATGGCGGTCTGGCCTTCGGCCATCGCCGTATCCTCGTCGTCGCCGAGGAGCGGCAGCAGCGCCTGGGCGAGGCGGGCGAGGTTCCAGCCGGCGATGCGCGGCTGATTGGCGAAGGCGTAGCGCCCCATCTCGTCGACCGAGCTGTAGACCGTGCCGGGGTGGTAAGTGTCGACGAAGGCGCAGGGGCCGTAGTCGATGGTCTCCCCGGCCAGCGACGTGTTGTCGGTATTCATCACGCCATGGATGAAGCCGACACCCACCCAGCGGGCGACGAGATCGGCCTGGCGCCCGATGACGGCATCGAGCAGCGCGCGGTAGGGGTTGGCGGCCTCGGCCAGGTCCGGGTCGTGGCGCCGGATCACGTAGTCGGCAAGGGCTCGGAGCCCGTCGCTGTCGCCGCGCGCCGCGAACCACTCGAAGGTGCCGACGCGGACGTGACTGCGGGCGATGCGGGTCAGGACGGCGCCCGGCAGGATGGCCTCGCGGACCACCGGCTCGCCCGTGGTCACAGCCGCGAGTGCCCGGGTCGTGGGAATGCCCAGTCGGTACATCGCCTCGCTCACGACGTACTCGCGCAGCACCGGGCCGAGCGCCGCCCGGCCGTCGCCCATACGAGAGAACGGCGTGCGCCCGGAGCCCTTCAACTGGACGTCGACGCGGCTGCCGCTCGGGGTCACGAGTTCACCCAGAAGGATCGCCCGGCCGTCGCCGAGCTGCGGCACGAAGGTGCCGAACTGGTGGCCGGCATAGGCCATGGCCAGCGGCTCGGCGCCTTCGGGAACGGCGTTGCCGGCGAGCACCGCCAACCCTTCCGGGGTGCGAAGCCGGTCGACGTCGAGACCCAGCTCGTCCGCCAGCGCGACGTTCAGCTTCACCAACGCCGGGGCGGCGACCGGAGTCGGTGCCAGTCGGGCGAAGAAGCGGTCGGGCAGGCGGGCATAGGTGTTGTCGAAGGCGAATGCGGCCCCCATGGACTCGGGTCCCTCCATCGGTCGGTCCCAACTCCTACATGGGCATGGCGAGCCGCGACGCCAGGGCCGGGGGCACGCCGATGCCGCCGCGTCGGCGCTTGCCAGCGCTGACGGGCGCGGGCACCAACCGTTCTCTCCACGCTGCTCCAGGGAGCCACCGATGCGGCTGTTCACGGCGACGCTCGCCACAGAGACCAACACCTTCTCGCCGATCCCCACGGCCGCGGCCAACTTCCACGAGGCATTCTACGCGGCACCGGGCGAGCATCCGGCCGACCCCAATCTCTGCACGGCGCCCCTGGTCGTCGGGCGGAGGCGCGCCGCCGCCGAAGGCTGGACCTTGATCGAGGGGACCTGCGCTTGGGCCGAGCCGGCGGGCACCTGCACGCGGGCGGCCTACGAGGGCTTTCGCGACGAGATCCTGGCCCAGCTCAGGGCGGCGATGCCGGTCGACGGCATCCTCTTCGGCCTGCACGGCGCGATGGTCGCCGACGGCTACGACGACTGCGAGGGCGACCTGATCGCCCGCGCCCGCGAGATCGTGGGGCCGGCGGCGGTGATCGGCGTCGAGCACGATCCGCACAGCCACCTGACGAAGAAGCGGCTGGAGGCGTCGAACCTCCTCGTCACCTTCAAGGAGTTTCCGCACACCGACACGGTCGAGCGGGCGGAGGAGGTGGTCGACCTCACGCTCCGCGCCATCAAGGGCGAGATCCGGCCCGTCATGTCCTGCGTCGACTGCCGCACCATCGCCAGCTTCCCGACCACGCGCGAGCCGATGCGCAGCTTCGTCGACGCGGTGAAACGCCTGGAGGGCCGGGACGGCGTGCTGTCCATCTCCATCGGCCACGGCTTTCCCTATGCCGACGTGCCCGAGGTCGGCGCGCGCGTCCTGGTCGTCACCGACGACGCCAAGGCCAAGGGCGATGCGCTCGCCATGGACCTGGCCAAGTTGCTCGTCGCCATGCGCGGCAAGACCGCGCCGGACTACCTCACGCCGGACGCCGCCATCGAAGAGGCGTTGGGCACGCCGGTCGGCAAGCCCGTGGTCATCACCGATCCGACCGACAACCCCGGCGGCGGCGCTCCCGGCGACTCCACGCACCTCCTGCGCCGGCTCCTGGAACGGAACGTCGACGGCGTCGCCTTCGCGCCCTTGTGGGACCCGATCGCCGTCCGCTTCTGCTTCGCGGCCGGCGAGGGCGCGCGCCTGCCGCTTCGCCTCGGCGGCAAGACGGCGCCGACCTCGGGTCAGCCGATCGACGCCACGGTCGAGGTCGTGAAGCTGGTGGCGGACGCCACCCAGAGCTTCGGCGGCGGTACCATGCCCCTGGGCGATGCCGCCCTGGTGCGGCTGGACGGCATCGAGCTGGTGCTCATCTCCAAGCGCACGCAGTCGCTGGGCCTGGACCTCTTCACCGGCTTCGGCGTCGACCTCGGTGCGAAGCGGATCGTGGCACTCAAGTCGACCAACCACTTCCACGCCGCCTTCGCGCCCATCGCGCAGGCGGTGCTCTACGTCGACGCCGGCGGCCCGATCCCGCGCGACATGACGAAGGTGCCCTACACGCGGGCAACGCGTCCGATCTGGCCGCTCGACGCCGTGGCGGAACCCGTCGTGGTCCTGTGACGGGTAGGGCTTTCCAGGCCGGCACGGGCGTTGCATAGAAGCCTTGGACACTCGTACGGGAGGACACCATGCGTATCCCACGCAGGCACGTCATCAAGACCGGCATGGCAGCCGGCGCCCTGGCCGGTTTCGGCATTCCTCGCATCGGCCGTGCCCAGGGGCCGGCCGGCACCATCCGCGCGGTGATGCACGGCGACCTCCGCGTGTTCGACCCGATCTGGACTACGGCGAACGTCACGGCCTATCACGGCGCCTTCATCTACGACACGCTGTTCGGCCTGGACGAGCACTTCGACCCCAAGCCGCAGATGGTGCAGGACTACGGCGTCTCCGACGACGGCCTGACCTGGAGCTTCCGCCTGCGCGAGGGCCTCGGCTTCAGCGACGGCACGCCGGTCACCACCGCCGACGTCATCCCGTCGATCCGCCGTTGGGCCGCCCGTGACGGCGCCGGCCAGCACATGATGCGGCGCGTGCGCGACATCGTCGCCCGCGACGAGCGCGTGTTCGAGATTCAGCTGAACGAGCCGTACGGCCTGGTCATCGACGCCTTCGCCAAGACCTCGACGCCCTTGTGCTACATCATGCGGCGGCAGGAGGCGGAGACCGACCCGAACGAGCAGATCACGACCTACATCGGCTCCGGTCCCTTCACCTTCAATCAGGACGAGACGCAGCCGGGCAACCGCTACGTCTACGACAAGAACCCGCTCTACGTGCCGCGCGACGAGCCCGCCTCGGGCATGGCCGGCGGCAAGGTGGTGAAGGTCGAGCGCGTCATCTGGGAGAACATCGACGACCCGCAGACCGCCATGGCGGCCTTGCAGACGGGCGAGATCGACTTCCTGGAGACCCCGCCGATCGACTTCCTGCCGATGCTGGAGAGCGATCCCAATCTGCGCGTCGAGGTCTTGAACCAGCTCGGCAATGTCGGTCTGCTCCGGCTCAACTTCCTGCACCCGCCCTTCGACCGGGTCGAGGCGCGCCAGGCGATGTTGCACCTCTTGAACCAGGAGGACTTCCTGCGCGCGACCTTCGGCAACCCGGAGTACTACCGGACCTGCGGGTCGTATCTCACCTGCGGCACGCCGATGGAGAGCGACGTCAACACCGACTGGTTCACCCAGGGGCCGAACCCGGAGCGGGCGCGCGAACTGTTCCAGGCGGCGGGCTACGACGGGCGTCCGGTGACCGTCCTGCAGGCGACCAACATCCCCTTCATGGACAACTCGGCCCAGATCGTGGCGCAGGCGCTTCGGTCCATCGGCGTCAACGTCGAACTGGCGGCCTCGGACTGGGGCGGAGTGGTCACCCGCCGCTCGGTGCAGGCGGCACCCGAGGACGGCGGCTGGAACATCTTCATCACCTGGGGTGGCGGCAACGCCGTCTCCAGCCCGATCAACCTCGCTGGCCATGCGGCGACCGGTACCGACGGCTGGTTCGGCTGGCCCTCGGACGAGCGGCACGAGCAACTGCGCGACGAGTGGGCGGCGGCAGCCACCCTCGAGGAGCGCCAAGCGGTCACCCGCGAGATGCAGGAGAACGCCTGGAACTTCGTCCCCCAGCTCTATCTGGGCCAGTGGGTGGCACCCGTCGCGTACAGCACGCGGTTGTCCGGCGTGATCGCCATTCCCGAGATCGTGCCCTTCTGGAACATCGAGATCACGAGCTGAATGACCCTTCACCTTGGCCCGGCCACGCTCCTCCACCGGGGGCGTGGCACCGGGGGAAGTGAGCGGGCGTGACCGCCTACGTCCTCCGCCGCATGCTGGCGGTCATCCCCACCATGGGTCTGGTCGCCGTCTTCGTGTTCCTCCTCTTGCACCTGACGCCGGGCGACCCGGCGGCGATCATCGCCGGCGACAACGCCACGCCGCAGAACATCGCCGACATCCGCGAGCGGCTGGGCCTCGACGACCCGCTCTGGGAGCAGTTCGTCCGCTGGTTCGGCGCCCTGCTCCAGGGCGATCTCGGCGTGTCGATGTTTTCGAACGTGCCGGTCGGCACGCTGATCGTGCAGCGGATGGAGCCGACGCTGTCGCTGGCGCTGCTCAGCATCGCGCTTGCCGTCGTGCTGGCGATCACCGCGGGCGTCCTCGCCGCCTGGAAGGCCGGTGGGCTGATCGACCGCTTCGTCATGGGCTTCGCCGTGTTCGGCTTCTCGGTGCCCGTGTTCGTCGTCGGCTATCTGATGATCTACTTCTTCGCCATCGAGCTGCGCTGGTTGCCGGTGCAGGGCTATCGCCCGATCGCCGACGGCATCGGCCCCTGGTTCCGCCACCTGATCATGCCGGCGACGGCGCTCGGCCTCGCCTACGTGGCCCTCATCGCCCGCATCACCCGGGCTTCGATGCTGGAGGTCCTGGCCGAGGACTACGTGCGCACCGCCCGTGCCAAGGGTGTGGCCACGCCGCCCTTGCTCTTGAAGCACGCGCTGAAGAACGCCGCCGTGCCCATCGTCACCGTCATCGGCATCGGCGTCGCGCTGTTGATCTCGGGCGTCGTCATCACCGAGACCGTGTTCAACATCCCCGGCATCGGCCGCCTCACCGTCGATGCCATCAACAAGCGGGACTACCCCATCATCCAGGGCGTCATCCTCGTCTTTTCCGCCGTCTACGTGCTCGTCAATCTGATCGTGGATATCCTCTACACCGTCTTCGACCCCAGGATCCGCTACTAGATGGCCGCCGTCCTGGAGCCCCCGATCAAGCGCGGCTTCGCCCGCTTCGCCCGGCGCAATCCGACCATCGTGCTCGGTGCGGTGCTGCTCGCGTTCATGACCGCGGTGGCCCTGCTGGCGCCGGTGATCGCGGGCGACCCGCTGGCCATCACGCCCATCAACCGGCTCCAGGCGCCCTCGGCCGAGTGGTGGTTCGGCACCGATCACCTGGGGCGCGACGTCTTCGCCCGCACGGTCTACGGCGCCCGCGTCTCGCTGGTGGTCGGCCTGTCGGTGGCGATCTTCGCCGTCGTCGTCGGTCTCGTCATCGGCATGCTCGCGGGCTACTACCGGACCGTCGATGCCCTGGTCATGCGCGTCATGGACGGCCTGATGGCGATCCCCGCGATCCTGCTCGCCATCGCGCTCGTCGCCCTGACCCGGGGCGGCATCCTCATCGTCGTCGTCGCCATCACCATCCCCGAAGTGCCGCGCGTCGTCCGCCTCGTCCGGGCGGTGGTGCTGGGCGCCCGCGAGCAGCCCTATGTCGAGGCGGCGGTGTCGGTGGCGAGCCCGAGCGCCAAGATCATGGTGCGCCACATCCTGCCCAACACCGTGGCACCCTTGATCGTGCAGGCGACCTACATCTGCGCCTCGGCCATCCTGATCGAGAGTGCCTTGTCGTTCCTCGGCGCCGGCGTGCCGCCCGAGATCCCGACCTGGGGGAACATGATCGCGTCGTCGCGCCTCTACCTCCAGATGGCGCCCTGGACCGTGCTGTTCCCCGGCATCAGCCTCGCGCTGGTCGTGCTCGCCATCAACCTGGTGGGCGACGGCCTGAGAGACCGGCTCGATCCGCGTCTCGCGCGGCGGATGTAGCGCCATGGGCGAGCCGCGCACCCTCGAGGTCGAGAACCTCCAGACCCACTTCTTCAGCGAGGACGGGACCACGCGCGCCGTCGACGGCGTCAGCTTCGGCGTCGGCCGCGGCCAGACCCTCGGCATCGTCGGCGAGAGCGGTTGCGGCAAGAGTGTCACGGCACTTTCGATCATGCGCCTCATCCCGCCCAAGGCCGGCCGCTCGGTCGGCGGCACCATTCGTTTCGAGGGCAGGAACCTGCTCGATCTGGACGAGGCGGAGATGCGGCGCATCCGCGGCAACCAGATCGCCATGATCTTCCAGGAGCCGATGACCTCGCTCAATCCGGTGCTCACCATCGGCCATCAGATCGCCGAGGCCGTGCGCATCCACGAGGGGGCCTCGAAGGCGGCAGCCCGCCGCCGCGCCTTGGAAATGCTGAAGCTGGTCCACATCCCGGACGCCGCTTCCCGGCTCGACGACTACCCCTTCCAGTTCTCGGGCGGCATGCGGCAGCGGGTGATGATCGCGATGGCGCTCGCCTGCAACCCCAAGCTCCTGATCGCGGACGAGCCGACCACGGCACTCGACGTCACCATCCAGGCGCAGATCCTGAAGCTGATGGTCGAGCTGAAGGAGCGGACCGGGGCCGCCATCATGCTGATCACCCACGACCTCGGCGTGGTCGCCGAGACCTGCCAGCAGGTGAACGTGATGTACGCCGGCAAGGTGGTCGAGGGCACCTCGGTCGAGGCGCTGTTCGACCGGCCGATGCACCCCTACACGCGCGGTCTGATGGGCTCGATCCCGCGCGGCAAGGCGCGGGGCGGCCAGGAAGGCGCGCGGCTCCAGGAGATCCCGGGCCTCGTCCCCCGGCTCGACCGGCCGATCCAGGGCTGTGCCTTCGCGCCCCGCTGCGGCTTCGCCACCGACCGCTGCCGCAGCGAGGCGCCGCCCCTGGTCGAGCGGGAGCCCGGCCACGTCGCCGCGTGCTTCGAGGTCGAGCGGGTGCTGGCGTCATGAGCACCGCACCGTTGCTCGAGGTCGAGGGCCTGAAGAAGCACTTTCCCGTCCGCCGCGGTCTCCTCAGCCGTGTCGTCGGGCAGGTCAAGGCGGTCGACGGCGTCTCGCTCACCGTGGGCCGGGGCGAGATCCTGTGCGTCGTCGGCGAGAGCGGCTGCGGCAAGTCGACCGTCGGCCGGTTGGTCACCCGCCTCTTGGAGCCCACGGCCGGCACGGTGAAGCTGGACGGCGTCGACGTGACGCGGCTGGAGGCGCGGGCGATGCGGCGCTTTCGCCGCGAGATCCAGATGGTCTTTCAGGACCCCTATGCGTCGTTGAACCCGCGCCTCACCGTCGGCGGCATCATCGCCGAGCCGCTGGAGAACTTCGGCCTGTCGCGGGGCCGGAAGAAGCGCGAGCGGGTGGCGGAACTGCTGGACAAGGTGGGCCTGCGGCCGGAGATGGCCGAGCGCTTCCCGCACGAGTTCTCGGGCGGCCAGCGGCAACGGCTGGGCATCGCCCGGGCCCTGGCCCTGAACCCCAAGCTGATCGTCGCCGACGAGCCGGTCTCGGCCCTCGACGTCTCGGTTCAGGCGCAGGTCTTGAACCTCTTGATGGACCTGCAACGCGACCTCGGCCTGAGCTACCTCTTCATCAGCCACGACCTCGGCGTGGTCGAGCACATCGGCCACCGCATCGCCGTGATGTACCTGGGGCGCATCGTCGAACTGGCCGAGAAACGCGCCCTGTTCGACCGCCCCCTGCATCCCTACAGCCGCGCACTGCTGGCGGCGGCCCCCGTTCCGGACCCGCGCGCCAAGCGCGACAAGCTGGTGATCGAGGGGGACGTGCCGAGCCCGCAGCGGCCGCCGCCGGGCTGCCACTTCCACACCCGCTGCCCCTTTGCCGTCGACCGCTGCCGCACCGACGTGCCGGCGCTGCGCTCGGTCGCGGGCGGCCGGCTGGTATCGTGCCACCTGGTGGACGACACGGGCGCGTTCCATGGCGGCGCGCCCAAGGCGGCGCTGGTCGAGCAGGGGATGACATGAACGTTTACGAGCGGCTGGGCATCGCCCCTATCGTCAACGCCAAGGGCACCGCCACACGGCTTTCCGGCGGGACCGCTTCGCCCGCCGTCCGCGCCGCCATGGCCGAGGCGATGGGCCTCTGCGTCGACATCGTGGACCTCCAGGCGGCGGCCTCGGCGCATATCGCCGGGGTCACCGGCGCCGAGGCGGGTCTCGTCACCGGCGGGGCGGCGGCGGGCCTGCTCTTGGGCACCGCCGCCTGCATCGCGCGGCTCGACCCGGCGAGGATGGCGCGGCTGCCCGATCTCGACGGGCCGACACCGGAAGCCGTGATGGCGCGGAGCCAGCGCAACCAGTACGACCACGCGATCCGCGCCGCTGGCGTGCGCATCGTCGAGGTGGGTCTGCCCGACCGCTATGCGGGCGCGGGCTGCCGCGACGCCGAGGCCTGGGAGTTCGAGGCGGCCATCACCGAGCGGACGGTGCTGCTCCACTGGGTCGCCGACGCCATGAGCCGGCCGCCGCTGGACCAGGTCGTCCGCGTCGCCCATGCCCACGGCCTGCCCGTGTTGGTGGACGCCGCCGCCCAACTGCCACCGCAGACGAACCTCCGCCGCTTCGTCGAGGCCGGCGCCGACCTCGTCGCCTTCAGCGGCGGCAAGGCGCTGGGTGGGCCGCAGGCGTCGGGCATCCTCTGTGGCCGCAAGGACCTCGTCGCCTCGGCGGCGCTGCAGATGCTCGACATGGACTATCCCGAGGGCTTCTTCCGCCCGCCTGCCGGTTTCGTCGATATGGCCGTGCTGAAGGGCCTGCCGCCGCACGGCATTGGCCGCACCGCCAAGGTCGGCAAGGAACAGATCGTCGGCCTCTTGACGGCGCTCGACGCCTTCGTCGCCGAGGGCGACGAGGCCCGCTTCGCCCGGTGGCTCCAGCCGCTCGCCGCCATCCTGGACGATCTGGCGCCCCTGTTCGCGGGTGGAATGGACCTGAGGAAAGAGGGTGCGGTGCCGCTGTTGGCGCTCTACCCGGCGGGCGGGCCGGCGGCGGCCCGCGCCCTCTACGCCCATCTCGTCGACGACCGACCGGTGATCCACACCGACCCCGAGGAACTGGATCGAGGCTGCGTGCTGCTGAACCCGATCGGCCTGGTCGAGGGCGATGCGGAGCGGATCGTCGCGCGCCTGGACGAGATCAGCCGTAGCCGAAGCTGAAGGCCGGGCTTTCTGCGGTCTCGATCCACACACTCTTGGTCTGGAGGTATTCCTCCAGACCTTCCATGCCCGACGAGCGGCCGTAGCCCGACGCCTTGAAGCCGCCGAAGGGTGCCATGACGCCGATGGTCTTGTACGAGTTGACCCAGAGCGTGCCGCCGTCGAGGGCCGCCACCACACGTAACGCCCGGCCCACGTCGCGGGTCCAGACGGCACCGGCAAGGCCATAGTCGCTGTCGTTGGCGAGGGCTGTGGCCGCGGCCTCGCCGTCGAAGGGGATGACGGTCACGACCGGGCCGAACACCTCCTCGCGGGCGATGGCCATGGCGTTGTCCGCACCTGCGACCACGGTGGGTTGGAAGAAGAAGCCGGGACGGGCCAAGGCGGCACCGCCCGCCGCCAGCCGGCAGCCCTCGGCCCTGGCTGCGTCCACCATCCGCCCGACGGTCTGGAACTGCCGCTCGTTCTGCAACGGGCCGACCTGGACGCCGTCCTCGTCGGGGGCGCCGACCCGGATACGGCCGGCCAGTGCCGCCAGCCGCTCCACCACCTCGTCGTGGACCGCGCGTTCGACCAGCAGGCGCGAGCCGGCAACGCAGCTCTGCCCGCAGGCGGAGAAAATGGCAGCGGCAGCGCCACCCACGGCCCTCTCCAGATCGGCGTCGGCGAAGACGACGTTGGCCGACTTGCCGCCGAGCTCGAGCACGCAGGGCTTGGGCGCCTCGGCGGCAAGCGCCGCGATGCGCCGGCCGGTGGGCGGCGAGCCGACGAAGGTGACTTTCCGCACCGTGGGATGGCGGACGAGGGCGGCCCCGGTCGAAGCACCCAGCCCGTTCACCACCTGCACCGTGCCCTCGGGCAGACCCGCCTCCAGCGCCAGCCGGGCCAGCTCCAACGCGGTCGCGGGCGTCAGTTCGGACGGCTTGAGGATCACGGCGTTGCCACAGGCGAGTGCCGGGGCCGCATTCCAGCCGGCGGTAAAGAGCGGCGCGTTCCAGGGCAGGATCGCCAGCACCACGCCGTAGGGCACCTTGAGCGTGTGGACGTGGTGGCTGGTGGGGCCGGGGATCACCGAGCCCGTGAGCTTGTCGGCCCAGCCGGCGTAGTAGGCGAACATCTCCGCCACCTTCAGCGCCTCGGCGCGGGCATCCGCGAGCGGCTTGCCGACGTTCTTCGCCTCGATGCGCGCCAGCTCCTCGGTCGCCGCGCGGACCGCCTCGCCGAGCGCCCAGAGGCGCCGCCCGCGCTCGGCGGCGGTCAGTGCCCGCCAAGCGGCGGCGCCGGACGTCGCGGTGACTCGCCTCGCCGTCCCCGGCCGGATCGACAACGACACCGAAAACAACCAATTCGCGACCGCCCTGGGTCTGACGTTGCTCATATG
>JBJHBG010000009.1:19805-60161 GCA_050485385.1 Geminicoccaceae bacterium | reverse complement strand
CGCGCATGTGGGCGTAGGCCAGCGCGATGGGGAACTGGACGCCCTGGTTCCGACCGATCGGCCGGCCGAAGACGACGCGCTCCTTCGCGTAGCTCGAGGCCCGCTCCACGAACCACTTGGCATCGCCGACGCATTCGGCGGCGATCAGGATGCGCTCGGCGTTCATGCCCGAGAGGATGTAGCGAAAGCCCTTGCCCTCCTCGCCGACGAGGTTCGAAGCCGGCACCTGGAGGTCGTCGAAGAAGACCTCGGTGGTGGCGTGGTTCATCATCGTGCGGATCGGCCGGATGGTGAGGCCCTTGCCCACCGCCTCGCGCATGTCGACGAGGAATACGGACAGGCCGTCGGTCCGCTTCTGCACTTGGTCGCGCGGCGTGGTGCGGGCGAGCAGCAGCATCAGGTCCGAGTGCTCGGCGCGGCTGGTCCAGACCTTTTGGCCGTTGACCACGTAGCGGTCGCCCTCGCGCCGGGCGAAGGTTTTGAGTGCCGTCGTGTCCGTGCCCGAGGTCGGCTCGGTCACGCCGAACGCCTGGAGCCGCAGCCGGCCGGCGGCGACGTCGGGCAGATAGCGCCGCTTTTGCTCGTCCGAGCCGTGCCGCAGCACCGTGCCCATGACGTACATCTGCGCGTGGCAGGCAGCACCGTTGCCGCCCTGGCGCTGGATTTCCTCCAGGATGACGGCCGCCGCCGACAGGGGCAGGCCGGCGCCGCCATAGGCCTCGGGGATCAAGGCGGCGAGGTAGCCGGCCTCGGTGAGGGCCTGGACGAACGCCGTCGGATAGGCCCGCTCGCGGTCGACCTCGCGCCAATAGTCGTCCGGGAAATCGGCGCAGAGGCGCGCGACCGCCTCGCGGATGTCGTCGTGGTCCGCGTCGACGTCCGTGTCCTCGCTCATGGTCCCCCCTCTCCGATCCGTGCCGTGCCGCGACCATAGCGACCATGGAGGCGCCGCCAACGCCCTTTCCCGCCTCCGGGCGAGGCGCTAGCGTCCGCTCGGCGCCCGCTTGGCGGAACCGGTAGACGCACGGGACTTAAAATCCCGGGGCCTGAGGCCGTGGGGGTTCGAGTCCCCCAGCGGGCACCAGCGGCTCCTGCCGCCTTCTCCCCCGAACAGCCCTGGCCCGGCTGCGCGCGTGCATGCGAGCGCGTCCGTCGCTAAGTAGCGAAGGAGCGGCCTCGGAGCGTCGGCTGCGAAACGGGAGTCTGCAATCATGAAACGATTGGCCCTGCCGCAGCGCGTGCTCGATGCCTATGACGAGATGCCGCGAGGCGAGCGTCGCTTGGCCGATCTGGTGCTGGAAGAGCCGCGCGCGGTGCTCGACCAGTCGGCCAGCGAACTCGCCTCCCGGGCCGGCGTTTCCAAGGCGACGGCCGCACGGTTCTTCAAGCGGCTCGGCTATTCGAGCTTCCGCGCCGCCAAGCACGACGCGCGCGGTCTCGCCGACCCGCGGCCGATGGCGCCGCTCGCGGACGCGGCACCTTTGGAGTTGAGCGCGCATCTCCAGACCGAGGTGCAGAACTTGGTCAAGACCATCGAGCAGCAACGCTCGGACGACATGTCGAAAGCCCTCCGCGCCCTCGCCCACGGCGAGAAGCTGTGGGTCATCGGTTTCGGCGACGACTATCCGCTCGCCCACCTCGCGCGCGCGCTCCTGATCCGCGTGCGCCCCGACATCCGCATGATCCCGATCGGCGGGTTCTCCATCCCCGAGGAGTTCGCGTCCCTGTCGCCGGCCGACACCGTACTCGGTTTCGGCGTCGGCCGACGGACGCGGGCGTTGCGCAACGTGCTGCGCTCGGCCCGCCACGCCGGCGCCCACGTCGTGTTCGTGACCGATCTGACCGGCCGACTGGAGGGCGAGGGCATCGTGCTCAGGTGCCGCGCGCGCGGGCTCGGCGCCTTCGACAGCTTCACCGGCGCCGTCAGCCTCCTGCACTATCTCTGCGCGGCGCTCGCCCAGCGGATCGGCGAACCCGCCATGGACCGGCTGCGGCTGATCGACGAGATTCACGCCGAATGGAACGATTTGGTCGGGCTCGGCGGCTGATTTCATTAGGGAGGCGTTAGGCGGCAAGGCCGGCAGGTTTTGTTTCGTATGTGAACGATCTATTTTCGAAAATGAAATTATGGTTGTCGTGCGGTGCATCGCCGGGCAGCCTGGGTGTGGCCAGTCCCGCTTTCGGCCAGATGTGCCATCCATCGTTCGGGAGACCCGCGATGCCCGCTTGCCGCACGCTCCGGCGGACCTCGGCGTTCGTTCTCGCCACGGGCCTTGCCCTCGGTAGCGCCACCGCCGTCGCCGATACCCTGGTTTGGGCCCGTTACGGCGACATCGACAGCCTCGACCCGCACCGCGCCACGAGCACGCTGTCGATGCAGGTCTGGGACCAGATCTACCAGACCATGCTCGCCTTCGACGACGACGGCCTGCCGCAGCCGCACTTCGCCACCGACTGGACGGTGAGCGACGACGGCCTGGAGTACGTCTTCACCCTGCAGGACGGCGTCCTCTGCCACGACGGCACGCCGTTCGATGCGCACGACGTGAAGTTCACCGTCGACCGCGCCCTGTTCGGCGACAACCCGAGCCTGACGGCGACCGCCTGGGGGCCGATCGAGGAGGTGGAGGTCGTCGACGACCTCACCGTGCGCTTCGTCTTCGGCGAACGGTTCGGTGCCTTCATCCCGTTCCTTGCCGACAGCTTTTCCTCGATCGTCTGTGCAAGCAACGCCGAGCTTGCCGATTTCGGCTCCGGCTCCGCCATCGGTGCCGGCCCGTTCGAACTGGTGCGCTGGGTGCGCGGCGACGTCGTCGAGCTGCAACGCAACGACGACTACCGCAATTTCGGCCGGCCGGTGGAGAACCAGGGCGCTCCCCACGTCGAGCGGCTGGTGATCCGCACCATCCCGGAGCCGCAGACGCGGCTGGCGGCTTTGCGCACCGGCGAGGTGCACATCGCCGAGCCGCCCTTCGACGACATCCCGGCGATCCAGGCGCGCGGTGACCTGCAACTGGTGGTCGCGGAGAACACCGGCCAGAACGTGTTCTGGCAGTTCACCACCAGTCGTCCGCCCTTCGACGACGTCCGCGCCCGCCAGGCCGTCGCCTACGCCACCGACCCGGAGATGGCGATCGACATCATCTATGGCGGGCTCAGCCAGCGCGAGCGCTGCCCGATCGCCCGCGGCGTGTTCGGCAACGATCAGGATTTCTGCGGCCAGTTCGCCTACGACTACGATCCGGCGAAGGCGACGGAGCTGTTGGCGGAACTCGGCTACGGGCCGCAGAACCCCTTGCGCACGACCATGTACGTCTGGACGGGCGGCAACCGGCACATGCTGGCCGAGGTGTTCCAGAACCAGCTCGCCCAGGTCGGGATCGACGCGGCCATCGAGATCATGGACATCGGCACCATGAACGCCCGCGTGCGCGAGGACAACGAGCGCACCGAAGGCGGCCCGGGCACCTTCAACATGATGACGTGGTCCTGGTACGACCCGGACATCCTCTACGCGCTTTGGCGCGAGCCGAGCGCCTATTCGGGCTACGGCTCGCCCGAACTGAACGCGATGCTGGACGCGACGCGGACCACCATCGACCCGGACGAGCGGTTGGCGAAGGTGCAGGCGGTCATCGAGTACCTGATGACCAACGCCATCCACGTGGGCCTCTATACGCCCGGCTGGGAGTGGGTCTTCGCGCTCCGGCCGGAGGTCGAGGGCTTCAAGGTCGGCGCCTTCCTCCATCCGCGCTTCAACGACGTCCGCCTCGCTCCATGAGGTGAACGAAGGAACGGCTAGGGGGCTTCTGGCCCCCTAGAACCCCCGGCGGCTCCCCCGCCCCCACTGCCCGGGGGGGGGGTTCCAAGGGGGCCAAAAGCCCCCTTGGCTACCTTCCCACCGATGCCGCCCCCACATTGGGATCGCTGCGCCGATGGCCCGTTACCTTGCCGCCCGCGTCTTCGCCGCCGCCTTGACCATCTGGGTGACGACCATCGCCGTCACCCTCTTGATCCACGCGGTGCCGGGCGACCCCGTGCGGATCATGTACGCCACCTTCCAAGCGAGCCCCGAGCAGCTCGAGGCGACGCGCATGCGGCTCGGGCTCGATCAGCCGCTGCACGTTCAGTACTGGATGTTTCTGGAGCGGCTGGTGCAGGGAGATCTCGGCCGCTCCATCGTTGGCGACCAACCGGTGCTCGACATCCTCGTCGCCCGCTTTCCGGCCACCTTGCTGCTGGCGGCGACCAGCCTCGCCATCGCCGTCGTCGTCGGCATGAGTCTCGGCTTCTTCGCCGCCTACCGGCGCGGCACCTGGTGGGATGCGGCAGCGATGGTCGTCGCCATCGTCGGTGTCTCCATGCCGCACTTCTGGCTGGGCCTGATCCTTCTCTTCGTGTTCGCCCTGCAACTGGGGTGGGTGCCCGTCGGCGGTGCCGGCTGGCAGTCGCTGATCCTGCCCGCCGCCACCTTGGGCCTCGCCAACGCCGCCATCATGGCGCGGCTGACCCGTTCGTCGATGATCGACATCTTCGACCAGGACTTCGTGCGCACCGCCCGCGCCAAGGGGCTGCCGAAGACGCTGGTCCTCTACCGCCACGCATTGCGTGCCGGTCTCGTGCCGATCGTCAGCGTGATGGGGATGCAGTTCGCCTACATGATGGGGGGCGCCATCGTGGTCGAGAACGTCTTCGCCTGGAACGGTGTCGGCCGGCTCGCCATCGAGGCCGTCTTCGCCCGCGACTACCCCGTCATCCAGGGTTTCATCCTGGCCTTCGCCACGGTCGTGGCGCTGGTCTCCTTGACGATCGACGTGCTGTACGCGCTGCTCGATCCGCGCATCCGGTATTCGTGATGGCGACCCGCACCCAGGTCGCCGACACCGTTGCCGCCACGGGTGCGCCCAACCGCGCCGCCTGGCGCCGGCTGGCGAAGTCCCCGACCGGGATGCTCGGCCTCGTCATCGTCCTGACGCTGATCCTCACGGCCCTCTTCGCCGACCTCATCGCCCCCTACAGCCCGCTGCAGATGGGCGCCGGCCCAAGGCTCGCACCGCCCTCCTGGGACCATCTGTTCGGCACCGACCATTTCGGCCGCGACGTGTTCAGCCGGGTGGTCCACGGGGCGCGGCTGACCTTGCAGATCGGCACCATCGCCGTCGGCATTTCGTTGGTCTCGGGCCTGATGCTCGGGCTGCTTGCCGGCTATGCGCGGGGGTGGGCCGAGCGCATCCTCATGCGCATCGTCGACGTCCTCTTCTCGTTCACCGAGATCGTCATCGCGCTCGCCTGCCTCGCCATCATCGGCACCGGGCTCACCAACGCCATGATCGCCATCGGCATCGCCTCGATCCCGTTCTACGCCCGGGTCACCCACTCGGTCGTGCTGGTCGAGACCGGCAAGCCCTATTTCGAGAGCGCCATCGCTGCCGGTGCGGGCAATTTACGGCTCTTGTTCGTCCACCTCCTGCCCAACGTCGTGCCCACCTTGATCGTCGTCGGCACGCTCGGCGTCTCGACGGCGATCCTCGCCGCCGCCGGCCTCAGCTTCCTCGGCCTCGGCGCGCAGCCGCCGACGCCGGAGTGGGGCTTCATGCTGTCCTCGGCCCGCGACCTGATCTCCCGCGCGCCCTGGAACATGATCTTTCCGGGGCTCGCCATCGCCGTCACGGTATTGGGATTCAACCTTCTGGGCGACGGCGTGCGCGAGGTGCTCGACCCGCGCCAGCAGGGGCGCTGACCATGGCGGAGACGCTGCTCGACGTGCGCGGTCTCACCGTTGCGTTCGGCTCCGGCGCCGAGCGCACGATCGCGGTCGAGGACCTCTCCTACCAACTCGCCAAGGGCGAGACGCTGGCCGTCGTCGGTGAGAGCGGCTCCGGTAAGAGCGTCTCCAGCCTGGCGCTGCTGGGGCTGCTGCCCCGGCCCGCCGGCCACGTGCTCGCCGGCTCGGCCATGTTCCAGGGCGACGATCTCTTGGCTTTGGACGAGCGTCGGCTGGAACGGCTGCGCGGCGATCGCATCGCCATGATCTTCCAGGAGCCGATGACCTCGCTCAACCCGGTCCTGACCATCGGCCGGCAACTGACCGAAGGGCTGGTGGTTCACAAGGGCATGGGGCAGCGCACGGCCCTGAGCCGCGCCGTCGCCATGCTCGAGCGGGTCGGGCTGCCGGAGCCCGAGCGGCAGGTGAAGCGCTATCCGCACCAGTTGTCCGGCGGCATGCGGCAGCGGGTGATGATCGCGATGGCGATGGCGAGCGAGCCCGCCATCCTGATCGCCGACGAGCCGACCACGGCCCTCGACGTCACCGTCCAGGCGCAGATCCTGGACCTCATGCGCGATCTGAAGCGCGACTTCGACACCTCGATCGTCTTGATCACCCACGACATGGGCGTGGTCGCCGAGATGGCGGATCGGGTGGTGGTGATGCTGCAGGGGCGAAAGGTCGAGGAGGGTGCGTCGGCCGAGGTCTTCGCCCGGCCGAGCGAGCCCTACACCCGGCGCCTGTTGGGGGCCGTTCCCCGCCTGGGCAGCCTCGCCCATACCGACCGACCGATGCGCTTCACGGGCGGCGCCGCGCCGCCGCCGCCACGGCGCGAGCGCCGGCTGCTGCTGGAGGCCAGGGGCCTGACCAAGCGCTTCGCCACCGGCGGCGGCTGGCTCGGGCGCGCCGGCACGGTGACCGCCCTCGACGACGTCGGGCTGGACCTGCACGAGGGCGAGACCTTGGCCCTGGTCGGCGAGAGCGGGTCCGGCAAGTCCACCGCCGGCCGCGCTCTCCTGCGCCTGATCGAGGTGGACGCGGGCGAGATCCGCCTCGACGGCTTCGACGTGCGGGGCTACGGCCCGAAGCTGCTGCGTCGGGCCAGGGGGCAGATGCAGATGATCTTCCAGGACCCCTTCGCCGCGCTCAACCCGCGGATGAGCGCCGGCCGCCTCGTCGCCGAGCCCATGCTGATCCACGGCATCGCCCGCGGCAGCGAGCTCGCCGACCGCACCGCCCGGCTCTTCACCCAGGTCGGTCTGGCGGGCGACCACGTGCGGCGGTTTCCGCACGAGTTTTCGGGCGGCCAGCGGCAACGGCTGTGCATTGCCCGCGCGCTCGGCGTCGGCCCGAAGCTGATCGTCGCCGACGAGCCCACCTCGGCGCTGGACGTGTCGGTGCAGGCGCAGGTGATCGACCTCATGCTGGAGTTGCAGGAGTGCTTGGGGCTCGCCTACGTCTTCATCAGCCACGACATGGCGGTGGTCGAGCGCGTCAGCCACCGCGTCGCCGTCATGCACCGCGGCCGGATCGTCGAGGTCGGGCCGCGCCGGGCCGTGCTGGGCGACCCGCGCCACCCCTATACCCGCATGCTGCTGGAGGCCGTGCCCGTGCCCGATCCGAACCGCCGCCGACCGGTGCTCGCCCAGGTGGACGCTGGCCGCTTTCCGCGCGGCCCGCTGGTCGAGACCGCGCCCGGCCATTGGGTGGCGTCTTGACCATCGGCATCGCGGTCAGCGGCAAGGGGGCGGGCCTCGCCGCGTTCCGGGCGCTACAGGCGGTCGAGAGCGTCGCTCGCGGTGCCATCCGCGGCTTCGTCAGCTTCGTGGCCCTGACCGATGCCGGCCTCGTTCGCGCCGAGACGCAGCGCGGCGGTTCGGCCACGCTGTTCACCGCGGGCGAACGGACCGGCGTCGAGCCGCCCCGACACGTTGCCGAAGCATGGGCCGCCGCCTTGATGTCCAGTGGCCCCGACCGCCCGGCGCCGCTCGCGCAATTCACCGCCGGTGCCGTCGGCGTGGGCCTCGTCACCGGGCATCGCGTGCCGAACCGGCCCGGCGTCGACGGCCGCTCGCTGCTGGAAGCGACGCTGGCGGACCTGGCCGAGGGGGCGGATGCGGCAGCGGCGGTCGAGGCTCAGTTGCAGCGCAATCCCGAAGCCGATGCCGGGCTGATCGCGCTCGACGGCAAGGGGCGGCTGCATGCCGCCAACAGCGCCTTGGTGCAGCGGCGCTCCGATCTGGGCCACGCCCACCGCGTCGATCCGGAGACCGGGGTGGCCGTCGCCGTGCTGCACAACTCCATCCACCCGGTGGGGGGGATCGCGGACCTCGCGGCGGCCATCGCGCTCGATGCGATGAACCCGGCGGATCGCGTCGACTTCCACATCGTGCTCGAAGCCGGCGTGCCGCTCGCCCTCGGCCCGCGCAGCACCTTGTTGGTCGACGCAGGCCATCGCGTGCAACGCCTGGTCGTGACCCGCGAGACGCTGCTGCACGGCCGGCACGAGGGCGGCATCTTCGGCTTCCGCGCCGAGGTCCGCGAGGGCGACCTGGTGCTCGGCCATACGGTCGACGGGCCGTTCGGCGTGGTGGAGCAGGGCCGGCTGGTCTCCATCAGCGGCGCTGCGAGCGCCGAGATCGGCGTGCGGCGGCCGAACCGCCCGCGCTGACCCGCGCTCGCCGTCGCAGGCGCCGACGACCGGTGCGACCGGCAGGGAAGCCATGTGCGCGCGCGCTTCCTGCCGGTCGAGGTGCCGCCTATCCTCGCCGCACGGCGTCGGTCATCGCATGACCGGGCCCGGCCCAACGCACGCACGGAGCCCCCTCATGCCCGACCTCGACCCCCGACCGGACGACACGGCGGTGCCGGCATGACCGAGGCGGCGTTGCCCGCGGCGACCGAGGTCGTGGTGATCGGCGGCGGCGTCGCCGGGGTGGCGACCGCTTGGTACCTGCATCGGCGCGGCGTGCCGGTGGTGCTGTGCGAAAAGGGCCGGATCGCCGGCGAGCAGTCGTCGCGCAACTGGGGTTGGATCAGAAAGCAGGGCCGGCATCCGGCGGAATTGGAGCTGATCGTCCTCAGCTTGCGGCTGTGGGCGGAGATCGTCGACGAGTTGGCGGAGGACGTCGGCTGGCGCGTCGGCGGCGTCACCTATCTGGTCGAGAGCGACGCCGATGCCGCCCGCTTCGAGGCTTGGCTGGAGCATGCCAGGGCCTGGCAACTCGACAGCCGGATGCTGTCCAAGGCGGAGACGGACGCGCTCGTTCCGGGCAACCGGGTGCCGCATCGAGGGGGCCTGCACACGGCGAGCGATGCCCGTGCCGAGCCCGGTCTGGCGGTTCCGGCGATGGCGCGACACCTGCGCGCGGCGGGCGTGCCGATCCTCGAGTCCTGCGCCGTGCGGACGGTCGAGCGGGCGGCCGGCAAGGTCGTCGGTGTCGCCACCGAAAAGGGCCGCATCGCCTGCCGGGCGGCGGTGGTCGCCGGTGGTGCCTGGTCGAGCACGCTCTTGCGCCATCTGGGCGTCGACCTGCCGCAGCTTCAGGTGATCTCTTCGGTGCAGCGCACCAGTGCCGCCCCCCTCATCACCGAGAGCGCTGTCGGTGCCAAGGCCGTGTCGATGCGCCGGCGCCAAGACGGCGGCTACAGCCTCGCCATGAGCGGGGCCTCGACCTACGAGATCGTCCCGGACAGCTTCCGCCATCTGCGCAGCTATCTGCCGGTGATCAAGGACCGCTTCGGCGAGTTGAGCTTCAAGGTTGGCCGGCGTTTCTTCGACGAGCTGACGCAAGGCGCCTGGGACGGCGGCACGACGAGCCCCTTCGAGCGGGTCCGGGTCCTCGACCCCTCGCCGAACGGTCGTCTGCTCGGCCGGGTGCTGGCGGCGGCCAAGCGCTACTACCCCCAGCTCGAGCAGGTCGAGGCGACCGAGCGGTGGGCTGGGGCGATCGACGTGTTGCCGGACGAGATCCCGGCCCTCGGGCCGGTGCCCGGCATCGACGGGCTGCTCGTCGCGACGGGCTTTTCCGGCCACGGCTTCGGCATCGGCCCGGCGGCCGGCTACGTCACGGCCGAACTGGCGGCGGGGCGCAGCGCCTCGGCGGACCTCGCGGCCTTCCGGCTCGAGCGCTTCCACCGCAAGGCGGCTTGAAGCGGGCGCCTTGAGTCCCTTGGGGGGAGACGGCACAAGCGAGCGATGGATCAGGACACGGCCGACGTCGTCATCGTCGGCGGCGGCATCACCGGCACGGTTGCGGCCTACGAGTTGGCCAAGGCGGGGCTCGACGTCGTGCTCGTCGAGCGCTTCGACCTTGCCGCCATGGCGTCGGGCTGGACGCTGGCGGGCGTGCGCCAGTCGGGCCGCCACCCGGCGGAACTGCCGCTCGCCCGTGCCGCGGTCGCCCGCTGGTCGACGCTCGATCAGGAACTGGATGCGGCCACGGGCTATCGCCGGCACGGCAATCTGCGGCTCGCGCGCAGCGCGACGGAGGTGCCGGTCATCCGCCGTCTGGTCGAGGCGCAGCGCGCGGCCGGGTTGGAACTGGCGTTCCTGGCGGGCAACGCCGCCGTGCGCGAGGTCGCCCCGGCGCTGGCGACGTCGATCGAGGCCGCCTCCTTCTGTGCGAGCGACGGCAGCGCCGATCCGCTCGCCACGGTCCGCGCCTTTGCCGCGGCCGCCGAGCGCCATGGCGCCCGGTTCCGTTGCGGCGAGCGGGCCATGGCGCTCGACGTGGCGGGCGAGCGGTTGCGGGGCGTGGTCACCGAGCAGCGGCGGATCGAGGCGGGAAGATGTTGTCTCGCCGGCGGCGTCTTCGTCAACGAGTTGCTGGCCCCGTTCGGCCTCGACGTTCCCCTGCGCCGGCCGATGGTGACGGTGCTCAGGAGCGAGCCCCTGCCACCGTTGCTGGGGCCCGTGCTCGGCGTGGCCAACGCCGACATGGCCGGCCGGCAGGAGGCCTCGGGCCACCTCAGGGTGACCAGCGGGGCGGCGCCCTGGCACGGCACCCTGCACACCGAACCGAAGCCGGCCGTGCCGCCGAGCATGGCCAGTGTCGGCGAGGTGATCGCCAAGCTCACGGCCGTCCTGCCGGCCTTCGCCAGTGCTCGACTGGAGGCCGTCTGGGCCGGGCTGTTGGACCTGACGCCCGACGCTCTGCCGGTGCTCGACCGCGTTCCGGGCATCGACGGTCTCGTGGTCGCGGCCGGCTTCTCCGGCCACGGCTTCGGCATCGGCCCGGTGACGGGTCGGATCGTCGCCGATCTCCTCGTCGGTGCCGAGCCGGCGTTCGATCTCGCCCCCTTCCGCTTCGACCGCTTCGGCGGTATCGCGGCCGCTGCGGCGCTCACCCTCCATGGCTGAGGCGCGCGGCTTCGACGTGGCGGTGGTGGGGGCCGGTCTGGTCGGCAGTGCGGTGGCCTACGGCCTCGCCAAGCGCGGCGAGCGCGTGGTGCTGCTCGATGCAGGCGACGACCGGTGGCATGCCTCGGGCGGCAATTTCGGCCTCGTCTGGGTGCAGGGCAAAGGGGCGGGCCTCGGCGCCTATGCCGGCTGGACGCGGCGCTCGGCCGACGCCTGGTCGGCATTCGCGGCGGAGCTCGGCGAGGCGAGCGGCCTCGACGTGGCCTACCGCAAGACCGGCGGCCTCGCCTTTTGCCTCGACGAAGCGGCGCTGGAGCGGCGCGCGACGCTGGTCAAGCGCATGCACAATCAGCCGCAGCCCGCTGCCAACGATACCGAGGTGCTCGACGCTGCCGCCGTCCGCCACTTGGTTGCGGGCCTCGGCCCTCGCGTCGTCGGCGCCACGTTCTGTCCGCACGACGGCCACGTGAACCCGCTCCTGCTCCTGCGCGCGTTGCAGACGGCCCTGGTCCGCCAAGGCGGCGCCATCCGCCGCCGCGCGCCGGTCGGCGCCGTCGGCGGGCGGGACGGCTTCGTTCTGGAGACACCGACCGGGCGCGTCGCCGCCGCCAAGGTCGTGCTCGCCGCGGGCCTCGCCAACGCCGAGCTGGCGCCCATGGTCGGGCTCGAGGCAGCGGTCCGTCCGCAGCGCGGCCAGATCCTCGTCACCCAGCGTCTGCCGGCCTTGTGCGCCTATGCCACCAACCAGCTTCGCCAGACCGACGACGGCACGGTGATGCTGGGCGATACCAAGGAGGAGGTGGGCTTCGATCCCGGCACCACGCAGGCGGCGGCAAAGGGGCTGGCCGCCCATGCGGTGGCGTGCTTTCCGGCCCTCGCCGCCGCTCGCGTGATCCGCCAATGGGGTGCGCTCCGCGTCATGTCGCCCGACGGCTTTCCGATCTACGCCCAATCCGAGGCCCGGCCAGGAGCGTGGCTCGCCACTTGCCACAGCGGCGTCACCCTCGCGGCGGTCCACGCCGGACCGCTTTCGGCGGCCATCGCTGGAGACGCGTTGCCGGCGGAGGTGCGTGCCTTTCACCCCGAACGATTCGCCGCCGCATGACCGGGTTTCGCGCCTCACTCCCCGCTTCCACCCTGCGCCTCGAGGTCGACGGCAAGGCGGTCGACGTGCCCCGAGGTGCCACCGTCGCCGGGGCGCTGCTGCTCGCCGGGCGGGTCGCGAGCGGGCCGCATCCGGTCTCGGGCGACGCGGAAGGCCCCTGGTGCCTGATGGGCGTGTGCTTCGGGTGCCTCGTCGAGATCGACGGCATACCCGACCGGCAGGCGTGCCTGGTCGAGGCGAGCGCCGGCATGGTCGTTCGCAGCCGTGGCGGACGCGGCTGATGGAGACCTTCGACCTCGCCGTCGTCGGTGCCGGTCCCGCCGGCCTCGCCGCGGCGCGGACGGCGGCGGAGGCGGGCCTCGTCACCGTCCTGCTCGACCAGAACCCGAGTGCCGGCGGTCAGGTCTGGCGGGGGGCGCTTGTGGGTGGACCGCGCGCCCTGACGCTGGCGCACGGCGATGGCCGGGCGCGCGCCGCCGTCGCGGCCGCCGAGCGGGCCGGCGCCGTCTTCCGCTTCGGTGCCACCGTCTGGGACGTCGCCGACGATGGCACCCTTGCCTACGTCGACGCGAGCGGCAGCCACCGGCTGCGGGCGGCGGCGGTGGTGCTGGCACCGGGGGCCATGGAGCGGCCGGTGCCCTTTGCCGGCTGGACGCTGCCGGGGGTGATGGGTGCCGGGGCCGTGCAGACGGCGCTCAAGACCGGCGGACTCGTCCCCGACGGCCCCTGGGTGCTCGCCGGCAGCGGGCCGTTGATGCTGCTCGTCCTCGCCCAGCTCCAGGGCCTCGGCGCACCGCCGACGGCCGTGCTCGACACCACGGCTCCGGGCGCGCTCGGGGCGAGCCTGCGCCACCTCCCGGCGGCAGCGCTGGGAGCCCCCGGCCTGCTCGCTCGGGGCCTCGGCCTGCTCTGGCGACGGTGGCGCAGCGGCGTGCGGGTCGTTCGGGGCGTCCGCCGCCTGGAGGCGCTCGGCCGGGAGCGGCTGGAGGCGGTCGTCGCCCACACCGAAACCGGGGCGGTGCGCCTCGCCGCGGGGCTGCTCGCCGTGCACGAAGGCGTCGTGCCGCAGACGGCGGCGGCGCGGCTCCTGCATGTGCCGCATCGCTGGAACGAGGTGCGCCGCTGCTTCGAGCCCGAGGTCGACGCCTTCGGTCGCGTTGCCGGCCGTAACCTGTGGATCGCGGGCGACGGCGCCGGCATCGAGGGCGAGCAGAGTGCCGCCGTCCAAGGCCGGCTCGCCGCCCTCGACGTGGCCAGTGCCCTCGGCCGCATGCACGACCGCGACGACAGGGCGCGCCCGCTCCTGCGGCAGCGTCGGCGCCAGCAGGCGGCGCGGCGCTTGCTCGACGCGCTCTATCCGGCACCCAAGCCCGCCATCCCAGACGACGTGGTCGTCTGCCGTTGCGAGCGGGTGACGGCGGGGGCGATCCGGGCGGCGGTCGCGGCCGGCGCCGACGGGCCGAACCGGGCGAAGACCTTCACCCGCTGCGGCATGGGGCTGTGCCAGGGGCGGATGTGCGGCCTTGCGTTGACCGAGATCGTGGCCGGGGCGACGGGCCGGCCGCCCGATGCGGTCGGCGCGCTGCGCATCCGGCCACCGCTCCTGCCGATCCGCCTCGACGACCTTGCGGCTCTCGAGACTTGAGGGCGACCGCCGATCTGATCGTGATCGGCGGCGGGCTGATGGGCCTCTCGACGGCGCTGCACGCTGCCCGCGCCGGGCTCGACGTCGCGGTCCTGGAGCGCGACTGGCCCGGTCGTCATGCCTCGGGCGCGAATGCCGGCGGGGTGCGGTCGCTCAACCGCCACGGCGCCGAGATCCCGCTCGCGCGGGCGGCCCTCGACCTGTGGCGCCAGCTCGACGACCTCGTCGACGACGACGGCGGCTTCGCTGCGCCCGGGCAGGTGCGCGTGGCCGAGACCGAGGAGCAGGCAGCGGAGCTCCAGGCGCGCAGCCGGCGTCTCGGCGCCATGGGCTACGCCCACGAGCGCTGGATCGACGCGGCCGAGTTGCGCCGTCGCCTACCGGCGCTGAGCCCGCATTGCCTGGGCGCGCTGGTGGTCGACGACGACGGCTACGCCGATCCCCAGCGCACCACCGCGGCCTTCGATCGCGCGGCAAGGGCAGCCGGCGTGCGCGTCGCCACGCGAACGACCGTCCGTGGCATCGCCACCCGTGGGCCGGACCTCGCCGTCGCCATCGATGCCGGCACCTGGACGGCGCCCTACGTCGTCAACGCCGCCGGCGCCTGGGGAGCGGGGCTGGCGGCTGCCGTCGGCGAGCCGGTGCCGGTGCGCGCGGCGGCCCTCCAGATGATCGTGACGACCGCACTGCCGCCGTTCGTCGGCGAGGTGGTCGGCAGTCAGGGCCGCAAGCTCTCCTTCAAGCAGCTCCCGAGCGGCCGGGTGGTGATCGGCGGCGGCTTCGAGGGCACGCCCGACCTCGCCACCGGGACGAGCCGGCTCGATCATGGGGGTGTCGCCCACAACCTGCGCAATGCCCGGGCGCTCTTTCCCGAGCCCTTGCGCGAGGCCCGCATCCTGCGCGCCTGGGCCGGCATCGAGGGCTGGACCGTGGACCACCTGCCGGTGATCGACCGCAGCCGAAGCTTGGCGGGCCTGGTCCACGCCTTCGGCTTCTCCGGGCACGGCTTCGCCCTCTCGCCGCTGATCGGCCGGCTGGTGACGGACCTGCTCTTGGAGCGGCCGTCGAACCTGCCGCTCGGCCCCTTCCGTATCGACCGCTTCGATGGAGAGAACGATGCTCGACCCTGAAGGCCGCGTGGTGCTCGTTTCCGGTGCCAGCCGCGGCATCGGTGCCGCCGTCGCCCGCCACCTGCTCGCCCGCGGCTACGCCGTGAGCCTCGGCGCCCGCCGACCGGGCGATCTGGCGAGCGTCTCGGCCGCCGCACCGGCCGAGCGCGTGCATCACGCCCGCTACGAGGCCGAGGACCGGGCGAGCCACGCGGCCTGGGTCGAGGCGGCGCTCGACCGCTTCGGGCGGATCGACGGGCTGGTCAACAACGCCGGCATCTCCATCCGCGCCTCCATCGAGGAGGTCGACGAGGCCGACCTCGACCGCATCTGGGCGGTGAACGTCAAGGCACCGTTGCACATGATCAAGCTCTGCCTGCCGGCGCTGCGTGCGGCCGGCAGCGGGCGGATCGTCAACGTCGCGTCGCTCTCCGGCAAGCGCGTGCGGAACGACAACGTCGCCTACAACACGAGCAAGTTCGCGGTGATGGCGCTCACCCATTCCGCCCGCCGCATCGCCTGGGACGACGGCGTGCGGGCAACCGCCATTTGCCCGAGCTTCGTCAATACCGACCTCGTCGCCGGCATCGCCAAGGTGGCGGCGCACGAGATGATCCAGCCCGAGGACTTGGCGGAACTGGTCGAGACCGTGATCCGCCTGCCGAACACGGCGGCGATCGCCGAGGTGCTGGTCAATTGCCGGCTGGAGGACACCGTCTGACGCCGCGTGTTGCAAGGCCCGCCAAAGCTGGCCACAACGGTGTCCCGGGCACGGGCACCAAGGAGAACGACCGATGGCACGATCCCTTGCACTGGCGGCAGCGGCGGTGTTCGCCGCGGGCACGGCGGCGGCGCAGCAGACGACGCTCAACGTGGGCATGGCAACGGCGGACGTCGGCCGGCTCGACCCGCACGTGGCGACCACCACGCCGGACAAGGGTGTGCTGCACTGGCTGTTCAACGGCCTGGTGCGCATCGAGCCCGGCAAGGCGAGCCCGGCGGCCATCGAGCCGGACCTCGCCGAGAGCTGGACCGTCTCGGACGACGGCCTCACCTGGACCTTCCAGCTCCGCGAAGGCGTGATGTGCCACGGCGACTACGGCGAACTCACGGCCGAGGACGTCGTCTTCTCGCTGGAGCGCGCGGCGAACGCCGACACCTCGTCCTTCGCGAACGATTACGCCGCGTTCGAGAGCATCACCGCGACGGGCGACTACGAGATCGAGATCGTCCTCGCCAACCCCGTGCCCTCCCTGCTCGGCCTCCTCGTGCCCTATCACGGCGGCAACATCGTCTGCCGGGCGGCGGTCGAAGCGCTCGGCGAGGACTTCCTCCTTAATCCGATCGGTACCGGCCCCTTCATGTTCGCCGAGTACCAGCCGCAGCAATACGTGCGGCTGGTGGCGCACGAGGACTACTTTCGCGGCGCGCCGCACATCAAGGAGATCTACTACCGCTTCATTCCGTCCGATGCGAGCCGTGACCTCGCCTTCCAGGCGGGCGAGGTGGACATGATCTACGGCCGCCAGGACGAGACCTGGGTGGAGCGGATCAGGAACATTCCGGGCACC
Source organism: Geminicoccaceae bacterium (assembly GCA_050485385.1). GTDB lineage: Bacteria > Pseudomonadota > Alphaproteobacteria > Geminicoccales > Geminicoccaceae > RECO01. The sequence continues at coordinate 43,602 of JBJHBG010000009.1, read as the reverse complement.
AAGGTCGTGGTGATGGAGCCGGGCGAGATGTCCGTGCTCAACCTCAACATGACCATGCCGCCCCTGGACGACGTGCGCGTCCGCCGGGCGGTGGCCCATGCCATCGACAAGGAGGGCATGGTGCAGTTCCGGGGGCCGTCGGTCACCCGCATCTCGCACTCGCCGGTGCCCGAAGGCTATCTCGGGCACACCGACGATGTGGCCCGCTACGAGTACGACGTCGACCGGGCGCGCGAACTGCTCGCCGAGGCGGGGCATCCGGACGGCATCACCATCGGCTCCATCCACACGACGCTGCCGGGCATGCTCGCCACCATCGAGGTGATCCAGGCGATGCTCGCCGAAGCGGGGATCAATCTGGAGCTGACCACCGTCGAGCATGCCACCTTCCACGCGCAGATCCGCCAGGATCTCTCGCAGGTGGTGCACTACTCGGCGGCCCGCTTCCCCATCGCCGACGTCTACCTCACCCAGTTCTTCTACGGGCCGTCGACGGTGGGCAGGCCGACGGCGGTGACCAACTTCTCGCACTGCGAAGTGGCGGACGCGGAAATCGAGGCGGCGCGTGTCGAGACCGATCCCGACCGTCAACTCGAGCTGTGGAAGACCGCGCAGCAGAAGATCATGGACGAGGTGTGCGTCGTTCCGATCTACGAGAACCTGCAACTCTGGGCCTGGAAGGATACGCTCGATCTGGGTGTCGAGATCGAGGGCTCGTTGAACCTGAGCCCGGCGATCACCGAACTCGCCCGCTTCACCGACTAGCCCGCCGATGCGGCGTTACGGCGGCAGGGCAGGGGGGACTTGATGGTCCCCCCTCGCACCCCCCGGTGGCGGCGGCAGCCGCCTGGGGGTCGCAGGGGGCCAAGAGCCCCCTGCACCTTCGCTCCGCTTCCGCCTGAGCCGCGATGACGGCGTTCGTCCTGAAGCGCGTGGGCTTCGCGTTCGTCACGCTGTTCGCGGTCTTGACGCTCGTCTTCTTCCTCGTGCGCATCCTGCCGGGCGACCCGGCGATGGTCATCCTGGGCGATCAGGCGAGTGCGGCCGCGATCGAGAACCTGCGCGTCCGCCTCGGCCTCGATCAGCCGATCTACGTCCAGTACGTCGAGTTCATGGCCGGCGTGTTCAGCGGCGACTGGGGCAACTCGATGGTGACCGGCCGGCCGGTCATCCGCGAGATCCTGAACGTCCTGCCGGCCACCATCGAGCTCACGCTCGTCTCGCTCGTGCTCGGTGCGGTGATCGGCATCCCGCTCGGCATCTGGGCCGCCATCAACCGCAACGCCCTGCCCGACTACGTGACGCGGATCGGCTCGCTGCTGGGCCTGTCCTTCCCGGCCTTCGTCTCGGCGATCCTGCTGCTCCTGGTCTTCGCCATCGCACTCCAGTGGTTCCCGGTCATCTCCAGCGGCCAGGGGACGACGCTCGGCGCACGGGTGCGCGACCTGACGCTGCCGGCGATCAACCTGGGCCTGATCATGGCCGCCTACATCACCCGCGTGACCCGGTCGTCCATGCTCGAGGTGTTGGGCCAGGACTTCGTGCGCACCGCCCGTGCCAAGGGCGTGCCCTGGCGCGTCATCGTCTGGCGGCACTGCCTCAGGAACGCGCTGATCCCCGTCATCACCGTGGTCGGGCTCTATCTCGGCATCCTGATCGGCAATTCGGTGCTGACCGAGATCGTCTTCAACCGACCGGGCCTCGGCAAGCTGATCGTGGGCGCGTTGAACCAGCGCGACTACACGATGCTGCAAGGCATGATGGTGATCTACACCCTCATCGTCGTCGCGGTGAACCTTCTGACCGACCTCACCTACGGCCTGATCGACCCGCGGGTGAAGTACGAATGAGCGAGCCCCTGGTCCGCCCGCGCTCGCATCTCCGCGCCCAGCTTCGCCTGGCGCTCGGCGGCACGATCAAGGCCTTCAACGCCAACAAGACGTCGTGGATCGGCCTCGCCCTGTTCCTGCTGGTGGTGGCGGCGGCGCTCGCCGCCCCCTTGATCGCACCGCACGATCCCTTGCGGCAGAGCATCCTGTTCCGCCTGCAACCGCCCTCCGAGACCTTCTGGCTCGGCACCGACGTCTATGGCCGGGACATCCTCTCGCGGATCGTCTGGGGTGCCCGCATCTCCTTGGTCATCGGCCTGCTCGCGATCCTCTCCGCCATGCTGATCGGCTCGTTCATCGGCATCGTCGCCGGCTATTTCGGCGGTCGCCTCGACATCGTCCTCATGCAGGCGATGGACGTGCTCTTGGCCTTTCCCTCGCTCATCCTGGGGCTGATCGTCGTCGCCATGCTGGGGCCGAGCGTCACCAATCTCGTCATCGCCATCGCCCTGACGGCCATCCCGCCCTTCGCCCGCATCGCACGGGCGCCGACCATCGCCATCAAGCAGCGCGAGTTCGTCGAGGCCGGGCGCTCGCTCGGCTATTCCGACCGGCGGCTGATGTTCGGCCACATCCTGCCCAACATCACGCCCGAGATCCTGGTGATGGGCTCGTTGTGGCTGGCGACCGCCATCCGGGTCGAGGCCTCGCTCGCCTTCATCGGCCTCGGCGTGGCACCGCCGACGCCGACCTGGGGCGGCATGATCCGCGAGGGCTTCGAGAACATCCTCGACAGCTTCTACCTCGCCCTCTTCCCGAGCCTCGCCATCCTCGTCGTGGTCTTCGCGCTCAATCTCCTCGGCGACGGCCTGCGCGACGCGATCGACCCCAAGCTGCGCGGCGAGCAGTGACCGCGCCGGTCCTCCAGATCGACCGCCTCACCACCTCCTTCCGCGTCGAGGGCCAGTGGCAGGCGGTGGTGCGCGACGTGTCCTTCTCGATCGGCGCGCGCGAGACGGTCGCCGTGGTCGGCGAGAGCGGCTCCGGCAAGAGCGTCACGGCGCTTTCGATCATGCGCCTCGTGCCGCAGGCGAACGGCCGCGTCGAGGGCAGCATCCGCCTCGCCGGGCGGGAACTGACGACGCTCGACGAGGAGGCGATGCGCAAGGTCCGGGGCGATCAGGTCTCGATGATCTTCCAAGAGCCGATGACGAGCCTGAACCCGGTCCTGACCATCGGCTTTCAGGTCGCCGAGGCGCTGCGCTACCACCGCGAGATGAGCCCGCGGGCGGCCGACGCGGAAGCGCTGCGCCTGTTCGACCTCGTGCGCATTCCCGACGCCAAGCGGCGGTTTCACGAATACCCGCACACCTTCTCTGGCGGCATGCGCCAGCGGGTGATGATCGCGATGGCGCTCGCCTGCCGGCCGAAGCTGTTGATCGCCGACGAACCCACCACCGCCCTCGACGTGACCATCCAGTCGCAGATCCTTGGCCTCATCAAGGCGTTGCAGGACGAGGTCGGCATGTCTGTCCTGTTCATCACCCACGACATGGGGGTGGTGGCCGAGATCGCCGACCGCGTGGTCGTCATGTGGCGCGGCGACAAGGTCGAGGAGGCGGACGTCCGGCGCATCTTCGACCGCCCGGAGCATCCCTATACCCGCCGCCTGCTGGCGGCGGTGCCGAAGCTCGGCAGCCTGCGCGGCGAGCCGGCGCCGAGGCGCTTCGCCATCGTCGCCGAGGACGGCAGCAGCGAGGAGCCGGCGCCGTCGGCGATGCCCGATGCGGGTGCTGCCCCGCTGCTCGAGGTCGGTGGGCTCACCACGCGCTTCCCCATCCGCGGCGGCGTCTTCGGCCGCGTGACCGGCCACATCCACGCCGTCGAGGACGTCTCCTTCACGCTGCACCGGGGCGAGACCCTGGCCCTGGTCGGCGAGAGCGGCTGCGGCAAGTCGACCACGGGCCGCTCGCTGCTCCAGCTCGTGCCCCCCTTGCGCGGCACCATCCGCTTCGAGGGCGAGGACTTGATGCGGGCGACGCCGGCCCGCGTCCGCCAGTTGCGCCGCCGCATGGCGATGATCTTCCAGGACCCCTACGGCTCGTTGAACCCGAGAAAGACCGTCGGCGCGGCGCTGGCCGAGCCGATGCTGGTGCACGGCCTCTGCGACCGTACCGAGGCGCTGGCGCGGGTCGAGGGGTTGCTCTCGAAGGTGGGGCTGTTGCCGGAGCACTCGACGCGCTTCCCGCACGAGTTCTCGGGCGGTCAGCGGCAGCGCATCTGCATCGCCCGGGCGCTGGCCCTGTCGCCCTCGCTGCTGGTCGCCGACGAGGCCGTCTCCGCCCTCGACGTCTCGATCCAGGCGCAGGTGGTCAACCTGCTGTTGGACCTCCAGGCGGAGCTGGGCTTGGCCTATCTCTTCATCAGCCACGACATCGCCGTGGTCGAGCGGGTGAGCCATCGGGTGGCCGTCATGTATCTGGGCGAGATCGTCGAGATCGGCCCGCGTGCCGCGGTGCTCGACGACCCGCAGCACCCCTACACCAAGAAGCTGATCCAGGCCGTGCCGGTACCCGATCCCGAACTCAGGCGCGCCCGGACGCTGGTCGCCGACGACCTGCCGAGCCCCGCGCGGCCGCTCGGCTACGAGCCTCGGCCCAAGCCCTTGCTGGAGCACGCGCCCGGTCATTTCGTGCGTGCGGTGGACGGCTGAGCCCGCCTCCGGGCTAGCGACGGCGCGGTCCGAGCGCGGCAAGCCAGCGGGCGACGTCGCGCCTTGTCGGGAAGATCGGCAACGCGCCGGCCGACGGCTCGACGGCGAGCCCGATCTCGCCCACCGCCTCGTCGTCGCCGACGTCGCGCACGATGAACTCGACCTGGACGTAGAACAGGCGGTCGCCGACCTCGACATGGCCGCCCAAGTCCCGCTGCAAGAGCTCGCGCAGCGTCAGTTCGTGATCGCCGGATCTGGGCTCGAAGCCATAGGCCTGCGCCACGCTTCGGACCTTGGCGTCGGGCTTGAGGACGAAGGTCCCGTAGTACTCCTCATCGCTCGTATCGAGGTCCTTCGGGCTGGCGAACAGCCGGTCGAGCAGCCGCACCCGCCCCGGCTGGATGAACACGAACACGAGGTCGTCGGCTTGCAGCCGGCCGGCGCTGTGCAGACCCATCGACCGCCCGCCGCGCACGATCAGGGACGGCCGCGCCCAGCGCGGAATGCGCTCGCCCTTCAAGACCGGGCAGTCCGCCACCACCCGATAGGCCACCAGTTCGTGGTTGCCGCGGCCTGGCAGCTCCAGCTCGACCCGATCCACCGGGCCGACGCGGGGCGGCACGATCAGCCCCAGCCAGCGGGCCAAGGGGCGGATCGACCAGCCTTGCACCAGGAGCGAAACCAGCACGATGATGAACGCCGTGTCGAAGAAGGTCTGGGCCAGGCCGAGCCCCGCCATCAGCGGAAAGATCGCGAGCAGGATCGACACCGCACCGCGCAGGCCGACATAGGCGACGAACGCGGTCTCGTGGCGGGTGAAGCCGAACGGCAGCAGGCAGAGCCAGACCGCGACCGGCCGCGCGACGAAGATCAAGACCAGCGCGATGCCGATCGCCTCGGGCGCGATCGTCGGGAAGTGCGACGGCGTCGCCAACAGCCCCAGCACCAGGAACATGCCGATCTGGCAGAGCCACGTCATGCCGTCGTGGAAGCGGCGGACTTGGGCGGCGGCGCGCAGCCGCATGTTGCCGGCGACGAGCCCGGCAAGGTAGACGGCGAGAAAGCCGCTGCCGCCGAGCTTGAGCGTCGCGCCGAAGAGGCAGAGCGCCAGGCTCATGACGACGATGGGATAGAGCCCCGGCTCCAGGCCGATGCGGTCGACGACGCGCACGATCAGCCAGCCGCCGAGGAGCCCCGCGACCGAGCCGATGCCCATCTGCACGGCGAACGCCTCCGCTACCCCCCAGGTGAGGGCCTCGAGCGTGGCGCCCTCGATCAGGACTTCCAGCACGGCGACGGTGAGGAAGATCGCCATCGGATCGTTGCTGCCGGACTCCACCTCGAGCGTGGCGCGCACCCGCTCGCGGATGGTGATGCCGCCAACCCGCAACAGGAAGAACACGGCGGCCGCATCGGTCGAGCCGACGATGGCGCCAAGCAGCAGCCCCTCGGCGAAGCTCACGCCCATCGCGAGGTGCGCGGCGCCGCCGACCAGTAGCGCCGTCAACAGCACGCCCACCGTCGCGAGGGCCACCGCCGGCAGCGCCGCGGTGCGGATGGTTGCCACTCGCGTGTGGAAGCCGCTGTCGAAGAGGATCACCGCGACCGCGACCGAGCCGAAGTAGAAGGCGGTTCGCGTGTCGTCGAACTGGATGCCGCCGATGCCGTCCTCGCCGGCGAGCAGGCCGATGCCGAGGAACACGAGCAGGAGCGGTGCGCCGACGCGGAACGCGACGACGCTCGTGAAGACGCTGATCGCAACGAGTCCAGCAGCGACGAGGATCGCCAGGCTCATCGCCTCGACCACGGTCCCCACTCCTCGGATTCGATGACGGCCACGAAAAAGAGCATCGCATAGCAGCGCACGGCCGCCCTTGGAACGCCCCGCTTCGCCTTTCCGCCGCTTGACAGCACGCCGACGGCTGGGCCTCTAGCGGCCAAACCCGAAGCCTTGTTGGAGACCGCGGCCATGGCGACCACCCGGACCGAGAGCGACACCTTCGGCCCCATCGAGGTGCCGGCCGACCGCTATTGGGGCGCCCAGACCCAGCGCTCGTTGCAGAACTTCGCCATCGGCACCGAGACCATGCCCAAGCCGCTGGTCCGCGCACTGGGCATCGTCAAGCTCGCCGCCGCCCGGGTGAACCAAAAGCTCGGCGTGCTCTCGCCCGAGTTGGGCAAGGCCATCGAGCAGGCGGCCCAGGAGGTCGTGGATGGCAAGCTCGACGACCACTTTCCGCTGGTCGTCTGGCAGACCGGCTCCGGCACCCAGTCGAACATGAACGCCAACGAGGTCATCGCCAACCGCGCCAACGAGGTCTTGGGCCAGCCGCTCGGCACGAAGCAGCCGGTGCATCCCAACGACCACGTCAACATGGGGCAGTCGTCCAACGACACGTTCCCCACGGCCATGCACGTCGCTGCCGCCGAAGAAGCCTCCAACCGCCTGATCCCGGCGCTCCAGCACCTCGAAGCGGCCCTCCGGGCGAAGGAGGAGGCGTTCGCGCCCATCGTCAAGATCGGCCGCACCCACACCCAGGACGCCACACCCCTCACGCTCGGCCAGGAGTTCTCGGGCTATCGCACCCAGATCACCTACGGCATCGAGCGGGTGGGGCGCGCGCTGCCGGGTGTGCTGGCGCTCGCCCAGGGCGGCACCGCCGTCGGCACCGGCCTCAACGCCAAGGCCGGCTTCGCCGAAGCCTTCGCCGACGAGGTGGCGCGCATCACGGGCCTGCCCTTCGTCACCGCGCCCAACAAGTTCGAGGCGCTAGCCGCCCACGACGCCATGGTCGAGCTTTCGGGTGCGCTCAACACGCTCGCCGCGAGCTGCATGAAGATCGCCAACGACATCCGCTTTTTGGGCTCCGGCCCCCGCTGCGGCTTGGGCGAGCTCAGCCTGCCCGAGAACGAGCCCGGCTCCTCGATCATGCCGGGCAAGGTCAACCCGACCCAGTGCGAGGCGCTGACCATGGTCGCCTGCCAGGTCATGGGCAACAACGTGGCGGTGACGGTGGGCGGCTCCAACGGCCACTTCGAGCTCAACGTGTTCAAGCCCGTCATGGCCTACGGCGTCCTCCAGTCCACCCGCCTCCTGGCCGACGGTTGCCGCTCCTTCACCGACAACTGCGTGGCCGGCATCGAAGCCAACGAGGACCGGATCGCCAAGCTGCTGCACGAAAGCCTGATGCTGGTCACCGCCCTCAACCCCAAGATCGGCTACGACAACGCCGCCAAGGTCGCGAAGAAGGCCCACGCCGAAGGGACCACGTTGAAGGAAGCGGCGCTTGCCCTCGGCCTGCTCACCGCCGAGGAGTTCGACCAATGGGTCCGGCCGGAAAACATGCTCGGGCCGACGCCCTGAGGGAGCCGACGCGAACGAACGCTGGGACTTTCTGCCCATGCAGCCCGGGGCCGGCTCGAGCCGGCCCGCCGTTTGCGGGAACGAGCCGTCGTAGCTCGGGCGCATACGTCGATCAGCCGGCCGATGGCTTGCCGGTGTAAGCCGCCGATCGAGCGGCGCAAGCACGCTCGTAGGCGGGGCGCGCTTCGCCTCGGGCCACCCCGTTGCGCCAGATCCGGCCCTCAGCCGACGACGCCCGCGCGGCGCAGGCGGGCGATGGTCGCAGCATCCAGGCCGAGCGCGGTCCTCAGCACGTCGTCGGTGTCGGCGCCGAGGCGCGGCGGCGGGCGGTCTGAGGTGGTGGGGCCGGAGGCGAAGCGGACGGGGTTGGCGACCAGTCGCAACGTGCCGGCATCGGGATCGTGCAGGTGGCGCTCCAGGCCACGCGCCCGCACCTGGGCATCGGCGAACACCGCGTCCAGGTCGTTGATCGGCCCGCAGGGCACGCCGACCGGCTCCAGCAGGTCCATCCAGTCGGCCGTGGTTTGCCGCTCGATGCGCGCCGCCAGGAGCGGGATCAGCACCTCGCGGTTGCCGACCCGCCCGGCATTGCTGGAGAAGCGCGCGTCGGCGGCGACCTCGGCGAGACCGGCCGCATTGCAGAAGCGGCGGAACTGGCCGTCGTTGCCGATGGCGAGGATCATGAAGCCGTCGGCGGTCGCGAACACCTGGTAAGGCACGACGTTGGGGTGCGCGTTGCCCATGCGGCCGGGTGGCGTGCCGGAGACGAGGTAATTGGTCGCCTGGTTGGCAAGTGCCGCCACGGTGCAGTCGAGCAGCGCCATATCGATCACTTCGCCCCTACCGGTACGCTCGCGTTGCGTAAGCGCGGTCAGGATTGCGGCCGTCGCGTAGAGGCCGGTGAGCAGGTCGGAGATGGCTACCCCGACCTTCATGGGCTCGCCGTCGATGGTACCGGTGATGCTCATCAAGCCGCCCATCGCCTGGATGAGATAGTCGTAGCCGGCCCGTCGGGCGTAGGGCCCGCTCTGGCCGAAGCCGGTGATCGAGCAATAGACCAGGCGCGGGTTCGACGCCGTCAGGCTCGCCGCATCGAGGCCGTACCGGCCGAGTGCCCCGACCTTGAAGTTCTCCACCACGACGTCGGCGCGCTGGGCGAGCCGGCGGACGATCTCCTGGCCCTCCGGGCTGGCGATATCGAGCGCCAGCGAGCGCTTGCCGCGATTGGCGGCGAGCGTGTAGGCCGAGAGGCCCGGATCGTCGGCGGTGGGCGGTACGGCCCAAGGCGGTCCCCATTGGCGGGTATCGTCGCCCGCGCCGGGTCGCTCGATCTTGACGACTTCCGCCCCCATGTCGGCGAGGTACTGGGTGGCCCACGGCCCGGCCAGCACCCGCGACAGATCCAGCACCCTGAGGTGCGCCAACGGTCCCTGCATCTCGCCTCCCTTCGCCGCTTGTCCCTGGGCTTAGGATGTTCGATGGTCGGGAGCAACGAAGGGTGGGAGGGACGTCTTGACGTATCTGGTCGGCTGCGGCGCCGGCTTTTCGGGCGACCGCACGGACGCGGCCCTGCCGGTCGTGCGCACGCTGGCGGCGAGCGGCCGGCCGGCGGCCTTGATGTTCGAGACCCTCGCCGAGCGGACGCTGGCCCTCGGCCATGTCGCCCGCGGGCGCGACCCGGAGGCCGGCTACGAGCCGATGCTCGAGGCCTTCGTCGCGCCGGTGCTGCGGCCCTGCGTCGAGGCGGGCATCGTCATCGTCGGCAATTTCGGCGTGGCCAACCCACCCGCCGCGGCCCGCCGTATCCGAGCGCTCGCGGCCGAGCAGGGCTTGGCGGACCTGCGGATTGCCGTCGTCACCGGCGACGACATCCACGGCCGTATCGATCCCGCTTCGTTCCTGCCCTGGGAGGGCGACCGCGCCGGCGAACTGGAGGCCAGCCAACTGCTCTCGGCCAACGTCTATCTGGGGGCCGCTCCCGTCGCCGCGGCGATCCGGGCGGGCGCTCAGGTGGTCGTCACCGGCCGGATCGCCGATCCGGCGCTGGCCCTCGGCCCGCTCGTCGCCCACTACGGCTGGACGTGGGACGATTGGGACCGGCTCGCCGGTGGCACGCTCGCAGGCCACCTGCTCGAATGCGCGGCCCAGGTTACGGGCGGCTATTTCGCCGATCCGGGGATGAAGGACGTGCCGGACCTCCTGACGGTCGGCTTTCCCATCGCCGAGGTCGAGCCGGACGCAAGCTTCGTCTTGACCAAGGCGGCGGACACGGGCGGCGTCGTCGACCTGCGCACGGTGAAGGAACAACTCCTCTACGAGATGCACGACCCGAGCGCCTATCTGACACCGGACGTGGTGCTCGACGTGACCCGTGTCGATCTCGAGCAGGTCGGCCGCGACCGGGTGGCTGTCCGCGGTGCGCGCGGCCGCCCGGCGCCGCCTAGTCTGAAGGCGACCATCGGTATCGCCGGCGAGTGGCTGGGCGAGGCCGAGATTTCCTACGCCGGCCCGAACGCCCGCGCCCGCGGCGAGCTGGCGGCGGCAGTCGTCGAGGCGCGGCTCGCCGAGTTGGGGCTCGAGGTCCGGCGACGGTTCGACCTGATCGGGACGGTTGCCACCTTCGACGGCGACGACGGCAGCCTCCGTCGCCGCGGCATCGGCGGCGAGCCCTGCGAGGTGCGCCTGCGCCTCGCCGCCGCCGCCGCCGACAAGGCACCGGTCGACGCCGCTCTGCGCGAGGTGCTGGCGCTCTACCTCAATGGCCCCGCCGGCGGCGCCGGCGTGCGCACCCGCACCGAGCACCGGCTCAACACGCTCTCCTGCCTCGTCCCGCGCGGGCTCGTCGAGGCTGGCTTCGCGTTCGTCGAGGGCACTGGCGTCGCCGGAGGCGGCGCGTGAACGGCCCCCTCGTCGCCGTCCCGCTCTACCGGCTCGCCCACTCCCGTGCCGGCGACAAGGGCAACCGGCTGAACCTCAGCCTCGTCGCCTACCGTCCAGCGGCCTGGCCCTGGCTGGTGACCGAGGTGACCGAAGCGCGGGTGCTGGCGCATTTCAACCATCGCGGCGCCAGCGCCGTGCGCCGCTACGCCCTGCCGCGCTTGCACGCCCTCAACTTCGTCGTCGACGACGTGCTCGAAGGCGGCGTCAACGGCGCCCTCAACCTCGACGGCCACGGCAAGTCGGCGAGTTTCTGGCTTCTCGCCATGACCATCGAGGTCGACGAGGCCCTGCTCTTGGACCTCGCCGGCTGAGAGCCAGCAAGCACGTAGCGGCAGGGGGGCTGCCGCCCCAACTGACGGCCGACGGCCGGCAGCCCTTGGCGCGCGGGAGGCGAAAACCCGCCGATTCCGACGGTGGTCGCTCAGGTCTTGGGCGGCGGGCGGCGGCGCCAGCCGCCGCCGGGGGCGGTCTCCGGCTGGGCGTCGCGGCGACGCAGCCAGGGTAGGCTGGCCGATGGGCGCGGCTCCTCGGCCGGCTCTTCGGGCGGCGGGGGAGCGGGGCTCCGTCGCGCGGGCTCCGCCGGGGGCCAAGCCGGCACGGGTGGCGGTGAGGGCGTTTCTCCGCCGAGGGGGCGCACGGTGCCCTTGTCCCGCGCGCGGGCAACCACGTCCTCCAGGCGGCGTGGGCTCGCGGCGGGACCCGCCGCCGGGCCAGCGGCCGGTGGCGGCTCGGGTGCTCGGACCGGGGCGGGGCGGGGGCGCACCGCGCCGACCGCGATGGGCGGCGGCTTCGGCAGCACGGCGCGCTGCTCGACGCCGCGGAACCAGCGCCCGAGGGACGGCAGCGTCACCAGCCGCTCGACGTAGTCGCGGACCACCGGCTCCTCCGGCACGAGGCCGTAGGTGACCAGCCGGCTCGCCACCGGCACGTAGGCGACGTCGGCAAGGGTGGGCGCTTGCCCGAACAGGAATCCGCCGCGACCGCTCTCGGCGAGCAACTCCCGCCACAGGCCGGTGATCCGATGCAACTCCAGGCCGGCATGGACGGGCAAGGGCTCGGCCAACTCGTAGCGGGCGAACCAGTCCATCGGCAGGGTCTGGCGCAATGCCGCGAAGCCCGCGTGCATCTCCGCCACCACCGAACGGGCGACGGCGCGGCGCCGGGCGTGCGAGGGCCAGAGTTCGGGCGCGAGGTCGGCCGCCCACTCCATGATGGCGAGGCTGTCCCAGATCAGGGTTCCGCCGGTGGCCAGGAGCGGCACTTTGCCGGATGGGCTGACTTCGGCAAGACGTTCGGCGCGATCCGGCGCGTAGAGATCGATCTCGACGAGCTCGAACGGTCGCCGCGCGAGATCGAGGGCGAGCCAAGCCCGGAGCGACCAGGACGAGGCCGCGCGGGTGCCGACGTAGAGCGTAGCGCCCGTGCTGGCCGGGGCTATGCCGGTGGACTGGGTATCGGGGCGGCGTGATTCGAACACGCGACTTCCAGCTCCCAAAGCTGGCGCTCTACCAGGCTGAGCTACGCCCCGGCAGCGCGCATGTAAACGATCGCGACCGCTCGATGCAATCGCGATGGCTTCGCACTACCAGTGCCGCGGCCCGGACGCCAGATCCGCGAGGCTGGTCGGACGCGCCGGATCGGCCAGCCCGCGTGCCCTGGCCTCGCGCAGCACCCAATCGACGGTCGGAAACGCAAGGTCTTCCCACGGGACCTCGTCCCAGCGGACCAGCGCCACCTCCAGCGTTTCGATCCCCGGTGCCACGTCGGCGGAGAGCAGCGAGGCGGCGTACATCAACTGCACCTGATCGATCCGCTTGATGCTGTAGACGGCGAGCAGGCCGTCGATGCGGATCGACGCTCCGGCTTCCTCGACGGCCTCGCGCATGGCCCCCTCGTCGGGCGTCTCGCCGACCTCCATGAAGCCGGCGGGAATGGTCCAGAAGCCCTTGCGCGGGTCGATCGCCCGCCGGCACAAGAGGATGCGGTCGCCGTGAACGCAGACGGCGCCGACTACCACCTTGGGGTTCACGTAGTGGACGTGGCCGCAGGCGTCGCACACCGCGCGGTCGTGGTCGTCGCCCGGTGGTCGTCGCCGGCTGACGCCGCCCCCGCAGGCAACGCAGAAGCGGATGGTCACCGCTCGGTCGCGGGCGGGCGCTTCTTGAACAGCGCCTCCGCCGCCGCGCGATGGTCCGTCCGCTTGGCGATCTCCGCCTCCAACCGCCCGATCTCGTCGCGCAACGCGGCGATCTGCACCTCCATGTCGCCCACCGACACGCCTTCGAGCGGTTGGCCGATGGCGAGGTGTTTGGGCTTCGGGCGTGGTCGGTCGTCGTCTTCGAACATGGCGCGGTCCCTCCACGAGAAATCTAGTAAGGCCCGATCCGGCTGTCGACGGTCGCGCGCTTGACCCGCCTGCGGCGCGACCCTATGCCCACGCCTTGGCTTGGCGGGGGAAGCGGCCTTGAGCGAGGTGGAACGGCGGTATTTTCCGGTATCGTGGGAGGAGTTGCACCGCGACGCCAAGGCGCTGTCGTGGCGGCTCGCGGGCCTCGGTCCGTGGCAGGGCATCGTCGCCATCGCGCGGGGCGGCCTCGTGCCCGCGCACATCGTCGCCCGCGAACTGGACATCCGCCTGATCGATACGGTGTGCGTGGCGACCTACGACCACGAGACCCAGCGCGATCCCAAGGTGTTGAAGGACATCGACGGGCGCGGCAAGGGCTGGCTGATCATCGACGATCTGGTCGACACCGGACAGACCGGCCGCATCGTGCGCGAGATGCTGCCGGACGCGCATTTCGCCACGGTCTACGCCAAGCCGGCGGGGCGTGCGGTGGTCGACACGTTCATCACCGAGGTCTCGCAGGATACCTGGATCCTGTTTCCCTGGGACGTGGAGCCGCGCTACGCGCAGCCGATCGCTTCGTCCCGCATCAAGGGCTGAGCCCGCCTCAGCCGTAGTCGCACACCACCCGATAGTTGCCGGCGGCAGGTTTGGCCGCGGCAAGAGTCTTGGCCTTGGCCTGGGCTACCGCTTGGCTCTCGAACGGCCCGTAGCGCTCCTCGCCCGACTGCGGCGGCGAAAGCTTCTTGACGACGTAGAACACCATGACACGAACCCTCTGCTGACCTTCGTTTTTGCGCACGATCTTGCCAACAATGCGTTAAGGCCGGTTCGGGTTTCGTCAGCCATGCATCCAGTGCTACGCCTCGGTGGAGGCTGGAAGTCGGCCGAGGGCTTCGGCGATGGCATCGGCCGAGGGCTGCGCCGCCTGCGCGCCGAGCGCCGTCGTGGCGAGCGCACCCGCCACTGCCGCGCGCCGCGCCGCCGCCGCGAGCGGCAGTCCGTCGTCCAGGGCTGCCGCGAGCACGCCGACGAAGGCGTCGCCGGCGCCGGTGGTGTCCACCACCCTGACGGCCAGGACCGGCACGCGCAGCGCGGCCTCGGCCGTGACCAGCAAAGCGCCCTCGCCGCCGAGCGTCACCACCACGGCAAGGTCGTGGCGCGCGGCGAGGCCTCGGGCACGGTCGAGCGGCGCGCCCTGGCCCCCGGCGACGACGGCCAACTCGCTGCGGTTGACGACGAGCACGTCCGTCGCGGCCAGCGCGGCCTGGTCCGGTGCGTCGGCGGGCGCCAGATTCCAGACCACCCGAAGCCCCAGCGCCTTGGCGCGGCGGGCCAACTCGCGGCTGGCGGCGAAGGGCACCTCGTTCTGGAGCAGGAGCGTGGTCGCGGCACCCAGATCGGCGTCGGTCACGTCCTCGGCTGCCACCGTCGCATTGGCGCCGCTGGCGACGATGATGGCGTTCTCGCCGCTGCGCTCGACGCCGATCACGGCGATCCCCGTCGGCGCCGCCACCCGGCGGACGAGGCCGAGGTCGACGTCGGCAGCCCGCAAGCCGTCCGTCGCCACCTCGGCCAAGCCGTCCTCGCCCACGGCACCCGCCATGTGCACGACAGCGCCGGCCTTCGCGGCGGCCGCGGCTTGGTTCGCCCCCTTGCCGCCGGCAAGGCGGGCGTAACCTTCGGTGAGGACGGTCTCGCCCGGTGCGGGCAGCCGCTCGACCTGGAACACCAGATCGACGTTGAGCGAGCCGAACACCAAGAGCATCGTTGCCTCCCACCCCGCTTGGCCGCCTGCCGCGCGCCGGCTAGAACCGTGGCGTGCTTCGGAGCCCCGCACCATGACCATGATCGATAGTCCTGTGGCCGGCCGCATGGAACGGCGGATCGCCCGCGATGTCGGCCGCAACGTCGGTCCGTTGGCGGCGGCGGCAAGCGGTGGGCTCGCCCGTGCCGCGGCGGCGCTGGAGGAGGCGAGGTCGGTCGCGATCCTGACCGGCTTCTACATCCCCGGCGCGGCCAAGCCCGCGGCCGAGACCGACGGGCCGATCGGCGCCGTGTTCCTGGCGCAGGCGCTCCTGCACCGGGACACACCCGTGCGCATGGTGACGGATGCGCCCTGCGCGCCCGTGATCCAGGCCGCCATCGCCGCCGGCGGTCTCGCCGAAACCTGCCCGCTCGACGTCGTCGCCGTCCCCGGCTTCCCGGATGGCGAGCCCCTGAGCGCGGTGGCCGAGCGCCTCGACGCGAGCCACCTCGTCGCCATCGAGCGCTGCGGCCCCGGCGTCGACGGCCGGCCGCGCAACGCCCGCGGCGAGGACATCGGCGCGCACACGGCGGACCTGCACCGCCTCTTCCAGCCGCCGGCCTTTCGCATCGGCATCGGCGACGGCGGCAACGAATTGGGCATGGGCTCGCTGCCCTTGGCGGTGATCGCGAACGCCATCGCCCATGGCGAGCGCTCGGCCTGCCGCACGCCGGCCGACGCGCTGATCGTCGCCGGTGTCTCGAACTGGGCGGGGGCAGCCCTGGCACTGCTGCTCGGCGCCGAGATCGACGGCATCGCCCACGACCGGCTGTTGGAGGCGATCTGTGCTGCCGGTGCCGTCGACGGCATCACCCGGCTCGCCGCCGGCACGGTCGACGCGGTCGATCCGCTGGTCCATCGCCAGATGATCGACGATCTGGTGGGCGACCTCCGGAGCGAGGCGGGCGCTTGAGGCCGTTCGCCCGCGCCCGGCGCTTCGTCTTTCTGCCCCCGGCGCTGGATGGGGCCACCGGCGCCGTCACCCTGCCCTACCGCTTCGACGACGAGCCGCCGCTGGTCGAGCGCATCGACCTCGGTTCGCCCACGACCCTCACCGTCGAGCGTCACGCCTTGGCCCTCAGGCTCCTGGCCTATCTGCACGGCGTGGCCGGGGTCAGCTACTACAAGGCGAAGCTCGCGCCGGTGTTGGAGGCCGAGGCGACCGGGCTGGACGCGGCTGCCGCGTCGTTTCTGGAGCGGCTGTACCTCGGCGGGCTCGGCGAGTTCGCGCACCGGAACGCGCTCGACCTGCGCGGCCACCTCCGCTTCACCGGCGCGGCGGGCACGCTGCGGCCCCTGCGTGCGCAGCTTCCGCGCCGCTCGCTGGTGCCGGTCGGCGGCGGCAAGGACAGCCTCGTCACGGTCGAGGCGCTCAGGCGGGCGGGCGACGAGGTCACGCTGTTCGCCGTCAACCCCAAAGGGCCGATCCTGGCAACCATCGAGGCGAGCGGCCTGCCGGCGCTGACGGTCACCCGCCGGCTCGATCCGGCACTGTTCGCGCTGAACGCGGTGGGGGCCTGGAACGGCCACGTGCCGATCACCGCCATCGTTTCGCTCACCGCCCTGCTCGCCGCCGCGTGGCACGGCTTCGACCGCGTGGTGATGTCGAACGAGCGGTCGGCCGATGCCGCCAACCTCGTCGTCGACGGCTGGTCCGTGAACCACCAGTGGAGCAAGTCGTGGGCGTTCGAGCGGGATCTCAGGGCCGAACTGGCGCGGGCGGTCGGCCCCGATCTCGACTGGTTCTCGCTGCTGCGCCCGCTGTCGGAGCTGGCCATCGCCCAGCGCTTCGCCGCCGAGACCCGCTACGACGCCAGCTTCTCGAGCTGCAACCGCAACTTCCATCTGGCGGGGCCGGAGCCGGCTCGGCGCTGGTGCCGGGACTGCCCCAAATGCCGGTTCGTGTTCCTGGCGCTGGCGCCGTTCATGGAGCGCGAACGCCTGCTCGCCATCTTCGGCGGCGACGTGCTCGACGATCCGGCGCAGCTACGCGGCTTCGCGGAATTGGTCGGTCTCGAAGGCCACAAGCCGTTCGAGTGCGTGGGCGAGACGGGCGAGGCGGCGGCAGCGCTCGCCGCTTTGGCCGAGCGGCCGGATTGGGCGGAAAGGGCCGTCGTGCGGGCGCTCGCCCCGCGGCTCCGGCCGCATCGCGACGAATTGCGGCAGGCATTCGCCCTGGCGCTGGAGCCGTCCGGGCCGCACGCGGTGCCACCCGACCTCGGCGGGGCGCTCGCCGCGTGAACGTGCTCGACCGCCTCCGGCCGACGAGCCGCGTCGCCCTTTGGGGCTACGGGCGCGAGGGCCGGGCGACGCGGACCTTCCTCGAAGCCCGGGTGCCGGGCTTGGTGCCGACGCTGATCGCCGATGCGGCGCCGGCGGAGCCGGTCGACCTGCCGGTGCTGACCGGCGCCGAAGGTACGACAGCCCTCGCCGAAGGCCGCTTCGACGTCGTGGTGAAGTCGCCCGGCATCAGCCTCTATCGGCCGGAAGTCGAGGCGATGCGCCAGGCCGGCACGGCGCTGACCTCGTCGACCAATCTCTGGCTCGAGAGCCAGCCCAGCCGCACGGTCCTCGCCGTGACCGGCACCAAGGGCAAGAGCACCACGGCGAGCCTCGTCGCGCACTTGTGGGAGGGATCGGTGCTGGCGGGCAATGTCGGCCGGCCGCTCGTCGCCGTACCGACGGGCACCGCACCCGTGGTGCTGGAGCTTTCCAGCTACCAGTGCGCCGACCTCGCCCACCGCGTCCGGGCGATGGTGCTGACCAACCTCTATCCCGAACATCTCGACTGGCACCACAGCCGCGAGCGCTACTTCGCCGACAAGCTGCGGCTGGTGGACCTGGCCGGAGTCGCCGTGCTCAACGCCGCGGACGCGAGGACGGTCGAGCGGTTTCGGGATCTGGCCAAGGCGTGCTGGTTCGGGACCGGCGACGGCTGGCACGTCGCGGACGGCGCGCTCCACCACCGCACCGAGCACCGCTTCGCTGCGACCGACTGGACGCTTCCGGGCCTGCACAACCTCGTGAACCTGGCAGCCGCGCTGACGGCCCTGGAGGCGATGGGCGAGGATGCGCACCGCCTCCTGCCGCGCGCGACGACCTTTCGTGGCCTCCCCCACCGCCTGCAGGTCGTCGGCGTGCGCGATGGCGTCACCTGGGTGGACGACAGCATCTCCACCACCCCGGAAAGCGCCGCCGCCGCCCTCGCCGCGTTTCCCGACCGCGCCGTCACCCTTCTCCTCGGCGGCCAGGACCGCGGCCAGGACGTGAGCCCACTCGCGGCAGCGCTCCAGGGCCGCGACGCGCGCATCGTGACGCTGCCCGACAACGGCCCGACCATGGGGGCGGCGCTCGCCGCCCTCGTCGCCGGGCTTCGGGTGGAGCACGCCCCCGACCTCGCCGCCGCCGTCGCCCGTGCCGAGGCGCTCACGCCCGGCGGCGGCGTCGTACTGCTTTCTCCGGCGGCGCCGAGCTACGGCCGGTTTCGGAACTTCGAGGAGCGAGGCGAACGGTTCGCCGCCCTCGCGGCACCGCCTCAATAGCGGCTCGGCACCACGTTCTGGCCGCCGAGACCGAGGCCCGGCTCGATGCCGGCCGGGCGCTTCTTGAGCCGCGGCACCTCGGGCAGGTCGACGTTCACGTCGGTGTAGGGGATGCTCGCCAGTAGGTGGGCGATCAGGTTCAGCCGGGCACGGCGCTTGTCGTCGGTGGGGACGACGTGCCACGGCGCTGCGGTGGTGTGGGTGTCGGCCAGCATGCGCTGGTAGGCCGCCGTGTAGTCCCACCAGCGGCGCACCGATTCGAGGTCCATCGGGCTCAGCTTCCATTGGCGCATCGGGTCGTCGATGCGCCGCTCGAAGCGGCGGCGCTGCTCCTCCTGGCTCACGTCGAGGAAGTATTTCAGGAGGATGATGCCGGCGTTGACGATCATCTCGCGTTCGACATGCGGCGTGAGACGCAGGAAGCGCTCGTACTCCTCGTCGGTGCAGAAGCCCATCACCCGCTCGACGCCGGCGCGGTTGTACCAGGAGCGATCGAACAGGACGATCTCGCCCGCGGCCGGGAAATGCTCGACGTAGCGTTGCAGGTAGAGCTGGCTCTTCTCGCGGTCCGACGGCGCCGGCAGCGCCACGTGCTTGAAGACGCGCGGACTGGTGCGCTGGGTGATGCGGCTGATGACGCCGCCCTTGCCCGCCGTGTCGCGGCCCTCGAAGACGACGACGATCCGCGCCCCGGTCGCCTTGGTCCAGGTCTGCAGCCGGGTCAGCTCGACCTGCAGCGGCGCGAGCGCCCGCTCGAACGCCTTGCGCGACATCTTCTCTGCGGCCGGCGGCCGGGCCGCGGCCTCCTTGCCCTTGCCGGCCTTCTTCTTCGCCATCCCCAACCCCCGCGCTGGCCATCCGTCGATCGAACGGTCGCCGGCAAGGGTAGCGCGCATCCGCACCACGTCACGTCCGCCATCCGTTGAACCGGCGGCCCCGCCATGCCACCTTTCGGGCATGGACCAGGCCGCACTGGAAAATGCGCCGGCGCCGCTCGCAGGTGCCGACCTCATCGCCGCCAAGGTGCGCCATCTGCCGCATCAGCCGGGCGTCTATCGGATGCTCGGCGGCAAGGGCGAGGTGCTCTACGTCGGCAAGGCGAAGGATCTGAGAAAGCGGGTCGCCGCCTATGCCAAGGGCGGCCACGCGCACACGGCGCGCATCATGCGCATGGTGACGCTGACGCGCGACATGGAGTTCGTCACCACCGCGAGCGAGGTCGAGGCTCTCCTGTTGGAGGCCAACCTCATCAAGCGGCTGAAGCCGACCTTCAACATCGTGCTCCGGGACGACAAGTCGTTCCCCTACGTCTTCCTCAGGTCGGACCACACCTTTCCGCAGATCGGCAAGCACCGGGGTGCGAAACGGCCCGGCACCGACTATTTCGGCCCCTTCGCCTCGGCGGGGGCGGTCAACCAGACGCTGAATGCCCTGCTGCGCGCCTTTCCCTTGCGGAACTGCACCGATTCGATGTTCGAGAGCCGCACCCGGCCATGCCTCCAGCACCAGATCAAGCGGTGCTCGGCGCCCTGCGTGGGGCGCATCGACGCGGCCGCCTATGGCCGTATCGTCGACGAGGTGAAGACCTTTCTCGCCGGCCGCTCGCCCGAGGTGCAGGAGCGCTTGAAGCGCGAGATGGAGGCGGCGTCCGCGCGGCTCGACTTCGAGCAGGCGGCGGTGCTGCGCGACCGGCTGAAGGCGCTCGCCCACATCACCGCAACCCAGGGCATCAATACCGCGACCGTGGGCGACGCCGACGTGGTCGCCGCGCATGCCAATGGCGGGCAGGTCTGCGTGCAGGTATTTTTCTACCGTGGCGGGAAAAACTACGGCAACAAGGCGTTCTACCCGACGGGCTCGCAGGGCAGCACGCCGGGCGAGGTGTTGGAGAGCTTCGCCGCGCAGTTCTACAGCGACCGGCCACCGCCGCGGCTGGTGCTGCTGAACGAGGCGCCGCCACAGCTCGAACTCCTGGAGGCAGCCCTGTCGGCACGGGTGGACGCCAGGGTCCGCGTCCTCGTGCCGCAGCGAGGCGCCAAGCGCGACCTCGTCGAGATCGCCCGCAGCAACGCGGAGCAGGCATTGGCGCGCCGGCTGGCCGAGGGTTCGGCCCAGGCCGGCCTGTTGCAGGCCCTCGCCGATCGGCTGGGGCTCGCCGCACCGCCCGCCCGCATCGAGGTCTACGACAACAGCCACATCCAGGGCCGCCACGCGGTCGGCGCCTTCGTCGTTGCCGGCCCCGAAGGCTTCGAGCGCCAAGCCTATCGTACCTTCACCATCAAGGACGCGGCGACGGTTCCCGGCGACGACTTCGCCATGATGCGCGAGGTGTTCCGCCGCCGCTTCGGCCGGCTGGCGAAGGAGGATCCCGGGCGCACCGGCGGCAGCTGGCCGGATCTGGTCGTGATCGATGGCGGCCAAGGACAGCTTTCGGCGGTGCGGCTGGTGCTGGCGGAACTCGGCATCGACGGCCTCGACCTCGTCGCCGTGGCCAAGGGCCCCGACCGCAATGCCGGCCGCGAGGTGCTGCACATGGCAGACCAAGCGCCCTTGGCCCTGGAAAGCCGTGACCCTGTCCTGTATTTCATCCAACGATTGCGCGACGAAGCGCATCGCTTTGCCGTCTCGACCCATCGCGCCAAGCGCGGTCGCGCGGTACAGGCATCGCCGCTCGACCGGGTGCCGGGCATCGGGGCCAAGCGCAAGAAGGCGCTGCTGTTGCATTTCGGCTCGGCGCGGGGCGTTGTGGAAGCGGGATTGAAGGACTTGGAACAGGTGCCCGGTGTCAGCCAGAAGGTGGCCCGGCACCTCTACGATCATTTCCACGAGCAGGGCTGAACGATGCAGCTGACCCTCGCCAACCGGCTGACCTTGCTTCGGGTGGCCATCGTGCCAGCCTTGGCGCTGTTGGTGATGATCGACGCGCCGGCGGCGCGGATCGCGGCCTTGCTGTTGTTCACCGTCGCGGCGGTGACCGACTATCTCGACGGCCGCATCGCCCGCGCCCGCAACGAGATCACCGACCTCGGTCGCTGCCTCGACCCGATCGCCGACAAGCTGCTCGTCGCCACCGTGCTCGTGGCCCTGGTCGCCGCCGACCGGGCGCCGTGGGTTCCCGTGCTCCTGATCGTCCTGCGCGAACTCGGTATCTCGGGTCTGCGCGAGTTCCTGGCCGGCCGTGGGCCGAACCTCGCCGTCACCCAGCTCGCGAAGTGGAAGACGACCGTGCAGATGGTGGCGTTGGCCCTGTTGCTGGTTGGCGATCTGCTGCCCTACGTCCAGGTCACCGGCGAGGCACTCTTGTGGATCGCGGCGATCCTGACGGTGGTGACCGCCTTCGGCTACGTGCGGCAGGCGACCGACTTTCTCGGGATGGGCAACGGCGGCACCACGAACAGCCGCAAACTACCCGGCCGCAGCAGTACCGGCAGCGCCAAAGGCTGAGATGGTCCGCATCCTTTACTTCGCGTGGCTGAGGCATCGGGTCGGCAAGGCCGGCGAGGAGCTGCCGCTGCCCGAAGGTGTGCACACGGCGCGCGAACTCGGCGCTTGGCTCGCCGAGCGCTCGCCCGGCTTCAATGAGGCGTGGCAAGCGCCCGGCGTGGTGCGCATTGCCGTCAATCACGAGCACGTCGACGAGGACGTGACCCTCGGTCCCGATGACGAGGTCGCCTTCTTCCCGCCGGTCACGGGCGGCTGAGGTGATCCGCGTCCAGGCCGAGCCGTTCGATGCCGCAGCCGAGATCCAGGCGCTGACCGCCGGCCGCACCGAGATCGGTGCGGTGGTGAGCTTTCAGGGCCTCGTGCGCGCCGAGGAGGCGGGAGCCCCGCTCACCGCCCTGACCCTCGAGCACTATCCCGGCATGACCGAGCGGGCGCTGGCCGGGATCGAGGCCGAGGCCCAGGCCCGCTGGCCGTTGCAGGCGACGCTGATCGTGCATCGCCACGGTCGCATGCTGCCGGGCGAGCCGATCGTCCTGGTGGTCACCGCCTCGGCCCACCGCCAGGCCGCGTTCGAGGCGGCAGCCTTTCTCATGGACTGGCTCAAGACCCAGGCACCCTTTTGGAAATTGGCGGAAACGGAGGACGGCGAGCGATGGATCGAGGCGACGGCGACGGACGACCGGGCGGCGGCCCGCTGGCGGTGACGACCGACCTCGAGACGCTGCGGGCACTCGACCTGGATACGCCGACGCTCCTGCTCGACCGGGCCGCCCTCTGCCACGATATCGAGGTCGTGGCAGATTTCGCGCGGCGCCACGGCGTCGGCCTCCGTCCGCACGCCAAGACCCACAAATCGGCCGACATCGGCCGCATGCAGCTCGACGCCGGCGCCCTGGGCCTGTGCGTCGCCAAGCTCGGCGAGGCGGAAGCCCTGGCCGACGCCGGCATCGACCGGCTCACGATCACCGCACCGCTGGTCGGCCGCCACAAGCTCGCCCGGCTGCGCCGCCTGGCGGCCAGACTTCCCGAGTTGATGGTGGTGGTGGACGATGCGGCGGCCGCTGCGGCCGTGGCCGAAGCCGCGGCCGACCGCACGGCCCGGCTCGCGTGCCTGATCGACCTCGACGTCGGTCTCGCCCGCACCGGCCGCGCCGAGATCGCGGACGCCGTGGCCCTGGCCCGCCACGTCGCGGCCGATCCCCGGCTGCGCTTCGCCGGCGTGCAGGCCTATGCGGGGCAGATCCAGCATGTCCGCACCGCAGCCGAGCGCCACGCGGCGGCGCTTGCCGTCAACCGGCGGCTCGCCGCCATGGTCGAGGGCTTGCGCGAGGCGGGTCTGCCGCCGGAGATCGTCACCGGCAGCGGCACCGGCACCTTCCGCAGCGACGCGCCGGCCGGGGTGTTCACCGAGTTGCAGGTGGGCTCCTACGTGTTCGTCGACGACGACTACGCGGCTTGCGGCGGGGTGGTCGAGGACGGGCCGGCGCTCGTCCGCTCCGCCTACGTGCTCACGCAGGTGATCAGCCGGCCGACGCCGACGACCGCCACCACGGACGCGGGCTCCAAGTCGCTCGCCTTCGACGGCCCCCTGCCGAGCGTGCAGGCGCCCGAGGGCCTCGTCTTCGGCCGTGCCGGCGACGAGTTCGGCAAGGTCGTCGGCGAGCGGCCGCCGGCCCTCGGCGAGCGTTCTGCAGAAGGGGATCATGACGATGACGTTCGTCAGGCCCATATCCTCGCGCACGCGCCGGATCGCGGCGCACTCGAGGGCGAAGGCCTCCCGGTAGCGGTCGTCGTAGTAACGGCACGCCCCC